>CAZWVH010000028.1:0-37494 GCA_964636945.1 uncultured Caulobacterales bacterium | reverse complement strand
GTGGTTCCCACTGAAATGACCATGGACATGCATATGTTGGGCGCCATGTGGGCGCCGAGCGACGACATCACGCTGATGGCCATGGGCTCCTACATCATCAAGGAAATGGATCACGTCACATTCGCCGGCGGCGTTCCCGCCGAAGAACTCACCAATGACGACATTATTGGCGGGTTCACGACACAGTCGGAAGGCTTTGGCGACACGACGCTCGCCGCGTTGTTTCGTTGGACGGAAACCGACGTGATCACCTCACACATCCTGGTCGGCCTATCGACGCCAACCGCTTCGATTGACGAAACCGACCAAGTGCTGGCGCCCAATGGCGCGACGCCCACCTTGCGCCTGCCTTACCCCATGCAGCTGGGCAGCGGCACATTCGATCCCAAGCTGGGCTACACGATCAGCGGCCGCAATGGCGATCTGGGTTATGGCGTGCAGGGTTCAGCGGTGTGGCGGCTATACGACAATGACCAGGATTATCAACTTGGTGATGAGTACGCCCTTGATGTGTGGGGATCGTACGCATTTTCGCCATGGCTGAGCGCCTCAACGCGGTTTCACTTGCAGAGCGTTGGCGACATTAGCGGTCGCGATCCGCAAATCGTCGCGCCCGTGCAGACCGCCAATCCTTCATTTCAGGGCGGCGACCGGATTGACATTAGCGTGGGCGTCAACTGGGCAGGCCAGTCGGGGCTTTTGAAAGGCCAGCGGCTTGGCGCTGAAGTCGGCGTGCCGGTCTACCAAGACCTTAACGGTCCCCAACTTGAGACCGACCTGCAATTCACCTTGGGTTGGCAATATTCGTTTTAACGGCGGCGCATAGATTGGGGCGCGCTTAAGCTGCGCGTCACCATTCCCGCATGTAAGATGGATTAATTGCGCACAGAAACTCTGCCCGGCCGCACCAGCAAGTGCTAATCGTCGCGATGCACGCGCTCATTGCGCTCGTGCGCCTCTTGAGCTTCCAGCGACATTGTCGCGGTTGGGCGCGCTTCTAAGCGACCAACGCCGATGGGCTCACCGGTCATTTCGCAATAGCCGTACTCGCCCTCATCAATTCGCCGCAGTGCTGCGTCGATTTTCGAGATCAGTTTGCGTTGGCGATCACGCGTGCGCAGCTCTAAACGCCGGTCCGCCTCGGAGTTGGCCCGATCCACCACGTCGGCATGGGTAAACTCATCCTGCTGCATTTGGTCGATGGTCAATCGACTTGCCGTCAGAATGTCCTCTTTCCAATCCAGCAGCTTGCGCCGGAAATACTCCAGCATTTTTGGATTCATGAACGGCTCATCCGCCGTCGGCCGGTAGTCGCCAGGAAAGTCGGCCTTGTAATCTTCTGCCACACTCATCCACGCTCTCCCTCCTCCAACTCCGCGGAGGCTGGGCGATATATAGCCGGATTGACCGCGGCTGCAATCATACTTTGCCTTAACTTGCCAGTTTGTGGCGGTCAAATGGCGCAAATCGCCCCAGAATGATGCAATCGTTACGAAATGCAGTTTCCCGATAACATCTCTGCCACTTCCATGTGTTCGCCACCGGCCCGTGCAGATTGCCAGCTTCCGTGGGCCCCAATCGTTCAATCGGATGAGAATTCGACCACGAATTATCGCCGCAATCGCTGAGTTTGTCGCCGCTCCGCCCACGGCGGCGCGACAATCGGGATCGCAGGCGCAATCCCATCCGGACAGACTAGCTGTGGATAACGCGAGAGCGATTGTCGCACGGATCACGAAAAAAAGTTATGTCAATTCTTGACGTCGGGCTGAGCTTGTGCCCAGCCGACGTCAGTCTCACGCCCCCTTGGCGAGCTTCACGGCTCGCCCTTTTTTTGAGGGAGCGGCCGGTATAAGCCATCCTCGACGAACCTCAAGCAATAAACGGATCGCGAGAACAGAAAATCCACAGGGATCGGTTACCGCTTTTTGGTCAGTGCGCCAATCACTCCCGCAACGATAGCATTGGCCCCAGATCCCCTCATTTGTGGCGCTTTTTGGGCAATTGCAAAAGTTCCTATGCAGTGTCGTTCCAGGCAAACTTTCACGCCGAAGCTGGCCCTGCACCAGGTTTAACACCGTGCATACGATTGATTTTCACCAGCCCTCCGTCCCAGGGGCGCCCTTAATGGGTCCCACAATATTGGGCGTCACCCAACCTGCATAAAGTCCACCCGGCTGTGGCCGCGCGCGCATATCGCCCACCCAGGCCTCGTCGACCCGTCCAGCATAAAACGCGATCCACCCCGCAATCTTGTCGTACCCCATGCCCAAATCATTGAGCGGTTCTGGATAGGAGAACGCAGCTATCTCAGCCCGCTGACCGCCTGTCATAAGATCGTAGTAAATCGCCGCGCCCTTCCATTCGCAGATCGACAGTCCATCAGCGGGGATCAGAAACTGCCGAGCCACATCGTCGGGGGGCAGATAATACACCGGTGCGCCCGCAGTTTCGCAGACTTTGCGTGCGCGTTCAGAGCCGGCAATCACCTGGCCTGCCCACACCACGCGAACATCGTGCTCCACCTCGCGGACCTCCGGAGGACGCGGGTAGTCCCAAACACTCTCTTGGCCCGGTCCCACAGGATCGGGCGTCACCGGCGGCGTTTTCGGCCATTTTTCCCTGTGTCCGGAAACGCGGCGCAATATGTCACCGTGCGAAGGAATAGTAACGGTCATAGGCATTGACGCTCCCGATCAAAGGCTCTCGACTGATCAGTTCGTACTGATTTTAGCGAGACAACACTTCCACCACTGCACTTGTGCCATCAGCGCCCACGCCCGTGGCCCCGCCAATGGCGTAAACCCGATCGGCCATGGTCACGCCTCCCAATCCATGGCGCGGCGTTGTCATTGGCGGTCCGGCCTCCCACACATCGCGAGACGGATCATAGAGCCATGTCTCAGGGTGAACCCCGCCGGGGCGAGGCCTAAAATATTCACCGCCAAAAGCGACGATCTTGCCGTCAAGCGCGCCCGCAGCAAGTCCGCCTTGGCCCTGGGGCATTGGGGCTAACGTTGTCCATTCGTCCGTGACAGGATCGTACATCTCGTTTTCGGTGTTCGAGCCGGCGTTCACCCGGCGTCCGCCCACCACATAGATCTTACCGCCGAGCACCACGCCCGCTGCAGAATTGCGCGCGGTGGGCGCAGGCCGTAGGGCGCGCCACTCCCCATCTTGCGGATCAAAAACAAAGTGGTCGGCGCTATCGGTGTGATCGTTCCACTGCGCATTCGCTTCGCCTTGGGGTCTTCGCCCGCCAATCACGTGAATGCGCCCATTGAGGGCGAGTGGAACCGCCTCGCCGGCCGGCCGAGGCAGCGATGGCGCATCCCGCCACGTCTCGCCATCGCGATCCAGCATCCACCCTGTGGACTGCATCTGCCACACACCGCCGTCCCCATTCAGCTCAAATCCGCCGATCACATAGAGCGTTTCACCAAGCGCCACGCAATGGGGGTGATGGCGCGCCACCGGCAGAGTCGGTCCATTGCGCCACGTGTTTGACGCCACATCATAGAGTTGCGTGCGATCAGACACGCCAAGCTCACCGTCTGTGACAGTGAAACCGCCCGCCACCACGATCGCATCGCCCCAAGCGGCGGGGTAGATCTCCTGTGCAGGCGCGAGCATGGACGCCGCTGGTGTCCAAACCATGGACGGTGCGTCGTCCTGAGACCAGGCTGGCGCCGTCATCGCCGCGCTGGCGCTCGCCAGCATGGCGCGCCTTGTGAGCCCATGGCGTGGGACCATATGTGAAGTGGAGCGCATCTCTCAGACCTCCTTGGATTTTGCGGTCAGCTTGCCTGCTCACCCCTTGGTTCGACAAGAGCGTGATCGATCACTCCTCAGTCTGGCCGGCCAAGGACCGACGTGTGCTTTTCGCTCGAGATATGGCGGCACGCTCTGAAATCCGTGCCCTGATCAACGTCCGTACACCGCCTTCGTCTCCCGTCGATACCAAAAAGATCGACTTAATTTGTGTACGGATTGGAAGCGTCGAGCGTTCGCCAGTGCTCGCGCCCCTCGCCGGTGTGGTCACATTCACCGGCGATAAGGATGGATATGGCAACACCATGGAAGTGATCTTGGTGAACGGGGCGACAATGCGCCTTGCCAGCTCAATGGCTTTGAACGGACTGTGGGCGACTCGTTTGTGCCCGGTGACGTCATCGCGCGGGTCGGCAGTTCTGGCCGTAGCACGGGGCCCCACCTGCATCTAGAAGTGTGGTGGAACGACAATAACTACGACCCGGACCAGTTCTTCACCCTATTCTCCAACGCCGGATAGAACGACGGAATTGACATCGAGCGTGCGTTGAAGGGCTTTGTCGACAAATCTCCCAAAGGATCGAAATTCTATGATCGCACGCACGCTCACGTCTCTCATCGCCGCTTCGTGTATTGGCCTCAGTTTCAGTACCGTCGCGAACGCTCAGCAGGAACCGGCTGACCGGATCGCCTCGCTCATCGAGCGCCTTGATCTCAACGGTGATGGCGGAATTGACGCCAGTGAAGTCGAGCAAGCTCGCGTTGAAGCCTTTGCAACGATGGATCTCAACGCCGACGGCTTTGTCGAGCGCAGCGAGGCCGAAGACCTTGTTGACGCCGCCGGGCTAGGCGCCGGCGAACGCGCCGGTCGCTTCGGTCGCGGCAATCGCGATCCGTTTGCTCGGTTAGACTCCAATGATGACGGCATGGTCTCACGCGACGAGTATGTGGGCCAACCCGTGCGCATCATGAACGCAGACGCCGATGGCGATGGCATTGTGACATCTGCGGAAATGGAAACGATGATCACGTCATTGCGTGGACGGTTTGGTGGCGGTCGCCAGCAATAGCGATTGCCTTAGACCCCAGACGCCGCCGAACGGGAGCGGCCGCCGCTATCCTTAAACAGGGACAAAATTGTCCGGGAGGCGCGGGTGTCGGACACCGCTGGCTTGGACGGACCTTGCTGGGAACAAAGCAATTCCTTGAGCCGGCGAGCTTCAGCCGTCTCGGCGCTTGTCGCATCAACGAGCCAGGTTTCTGAGGCTTTGTTGCGAACGAGGCTGATCATGGCCCAATGGGTTTGAACATTGCGCCAAGCGGCGTCGATCACCGTGCAAACTTGGGCCAATGATGCATCCGCATTGGCCATTTGTCGGTCCAGCGCGCTGAGATTTCCGGTGTGCCTGTACGCATCAAAGGCCCCGACGATCGCATCCAGCCACGCATTCAGATTAACGCCAGGAAGCGAGGGACAGTTTGCTTCGATCGGCCCGCCAATCGTGGTCACACGGGGCGGCAAGGATCCGTCGAGCAAATTTCGACCATCCGCTTCCGCATTGGCGATGTCTGAACGCATGCGGGCCAGCGTAGTATTTCCATCCTTGATGACGCCATCCAGAGCAACCACGGCATTCGCGCCCAATTCGACGGCGCCAGTGCGCACCCGCAATGCTCTCAACTCAGTTTGAAGCGCGTTCAGAGCTGAGCGAGCGACTTGAATGACAGGCGCCAGTTCTTCAGCTGAACCGGCAAGTTCTGGGCCAGTCTGGTCGCCGGGCTCCGTTGACGTCTTCGCGTACGGGATCTGGTTATCTACCGAAACCTTCGCAGGATCTTTTAATTGTTCAGCTTTTATCATTGTACTTCATCTACCCCCAAAATGTCCGGTGCTAGGCCGAAAGTGCGAGCGACCAATGAGCATTGCATTGCGCAAACACCCGCGATCGCAAGTTCATCAGATCAACTGGGGATCATTATGAATGGGAGTTTCTTAAGCGGACGTTTTCATAGTGAATCAATTCGCGGCACCCGCTTAGCGCCTTATAGAACTCCTGCGAGGCGACATTGTTGTTGATTTCAATGCACTTTTGCAAAATATCCTGATTAAACACAGCATCAATGAATTCGGTCATGTACCTTACGAATTCATCATAATGTTCCTGTTTATTTTCGTCTTCCAGGTACATCATCATGATTGGAAAATAGATGCGGCGAGCCGGCGTATCTGCGTCATCAACTTGCATAATGTCGCGTTCACGAAGAATGGCTGCACGATTTTGCAACACCAAAGTGGAGCGCCGATCGCCATTCTCCACAACTGCGCCATTCAGGACAAATCGCTCGCCCGGTCGCAAGGACAGTTTCAACGGCATCAGGTAATCGCTCCCTATACATGCGGACACACACTCGGTAGTCTCGCGCAATTACTCCAATACACCCATACTATCGTGTGTTCGTTAACCAAGTCCTTTTGACTGAAATTGCTAAGGACATATTAATTTCGGTCATCGGAAGCGCATTCGCGCGCCGCGTCAACGTCGCTGTAACTCGTTTCCAACGGCAATCAGCCATCACAGGCAATTCACGCAGCTGATTGCGCAGAGCGTCTTTTCCTCTGCGCATAAAGCGTTATGGTCGCGGGCACAGCTTGAGCTAAGGAATGAACACTATGAAGTTTCGCGCGTTGAGCATCGCTGTATCCACAATTGCGCTTGTGTGCGCTCCTGCAATGAGCCAGGACGAGGCTGAAGAAGCGCCGCAATTCTGGTCGGAAGATGGCGATGGGAACATCACTCACGACCCCTCCGGCGCCGTTTGTCCTGCATCGCTTGGAGACGCAACGCTGTACGATATTCTCAGCTTTGACGGTCAGCCCAGCGGTCGGCACTTTGGGATCACGTGTCTTTATTTCAGCGAAGCGATTGGCAGCCAGGCCAACATCGTCATCGTCCGCGCCGATCAGCCCGACCTTGCTGGTGAAGGCAGCCCGGCGACCACTTGGAACCAGGCCATGCGGCGCACCATGGCGCAATATCCAAACGCTTTGCCGGTGACCTTGGAAGGCCTTGGCGACGATCCTTCGTCAAACTTGTTTGGCTCTGTCATCGAGGCCAACCGCGCCAATGGCATCCCGGTATATGTGGGCTTATGGTTTGCCGATGGCAGTGAATGGGTTGTACGCGGAGACGCCACATTCGCCGGCGTTGAACAGGGCGTTGAGATGGCGACCCAGCTTCGTCAATCCATACTCAATGGCTATAACGCAGCCAATTAATCCACACTGATGAAACGGCCGGCGCGCAACCCTGCTCCTTACGGCGCAATCGGTGCGCGCCTCGCCATATCGCTGGCGTAGGCCAGCGCGTGGAAGATGAAATTCTGTTCCACCGTGCCGGCAAACAATCCGTCAAAGGGGCCCCAGGCATAGATCATCACGTCCTCACCCGCATGGGTTTCGGATCGAGATGGGACCAGCGCCTGCTGCCGGTGATCAAGGGCTTGAACGTCCTCATCAGATAAATCTGGCCGCCCATTGCTCGGATCAAATCCAGGCCCAAAGACCGCGCCAGGTCCATTGATATAGCCCAATGTGGTATAGGGCTTGCCGTCAAATCCCGTCGACGCGGCGCCGCCGGGCAAGCGTGACAGTCCCAGGATCGGATTTCCACGCGCGGCATATCCGGCAATGGTCATGGTGTGGCTGTGGTCAGCCGTGACGACCACCAACGTATCGTCCTGACTGGTCAATTCCAGAGCGGCGGCAACAGCATTGTCGAATGCGATCACATCTGTCAGCGCCCGCGCTGCATTGCCGGCATGGTGCGCGTGATCAATCCGTCCCCCCTCGACCATCAGCACATAGCCCGCATCCGACTGTGACAGCCGCTGAATTGCAGCGCGCGTCATCTCTTCCAGGCTGGGCTCGCCGGCCGCATCGTCACCGCGATCGGCGTCATACTGCATGTGCGAGGGCTCAAATAGTCCTAAGACCTTGGCCGGACCGGAGAAATCAATCTGGGCGAACTGATCCGCATTCCAGATATAGGCGTGGTCTGCCGACCGTTGCGTCCATTGGGCCGTTAAGTCACGGTTGTCGCCGCGCGCGCTTATGAGGTCATCGTACTCTGGATCGGCCGTACCGGCGGCCAGGAAATTCGCCCGTCCGCCGCCCAACGCAATTTCCAATCCATCACCAGCGGGCCAATCGATCAACTGCGCGGCTATATCCTTGCAGCCCTGCTCGGCTGCAGCGCCGAGCGCCCGATCGTTTTCCCAGTCACGGCTTGGGCTGTGCGCATAAACCGATGCCGGCGTGGCGTGGGTCAAGCGCGCCGTAGACACAACGCCGGTGGCCAAACCTGCGCTTTCAGCCAATTCGAACAGGGTGCGGGTCTCCTGGGACTGCGCGGCGGCGCAATCACCACGCTCAACCTGGCTGGTTACGTTGACCACGCCCGACCGGGTTTTGACGCCCGCAACCATGGCCGTTGCCGTTGCGGCCGAATCCGAAACTTGGAAGTCGTGACTGTATGTGCGCGATAAAGCTGTATGGGGGAACCGATCCATGGCCAGCTCATAGCTCTCGCCGTCTTCGCCCGCCAACTGTCCTGCGTGAATACGCGCGGCAGTAACGGTGGCCACGCCCATGCCGTCACCCACAAAGACAATGAGATTGCGCGCCGGCCGTTCGGCGGGAGCCACGTCCACTTTGGCTGAGAGTGCTTCCATCCCCTGCTGAAAGTAGGGATCGCCTGCTTGGGGCACGCCCTCGCGCAACACCATCGCTCCCGTGTTGGCCTGGCTCACGCATGAAGCAGTGACAAAACCTGCGCACACGCTTGCCGTCGCGAAAATTGCAAAACGGGTCCCATTGGTCATGACCATCCCCTAAACTTTCGACATTGTTCCCCTCTTATGGCCCAGCAGCGTGACAGTCGTACGACAGCCCGGTTAAGTGGCGGCGAGGAGCCAACCCAGTCGCGTGCAATTGACCTGGCAAACGCTTTGGCTTTAGCCCATTGCAGCGAGATCAGCGCCTGAGGTGATGTGTCACTGTCGCGCAGGTCAGCGGTTTGGCGCACATTCGGCATGATATGTCCATGATTGAAGACCCGCGAGATCCCAGACTCAAAACGCCCCAAGCGTGCGAAACCATGCGCGATGTTCGCTATGAAGTGGATCGCATTGATCGGCTATTGGTAACCATTCTCGCCGAACGCCAAGCCTTGATGGACGCTGCGGCGCGGATAAAGCCCACGCGCGACGTGGTGCGCGATCCTGTGCGCATCGAAGATGTGGTGGCCAAGGTGCTGAAGTCCGCCCGACGCGCGGGGCTGGACCCCCTCATCGCTGAAACCGTCTGGCGCACCCTGATCGAACAGTGCATCCAGTATGAGTTTCGCGCCTGGGACGAGCAGCGTGCCGTCGCAACGACAAACAAAGACGAAAAACACCCAGGTTAACTGGCCAAGCCGATGGATCAATGCCAATAGCGCGCAATTTGGGCCAATGAAGTCCGCGAATATGTCAGCTTCTATTCATTCATTGGCGCTTCATGGCCGCTCCATTATCCCCCCAATTGCGAGGGTTACATTGTTTGGAGCGAATCATGATCCTGAAATCCTTGAGGCCGCTTTGGCGCCTGAGCGGCGCTTTGCTGATGGGCGCAACTCTCGCAGCAGCATCGCCCGCGGCCGCAGATGACCAGTCTCGCATCCGGTTGTACTTTGATAGCGACGGACGCGTGAGCTTTTCGCTGAACTCCCACCCCCACCATCGCAGCGGTCCAGTGCATGGGTATGGCCGCCCGGTTTACGGCGCCCGCCATCCACATTTCGACCGCCACTATCACTACGGCTATAGAGGCCATCATCCGCGCGGGCGACGCCACGGGCATGGCCGGCGCCACGCCTATTGCGAACGATTGACCGATCGCAGCTATTATCGCGGGCGCCCGGCAATTGTTTCCTACCGCGTATGCTTCAGCCCGCGCGGCCATGCCTATGTGGTCGATGGCTCCCGATATCTGGTGCGGTATGTGGGACGCGGCCATCGTCATCACCGCGGCAGATATCGACACCGTCACTAGACTGGCGGGCAAACCCACGGACCGAATGACCGACGGGTGGCGGCTGGATCAGCCGCTACTGCGCCCAACTGAACTGGTGATCAGCGCTTTGAGCACATGAATGCGGTTTTCTGCTTCTTCGTAGGCAATGAAGCGTTCTGAATTGGCGATCTCGTCGCTGATCTCCACATTGCGCCGGAAGGGCAAGGGACGGCTGACCAAAGCGCTGTTGGTCAATCGCATTTTGGCTTCGTCGACAATGAACCGGTCCACTCCCGACTTGCGTCGAACATTGTTTTCCTCATTCCACTTTCCGTAAAAATCAGGCGCAGTCCAATTGACGGCATAAACCGCGTCCACACCCTCATAGGCGGTATCCACGTCGGTGGTGACTGACACCGAACGCATATTGGCGTCCGCTTCGTCAGTGGCCACATCCATCATATGCCGGTCGAGCTGAAAGCGATGATCGGGGATCAGCACCCGCACATGGAACCCAAATTTTGCCGCTGCAATGAGGGCGGAGTTGGCGATTGCCGGGCTTTGAGGGCGTGGAGCCGGCGTCCATGTCAGCAAAAATGTGCGACCATCGCCCACCCCATATCGATCGTGCAGCGCCATCATGAGCGCCAATTCTTGGCAAGGCGCGGACACATGCTCAAGTGTGATCACCGGCACGTCGGAATGCCGCACGAATGTCGTGACCAGCTCATCGGGCCGCGCCGGCGCAGGCACAGTGGGATCAACCGGGGCGTCAATGGCCAGCACATCGTATTGTTGTGAAAGGGCGCGCACCGCATCGCGCAAATGCAACTCCGCCTCGCCATCCATGACTGCGCCGTCGCGCAGCTCGAAAAGGACTGACCCTCGTTCAGGGGGACCTGCAGCCACCATCGCCGCGCCGCCCAGTTGACTCGCCGCCAAATGCAAATCATTTCGGCCAAAGCGCGTGCGCGCTGTGTCCATCATGGACACGATCCCCGCGGCGCGGCCGGCGAACATGGCGCCTCGCGGAGCGCGCCGAAATCCGCGAGCGTGCACCAAAAGGTTGGTCAGCTCCTCGCGGGACCAATCTTCAGTGGTCACAAAATTGCGCATCAACTGCCCTCCTAAGCCCGCACCGGCAGCACGCGCCCCAGGCAGGCGCTACTCGGGCGGTTCGTAAGGCTGAACGGTCTGGTCGATTTTACCAAAAACCGAGCGACCTTGCGCGTCACGCATTTCAATTTCCACACGGTCGCCATAGGACAAAAATGGTGTTTTAGGCGCGCCATCGAGCAGCGTTTCCACGGTGCGTTGCTCAGCAATGCATGAGTACCCAACCCCACCTTGTGATATGGGCCGGCCAGGTCCGCCGTCATACTTGTTGGAAACCGTGCCAGAGCCAATGATTGTGCCGGCGCACAAATTGCGCGTTTTGGCGGCATGGGCGACTAGCGTGGGAAAATCAAAGGTCATGTCCACTGCTGGGTTTGGCGCGCCGAAATCCAGTCCATTAACCCGGCTGAGCAATGGCAAATGCACTGTGCCGCCATCCCAAGACACGCCCAATTCATCCGGCGTCACCGCCACAGGTGAAAAAGCGGTCGCCGGTTTGGACTGAAAGAAGCCAAATCCTTTGCCCAGTTCTTCTGGGATCAATCCGCGCAATGAAACGTCATTCACCAAAACAATGAGCTTAATGTGCTTGCGCGCTTGGGCCGGCGACAGACCCATCGGGGTATCATCGACGATCACCGCCACTTCCGCCTCAAAGTCCACGCCCCAGCCGTCAACCCTGGCGACTTCAATAGGATCGCTCGGGCCCAACAGGGCATCAGAGCCGCCCTGATACATGAGGGGATCGGTCCAAAACGAACTTGGCATTTCAGCGCCGCGCGCTTTGCGCACCAGTTCCACATGGTTCACATACGCCGAGCCATCGGCCCATTGATACGCCCGCGGCAATGGCGCCGCCGCGCCTGAGGGATCGAAGGCGAAGGTTTCCACCGCGCCCTCATTCACCTGAATTGAAAGTCGTCGCAATTCCGGTTCAAGCGCCTCCCACTCATCGAGCAAGGCCTGCATGGTGGGGGCGATGTCTTTGGCCACAGCGGCCCTAGTCAAATCGCGAGAAACAACAATGAGTTGGCCATCCCGGCCAGATTTGAGCGATGCGAGTTTCATATCACTTTGGAGTTGATGCGCGGAATAGCGCCACTGGATGATGTGGCCGCCTGTATGGAGCACATTGGGCGGGCAACTCAAGCAATTCAAGTGGGGGAATTACAGGTGTTTGCCTTTCTCCCACCCTGTGGACGCCAGATGGGTGGTCCCGGCCGCCGCCGCGCCCGGCTCTAACGATGTCGCCATGGAGTCGTTCCAGCGATTCAAATAACCAAACAGCGCGACCACTCCTGCAATTTCCACGATTTCGTCGTCGGTCCAATGCGCCTTGAGATCCGCAGCGATCTGGTCATCCACCGCGTTGGGCGTGCTCGACGCGGCCTGCGCATAGGCAAAGGCGGCTTTTTCCGCCGGCGTGAACAAATCCGACGCCGTATAGTTCCACACATTCGCCACGCGCTCGTCAGAACCACCGTAACGCTTGGCCGCCAGCGCTGTGTGTGCTTGGCAATACCGGCACCCGCCGGTGAGACTGGAAATATACCCGATGAGGCGTTTTTGCTCGGAGGTCAGGCGACCATGGTTTTCCATCACCGCCTTGTTGAGATTGATGAATGCCTTCGCAATGGCCGGCCGGCGCTGCATGGTGAGGACGGAGTTGGGGGGAAATCCCAATGTTTCGTTGAAAAACTTCGCCAGCTCGGCAACTTCGGCGTCATGGTCGGTGCTTAGAGGTTCAACAAGCGGCATCAGGCTCCCCATGCTTGGCAATGTGGGCGCGCACGACGGCCGGTTTGCCAGTCGTGCCCGTCCTCCAGAGCACTGCGCTTACCACTGATCGGAACAGGTTGGCCATGCATGCTTGCGGGCGCGATGATTGGCCGGCCACACACCGTGAGATCAGTCCAATACAGCTTGGCGTTTAATCTTAGGACACGCGCCAAGGCGCGCGACGGAAGCTCAACGCAAACAATCCAGCGCATGCTCCATACCAAATCGCGCCCGCCATAATGCCGGCAAGGCCGAAATGTCCCGCCATCTCAGCGGTGAGCACCATCAATGGCGCGCCGAGGCTGGCCCCGCAAATTGAGATTATTCTCACTCGGCGTCGCCAAGCGGCGTCATGACTTCGCGGCGACAATCGCCAGACTTCCGGATTTCTATGCTCAAACAGCGTATCATAGCGCATGGTGCAACCCCTGAGTACCGCGTGTGGCACTCAAGAAAGCAAGAATTGCGCCAATCAGCCTTCGTCGCGAAATATGGCCACCTCTGCGTCCTGTTCGCTGCTTACCCGACCGCGGAACATGCCTGCTGAGTTGAAACTCCAGACCATGGCGCCGTCGGGTCCCAGGGCGATCACGCCGCCCAGTCCGCCAATGCCAATGAGGGCGTCATGGACCACCCCGTCCGCAGCTTCTTGAATGTCCAAGCCGCCATGGCGGACGCGCGCACAGATTTCATGGGCCACAGCCAATCGGATGAAGTATTCGCCTTCACCCGTGGCGGACACCGCGCACACGCCGTTCTCAGCATATGTGCCCGCTCCGATGATCGGGCTATCGCCCACCCGGCCCCAACGCTTGCCCGTGGTTCCGCCCGTGGACGTTGCGGCGGCCAAATTTCCGTCCCGGTCCAGCGCCACAGCGCCGACGGTTCCAAACCGATGATCATCGATCAATGGCGAGAGATCACCATGTTGGCCTTCGCCAAGGTCGGGCTTTTCTGGCATGTCGAGGCCTTGCTCAGCCAAGTTAGCCTCTAATGAATTCCAGCGCCGTTCGGTGAAGAAGTAAGAGGGCTCAACCAACTCCAGGCCTTGGGCTTCAGCAAAGCTTTCCGCTCCCGCCCCGGCGAGCATCACATGGGGCGAATTCTGAAGCACCGCCCGGGCAAGCGAAATCGGATGACGCACTTTGGTCACGCCCGCCACAGCGCCGGCATTCACGCTGGCGCCATCCATGATCGAAGCATCAAGTTCGTTGTGCCCCTGGGAGGTGAAAACGGCGCCCCGGCCCGCATTGAACAAGGGATCGTCTTCCATCAAACGCAACACGGCCTCCACCGCGTCCATGGCCGATCCACCCTCATCGAGCACTTCACCGCCAGCATCAAGCGCACTGTTGAGAGATGCGCGATAGGCGGCGATAACATCGGGCGGGATTTGCTCGGGAGATATCTCACCCGCTCCGCCATGGATTACTAGCCGCCAAGTTCCATCATGAGGCGCGGACTCCTGGTCCACTTGCGCCAGCGCTGCTGTCGCGCTCGCCGCCAACGCCAAAATCACGGCGCACCCAGTGCGGAACAGTCCTGAAGTGGTCGTTCTCATGAGGCAGCGCCCCTCCCTTTATTGCTCAAGGCGCGGAACGCCCCTTATTTGGCGAGTTAACTGCATCATACGCCAAGTCACGAGGACCAGCCATGAGTTCGCCGCCCCCACCGCATTCGCTTGTTTTTCCACCGGCCGATCGCGTGCTCGCGCCCGTCTCCACTGGCGGGTCCGTCCCCATTGAACGCGTCTTCTGCGTTGGCCGCAACTATGCCGACCATGCCGCAGAAATGGGCTCTAGGCCAGAGCCGGTATTTTTCATGAAGCCCGCAACCGCGATCGTCACTCACGCTCAACCGGCCAGTTTCCCCATTGATACCGCTGAACTTCATCATGAGATCGAACTTGCAGTGGTCATTAACGGCAATGGTCGACCGACCAGTGACACCGAGGCTCGCACCATGATTTACGGCTACGCCGCGGGCCTCGACCTCACGCGACGCGACGTCCAAAGCGCTGCGAAGTCTAAAGGCGGCCCTTGGGAGACGGCCAAAGCTTTCGACCAGTCCGCACCATTGGGATTAATCGCGCCTGTAACGGCGATTGGCCATCCCCGGCAGGGGCGCATTTGGTGCGCCGTTCAGGACGAAGTGCGACAGGACGGCGACATTCGCCAAATGCTGCATACGCCCGAGGCTCTCATGATCGAGATCGGAAAAATGTGGTCACTGCGCCCTGGAGATTTGGTTCTGACAGGCACGCCGGCGGGCGTCGGCCCTATAGCGCGGGGCCAAACATGCGCCGGGGGCGTTGACGGTGTCGGCCAAGTGCGTGTGACGCTCAACTAGCGTTTGATCCAATCGCCGCTCGTAATAACCGGACCAGCAGTGGGACTGCGGTTCCACCAATAGGCTTGAACCGCCATGCCTTGACCAAGCAACAATGTTGGCCGCCGGATATACATTGATCGTTGCGGATCGTCGGGGTTGTAATCCTCAAAGGCGTCCAGCGCGCGCCAGCCGTCAGCCCCTGCAACGCGAAGCAAGGCGCAAATCACCTCCCCGTTTCCCGGGGTCAATCCAGGATAACCGCCAAGATCGATGAGTTGCCCAGCGATCTTTCCGGTTCCGACCGGCGACAGCTTCGACATAATATGAGCCGGCGCGGTTTGCGCTGCATCTGGTCGGAGCATGCCGTAGGCCGCCAAAATATTTGCAGTATCCTCCCCGGGCGCCATGAGCTTGCCTTTCTCTTGCAGCAAAAGCCGAATTAGCATTCTCAAGACGGGGAGCATTTTGCACGGCGGAAATTCACCCCTTGACGGCGCGGCCCGTGACGGGTTTGTGCATAGTGGGGCTTGACATCAAACGTCGGCAATCCGCGCCAATCGTTGCGGTAAGTCGAGAAGCACGTGGGAATTGCATAGAACTGTTAACGCAAGTGCACCGAGTGAGTACGAATGACGTCTACGCCCACTGAAGAAAAAGAAGAACCGGCAATCGAATTTGAGTCCTTTTCGCCGGAGCTTCATAAACCCATTACGCCGACGACGCCCACACCGGCGCCGCCGCCTCCCGCTCCGCCCATTGAGGAGGATGAGGGGCGTTCCGCGCTACCCGTGTTTGTGGCGACCATTGTGCTTGGCCTGGCGTGGGCCGGCGGCGCTGCAGCCTATTTGATGGGCTATTATGGCGTGCAAGGGCTCACACAAGGTGGGCCGGAACGTATTTTCGGATTTATCTTCGTCACCTTTGGGCCCACCTTTTTGATTGGTGGTTTGGGCCTGGTTGTCCGCGAGATGCTAAAATTTTCCCGAACCGCTCGGGATATTGAAACTGTCGCCACTCGGCTTTCCGCGCCGTTGGAAAACGCCAAAGGCGAAGCACGGCGACTGGCCGACGCCATCAGCGTGGAAATCGATCGCATCAGCGAGACTTCCGATGTGGCTTTGACCAGGTTGGGCGCAATGGATGAAGTGCTGCGCCACCACGCCGAGGCGGTTCAGGAAACCTCGAAGGCTGCGCGAAGCCAAGTTGATCAGATGATCGACGACATGCGCACAGAACGCGAGACGATTAACGCCTTGGTCGATGGTCTTGGCGAACAAGCCAAGCGCATTTCAGAAACCATCGAGCGTCAAGCAGAAATGGTTTCCGCAGCGGCTGATCTGGCCGGTGCGCACTCGACAGAGAGCCGCCAATTGCTGGAGAAAGCGGCTGAGCATTTGGCCGCCGCGGGAGGCAGCGCTCAGCAGTCGGGCGAGAAGGCCGCCTTCGCCATTTCAGAGCAAATGCGCGACATGGACGCTCTGATCAACGCGTTGGACGAACGCGCCTCCCGATTGGAAAATGTGGCCAAGTCCCAAGAGGGTAACTTGAAGTTGGCGCAAAAGACCGCGCACGAATTGTCGCTCGCATCCGAGGCCGGGTCCGGCGCCATGCACGAAGCGTCAGAGGCAGCCATCGAACAGGCCCATCGCCTCACCGAGATGATCGAACAGGAAATGCGTGCTCTGGCTAAGCGCGCTTCTGAAGACGTGGAACAGATCCGCGCCACGGCTGATGCGGCGCGCATGGCGGCGGAAGATGCGGGCCGGGCGCTGGAAAATACCGCGGCCACCGTGTCTGCACACGTGGATAAAATGAGCAACGCGTCAAACTTTTCCGGTCAGGCGGAACAGGCCTTCCAAGATCGTTTGCGCCAAGTCGAGACCATGATGTCGCGCTTGGACGATCGGTTGGCCCAGGCGCCAGCTCGCATGGCCAGACGTGAGCCTCCCCGAGAAGCGCCAGTGGCGCCGCCTGCACGCCGTGCGCCGCCGGCTGACCCATTTGATGAACTCGAAGAGTTCGCCAAGCAACACGAAGCGCGTCGCGCCGCCTCGCGCGGCGGCGATCAGCGCGGGTCTCGTGAAGCGCCGACGGACCGGTCAAGCCGTGACAATTTCGACGATCGTCACCCTCGCCGGGACCGCGCGCCTCACCGTGGCGATGGACATGGTGCGGACAGAATGGCGCCACCGGTGGACGACTTGCCGCCGATGCGCCGCGTGGCCCCTGCCGACATGGACCCCACTGGGCGTCGTGGCGGCGGTCGCGAGCTGCGTTTGGACGATCAACGGCCGACCCGCGGCTTTGACCGTGGCATGGATCGGGGCATTGAGGACGAGGAACCGCGCCGCCGTTCGCGCATGGACGAGGGGGATTCGCCGGGCGTGCGGATGTCCGGCGGCGGTGATACAGGTTCATGGCGCTGGAAGGACTTGTTGCGCGACACCGACGATCAAAAGAAACCGTCGCAGCGCCAAGACGGTGACGACGTTGTGGCCGGCCTGCGCCGCGCGGGCGTTGATCCCAATGACGCGTTGGATCCTGACATGACGGCGCGGATTGCACGAGCTCGTCGCCGCGCCGGCAGTGGTGAGGCCCGCGCACTTGTGATTGACAGCGCCTTGGATGACGTGCGCCGCACAGCAACGGCGCTGGCCTCCGATCCTAGCCTGCGCGCGCGGGCCGAGGCGTTTATCGACGATCATGCTCGCCTTGTGCGGCGCGCCGTTGACCAAAACGACGCGCGTGGCCTTGGCGCCTTGTTCGATACCGATACCGGTCGAGCATTTTTATTGATCGACGCTGCTCTGTCTGACGCCTAAACGCGGGTGACGTGTCGAGCGGTCAAGGCGTCGGCGTTTGCGCCAGGCGCTGGGCTGATGCGTTGCTCGACGCCCATCTCGCCAGATCCGCGAGTACGGCTCCTGATGCTTGGTCAAACGCGGCAATAATTGCAGGCAGTGAATCACGTTGAGCGGCGGCCTGCCCGTCAAAGGTTCGCGTCGCCAGTAATTGGCGGGTGGACGCATCCACAAGACGGGACCGGATGGCGATTTGGACCGTGGGCGGGCTGTTGCGATCGCCATATTCAGCTTCGAACGCCACCAATTCCATACGCAAGGTGAGGTCTGCACGCACGCCGTCCTCAGGTCGCACGGTGGCGATGTCGGCCGTATCCAGCGCGGCGATCACGGCGTCATGCACCAATTCCGGCGTGGGATTTTCCCACAGCGCTCCGGCAGCATACGCAATTACGCCGTCCTCGGACATGACGGCAATCCGGTCTGTGGACAGACTGCTGGCGGCCAACGGTCGGTACACCGTCACCACATGCCGTTCCTCGCTCGGTGCTGAGCGCTGGGTATTGGCAGCAGCCGCCAGTTGGGGGGACAATCGGTAGGTGGCCGGCGCTGGTTTGGCTTCAGGCAACACCGAAACGCACCCTGCAGTCAGCATAGCGACTGTGACAAAGAGTGTGCGCGCAATCATTGTTGGATCTCCACTTCTTCGCGCGACACGCCGGACAAAAATGCGCTGGGGTCACGTTCGAGTTCGCGGGCAATCCGCTCAAGCACGGCGATCAAGCGGCGCATATCCGAAGCGGCCAACGATATCTCATCCAGACCCGAAGCGGCGAAGCGGTTCAGCGCCGGCTGCATGGCCTGCAACATCGCCGACGCATCTTGAGCGGCCACATTCACGCGCTGAGCGGCTAGGTCCGTCTCCACAAGCGCAGGGATCATTTGGTTTTCAATCATGGCGGAGCCTCCCACAGTGAAGGCCTCAAATTGTTCGGCCGCCGATTGAATTGACGCTGCTGCTTCATTGAGGTTGGCGATGGCGCTGCGCGCGTCGGCGATCAATTCGCCATTCTCTTCGAGTTGTCCTGTAACCCGGCGGACGCTTTCCACGGTTTCGGACAAATGGCCCACATTTTCTTCCGACAACAAGGCGTTGAGCCGGATGAGCACCTCATTGGCGTTTTGAACCACATCTTCACCACCTTCAAACAATACGTCGAGTGAGGCTTGTTCAGATTCAATGCGCGGCAATTCTTGGTCGCCCCAACGCAAGGGCTCGGGACTATCGGGATCACCCGCCGTGATTTGAATGTAGGACAAACCGGTGATGCCCTGAGGTTCGAGCCGGGCTAACGAGTCTGACTTGACCGGCGTGGCGGCGCTGATGCGAATTTGGGCAAGGACGTTGGACTCATCGTACTCGTCGAAGTCCACATCGATCACCTCGCCCACTTTGACACCGTTAAAGCGCACGTCCGACGCCGTGCTCAATCCGCGCACCGGACCGCGAAAAACCACGTGATACTCGTCGAATTCTTCGCGAAAACTCACTTGTGACAGCCAAACCACAAAGATTGCCGCTGCAGCCATGAGCGCGAGAACGAACGCGCCGATCAACGCGTAATGGGCTTTGGTTTCCATCGATTACGCCCCTTTCCCTGCTAGCGCCGCACGACCGCGAGGTCCGCCAAAGTATTCCTTGATCCAAGGGTGAGACGAAGTGCGCAACACATCAACGGGCGCAACGGCCTCTACTTTTTTGTCCGCTAGCACAGCCACACGATCACAGATTGCATTCAAGCTGTCCAAGTCGTGCGTCACCATAAACACAGTAACGCCGAGGGTGTCCCTTAACGTTAAAATCAGATCATCAAAAGCTGTCGCCCCGATCGGATCCAAACCCGCTGTGGGTTCGTCGAGAAAAATTATTTCCGGATCGAGGGCCAGCGCGCGCGCAAGGCCCGCCCGTTTCTTCATCCCCCCCGACAGTTCAGCGGGGTATTTGGCTCCAGCCTCCGGCGGCAACCCGACAAGCGAAATTTTGAAATCGGCGATATCACTTTGCAGCGCTTTTGGTGCGCGTGTGTGTTCACGCAGGGGCGTGATCACATTTTCCTTAACAGTGAGCGAGGAATAGAGCGCGCCGTTTTGGAACAAGACCCCCCAGCGTCGCTCAAGTTCACGGCGTGCATTGCCGGACAGATTGTGCACGTCAAAGTCAAGGACTTGAACCTGTCCGCCATCGGGCTTGCGCAAACCAATGATGGTGTTGAGCAACACTGATTTTCCGGTGCCCGATCCACCGACCAGGCCAAGGATTTCGCGCTGGCGCACTTTGAGATTGAGTCTGTCGTGAACGACAAAACTTCCGAACTGCGAGCGCAGATCAATTACGTCGATGACGGTTTTGTCCCCGTTCGGAGTGCTCATATGCCAAGCTCCAAATAGAGCAGCGCAAAAATCGCATCGAGCACAATGACCGCGAAGATCGACTGCACCACCGAAGCCGTCACATGGTGGCCCAAACTTTCCACATCACGGCGAACTTGGAGGCCATGGCGGCAGCCGATGATGGCGATCACGAGGGCGAAGACCGGCGCTTTCGCCATGCCAGCCCAAAAGTCCTGAACCCGGACATTGTCCGCCACTTGATTGAGGAACAAGCCCGGCGCGATGTCAGCTGACGCCCACAGCGCCATCATGCCGCCGATTAACCCACTGACCATGGCCCCGAACGCCAATAAGGGCAGCATGATCACGCACGCCACCACCCGCGGCACAACTAGGGCCTCAAACGGGTCAATGCCCATGGCGCGCATGGCGTCGATCTCTTGCTGCATACCCATGGCGCCGATCTGTGCAGTGAACGCTGAATCTGATCGCCCTGCGAGCAAGATTGCCGTGATCACAACGCCAAACTCGCGCACCACAGCAAAGCCTACCAGCTGAGCGGCAAGCACTGGGGCGCCCAATTGTTGTTGCAGAATGTTGGCGCCCAAATAGGCCACCACGGCGCCCACAAAAAAGGACAAAATCGCCACGATGGGCAAAGCGTTGACGCCCACATCCTCCATCACGGCCACCGTGGGCGTGACCCGCATGCGCATGGGCGTAAACCCAATTCGAACGAAGGTCGCCAGCAATTCCCCGAAGAATGACAGACTGGCCAACACCTCTCTAGCGCCGCGCATCAGCCCTTCGCCGAGACGGGTCAGCATTTCGAGCACGCCAGGTCCCCGGCTGGGCGGAGCCGGGCAAGGCTGAGTGGTGTCGCGCACCAATTTCATCAAGGAGCGCGCTGTGCGATGTTGGCCTCGAAAATGGAAATCAGCGTCGGGTGCGCCGCATCGATCCAATGCCTGGCCAAGAGTCAACGCGCCGGTGGTGTCAATGCGTCCCAGGTTCTTCAGATCAATCACAAGTCGATCAGGGTCCGCTCTGTCACGCAGATCACGCACAATGGCGTCAAACTGGCCCACACTCCGCGCTACCCAATCGCCCGAGGGGGACAGCACAGTTTTGTCGCCATCTTGGTCGATGTTGAGCTGGGCGTCTGCGTTCATGATCCATCCCTTATCGAGCGCTGACTGTATACCTAGTCTTGTCACCGCGCGTCGCCCTAGCATGTGCAGCTTTCGAGTAAACCAGCCCACGGTTACAATGAGATAAAGATGGTCGATCGCAAACTGAGCGTCACCCACAAACGCTGGCCGATCGCCGGCGAGTTTCGGATCGCGCGCGGCGCAAAAGCCATTGCCGATGTCATTCACGTAGCCATCCAGGAGGCAGGAATTGCTGGACGCGCTGAATGTACGCCATACCCCCGTTATGGTGAGACGATAGACGCCGTGGCGAAGGAATGCCAACGGCTTCGCCCCCTGCACGATCTAGACCTGCCCTGGCTCCCACCGTTTGATAATGGATTTGATCTGATCGCCACCCTCGATCAAACCGGATCACCCTTCGCATTTTCAGCCGGCGCTGCGCGCAATGCGCTGGACTGTGCGTTGTGGGACCGGGAGGCCAAGCGCACCGGTCAACCCATCTGGGAGCTCGCGCAACTTCCCGCCCCCGAGCCCCGCCACACCGCGTTCACATTGTCGTTAAGCGATCCGCATGGCATGGCGGCTTCGGCAATGGCTCACGCCGACAAGCCAATTCTCAAGATGAAGCTGGCCGGAGACGATAATGACGAACACCGCGTGCGCGCGGTACGCAACGCCCGCGAAGACGCCGATCTCATCGTGGACGCCAATGAGGGCTTTGATCTGAACGGGTTGCGCTCGTTTGTCCGGACCGCAGCCGACCTTGGCGTGGCGCTGATCGAACAACCTCTAAATGCCGACGACGACGATGACCTGTTGGGATTTGACAGCCCGGTGCCGCTATGCGCCGATGAGAGTTTCCACACCAGCGCTGACATGGATGAGATCGCAAAGCGCTATCAAGCGGTGAACATAAAACTGGACAAAACCGGCGGCTTGACGGAGGCGTTGCGCGCAACACGCTTGGCCCAAGAGCGCGGATTGGACATCATGGTGGGGTGCATGGTGGCCTCATCTCTGGCGATGGCTCCTGCCTTTTACCTAACTCCCTTCGCCACCTACGTCGACTTGGACGGCCCACTCTTGCTCGATCAAGACATGGACCACGGCATCCGGTTCGACGGCTCGCTCATGCATCCGCCTTCGCCAAAGCTGTGGGGGTAGGCCGTGTGGACACCCACAGCCACATTGCCATTCCGGCGCCCAAAAGGGCGAGGCCGGCCATGGGCAAATACCCCACTCCGCCCACAGCGGCGTAGAGGATTCCGGACACCGTCGTGGCCACAGCAAGCCCCATCCCCATCGATAAGCCGCTGTTGAGCGATTGGGCCGTGCCGGACACATTGTCTGGGAGATGGTCGACGATGAACACCATCACGCCCAGATGCGAGAGGGCGAAACTGCCCGCATGGAGCACCTGGATCACCACCAGCCAGATGATACTCGGTGGAGCGGGGCCGAAGGCGTCAAAGCCCGTGGGACCGATGATCGGTGTGAGGGTGTCGTCAATAACGGCTAGACCGCTCCACCAAGCCTGGTCGGGATCAAAGCCCAGCGCCGCCCATCGCACTGCCGCCACCAAGGCCCCCATGAGCAATAAAACTGGCGCGCCCCACCGCTCAATCCGTTTGGCGTACACCGCAAGAATGAACACCTCGGCAATGACGCCCCAGCCCCACAATGCGCCGACTGTGAACTCAGACAAGCCTTCTCCGAGCCACACTAAGGCGCTGAACGCGTAGTAGAATGCATGACTGGCCTGGATACATGCAGAAGCACCGAGAGCGAGCGCAAAGTCGCGACGCCACAGGACGCTCCAATCGCGGGAGGGCAGGTCCGGTCCGGTGTCGATCGGAACGGGGGGACGCGGCATAATCCGCACCGCCACGACATACAGGGCGATCGCGCACATGGACCACGCTATCAATATGTCTGGCCCAAATTGCTTGGGTGACATCAGCGCTCCCACCACCAAGTTGGCCAGGACAAACGTCATCGATCCGATGGCGCGCACCAGACCGTAGCTAAAGCCATCGCGCCGCGACGATCTGAGTGCGGCAGCCTCCAATAGCGGCACGAGCGGCGCGCTCGCGCCCACAGCACACACCGCCGCCAAAATGATCCATGCTGGGGCGTGCATGAACCAAAGCACGCCAAACATGATGATGCTGACGGCGCCAAATCCTTGCATCACGCGGCGTGGCGCACGAAACCGGTCGGCCAGTACGCCTCCCAGCATGACGATGCCAAATCGCGCCAACATGGCCAAACCGATGGTCAAGCCGATCGTTCGCCCATCAAGCCCGCGCGACTGAAACCAGACGGACAAATATGGCAGCACCGCCCCAGCCGAAAGAAAAATGGCGCCATAGGCCAACGCCATGGCCCGCGCCTCACGAGGAAGGCGTGCAAAAATCGCGGAAAACACGGTGCTTGCAGTGGAATTCATTCCCAGCACCAGTAATATGCGCACAATGAATCGTATAGCCCTCAAAAGACTATGTGCGGTGACCGCTGCGCTTCACGGCGCCTTCGCCATCGCCGCTGGCGCCTTTGCCGCCCACGGAGCGGAACCGTCAAACTCCGAATTGTTGCGCACAGGCGCATGGTGGCAGACCATGGCCGCATTGGCCGCGCTGTATAGCATTTGGCGCGAGGCCGTTGGCGCAGCGCTGTTCTTTGTTGTCGGCGCGGCGCTGTTCGCCGGCGGACTTTATGCTCTTGCGTTCAATGCACCCAATTGGGTGGGCGCCATTGCCCCTTTTGGCGGCGGCAGTCTAATTCTGGGTTGGCTTGCATTGGCCATTAAGGAATTTAGCAATCAAAAACAGCCATAGCTCTCAAGGCGTATCAGATATTTGCCCATTGTCTGCGTACCAGGCTAAGCTATTGTCTCGTCTCTATCCCAACACTCACCGTTCTCTTCAGGACAATTGAAGTGCTCGATTCTGTTCCCGCCAACCCTGGACTGAACGTCGCTCCGCAACAGACCCAGCCGCAGCCGGACCGACCACTTCGAGTGGCGTTGGCCAGCTATCGTTCCCATCCATTTGTGGGCGGACAGGGGGTTTATGTCGCCGCTGTATCGCGCGCACTCGTGGACTTAGGCCATCAGGTCACGGTGATATCCGGTCCGCCTTTACCGGATTTGGATTCCCGAGTGAATCTCGTAGCGCTGCCATCGCTGGACTTGTTCTCCGAGAAAAACGCACTGTTTGCGCTCAAATCCCGCCATTTGAGCGATCCGGCGGATCTAGCAGAGTGGGCGTTGCACAATACGGGCGCGTTTGGCGAGGTTCACAGCTTTGGTGAGCGTCTTTACAAATGGATCATGGCGCGTAGGACGCAATTTGATGTGGTGCATGACAATCAAGGTTTGTCACGTGGTCTGCGCAAACTGAATGCGGCGGGCATTCCGGTTATCTCCACTCTGCATCATCCGATCAGTGTGGATTTGGACATTGCACTCACAGCAGAGCGTTCACTGCTCAATCGCCTTTTGCTCAGGCGTTGGCATGGATTTATTGCCACGCAAGCCAAGACCGCCAGAGCGCTGGCGCAAATTCTCACCGTTTCGCAGGCGTCCAAGCAGCGCGCAATCGACGACTTCGGACTTGCTCCTGAACAACTCACGGTGAGCGCCAACGGCGTGGATCACGCCGTATTTTTCCCGCGCGCCAATGCGGTGCGCGACCCCGATCTCATTGTCACAACGGCAAGCGCGGACACGCCACTCAAGGGCCTCGCCGTGCTGATTCGCGCCTTCGCCACGGTTCGCAAAACGTGTCCCAATGCCCGGTTGGTCGTCATCGGTCGGTTGCGTGATGGACAGGCCAAGGACGCGTTAGCGCACAGCAATCTCGCGCATGCCGTCAGCTTCCGGTCCGAGCTGGACCAAAACGACATCGCCGACCTATTCTGCCGGTGCAGTATTGCGGTATTTCCTTCGCTATTTGAGGGATTTGGCCTGCCGGCGGCCGAAGCCATGGCCTGCGCGGCCTGTGTGGTGACCAGCGATGGCGGAGGCCTGCCGGAAGTTGTCGGCGACACAGGCGCCATCACACCCGCGGGAGATCACGAGGCTTTGGCTGAAACTATGATCGCCCTGCTGAATAACCCCGTGCGCCGCATGGCCCTGGGCGCCCAAGCTGCGGTGCGCGCACAGTCGCGTTTCTCATGGGATCGGCACGCTCAGAGCGCAGTGGCGCTGTATCGGCGGGTCTGCGCACATGCTCACCATAGCGCTTGATCGGCTCACCATTACGCCAGGCTCGAGAGTACTGGACATGGGATGCGGACGCGGCCGTCACGCACATGCGCTGGCTTTGCATGATAACATCACGACTGTGGCAATGGATTTGAACCAAAAGGATGTGGCGGCTGCGCGCGACCAGCTATCGAGCGTGTCATCAGGCGCCCGACTGCACGCGACAGTGGCAGATATCTACCGCATCCCCTGTGCCGATGAGACGTTCGATATTGTCATTTGTTCAGAAGTGCTTGAGCATCTGTTCGATGTGGACGCAGCGCTTGCTGAAATTGCCCGGGTGCTCAAGCCAGGCGGCCAGCTGGCGATTTCGGTGCCACGCCAATGGCCCGAATCGGTGTGTTGGAAACTTGCGCCGGCTTACGCCCAAGAACCAGGCGGACATGTGCGAATCTTCAATGCCAATCAGCTCAAACGCGCCGTAATCGGCAAGGGGTTTCAATCGCATTTCACCTATCACGCCCATAGCTTGCACAGTCCATATTGGTGGCTGAAATGCGCGTTCTGGTCGCGCCGGGACACGCACCCGATGATCCGCGCCTATCAACGTTTTTTGGAGTGGGATATCCTCAAGAAACCTCTCTTAACCAAGGCTCTGGACGCCGCGCTCAATCCAGTGTGCGGCAAAAGTGTTGTCATGCATTTTGAACGGACACCGGCGCGCTGATGGCTGAACTCAATGTCGGCCCGCTGGCGAGTCATATTCTTGCCCATCAATGTCGGGATGGTCGAATCGCGTGGATCGACCGGGGCATTTGGGACCCCTGGAACCACAGTGAAGCCGCTATGGGATTGGCGGTTGCTGGTGAGATCGACGCCGCTGGCTTGGCGCTCGACCATCTGATCGAAACGCAATCATCTGACGGATCATGGACGGCCGACATGGGATGCGCGGCGCCCATGGATGCCTCTAATGAACGGCTGGTCGCAGACGGCGCACCGTGTGTCATCGATACCAATTTTTGCGCATATCCCGCCGTATTGGCCTGGCATTTGGCCTTGATCACCAACGACGCCTTGGTGGTCCGGCGAGCCGCGCCGATGATAACGCGCATGGTGTCTTGGCTGGCGACCTTACAATCTGACGGCGCGTTTCCCTGGCGTGCGCCACAGGCCAATGAACGCTCAGGCGATATTGACGCCCTGCTTGCTGGCAACGCCAGTATTGCCCTGAGCCTGAGCTGTGCGATCCGACTCCTGGAAGCCCTTTCCCAACCTACTGACATGGCGCGCGCGCTGCTCTCTTCGCTTCTCAATGCGCTCAAGGCTCCCGACGGACCCCGCTTTGCCCCAAAACCGCGCCACGCCATGGACTGGTACTATCCGGTTTTAAACGGGGTAATGGACAATGAGGCTGGTCGCGCCCGTTTGGCCGCGCGCTGGAGTGAGTTCGTCGAGCCGAAATGGGGCTGTCGTTGCGTCAGTGATGAGCCATGGGCGACAGCGGCAGAGACGGCTGAGCTCGTGATGGCTTGTGCTCGTGTTGGAAAGATTGACGCCGCCCACTCGCTCTTGGCCGCTCTTGGCCGCCATGCTGACGCGAACGGTGCGTTGTCGATGGGGCGTCAGTTTGCGCTCGATGTCGCCTGGCCACGCGAGCAACCTTCCTGGACCGCGGGCGCAGCGCTCTTGGCGATCGACGCGCTGGAACATCGAACACGCGGCGCCTCAATATTCACCACTTTATCACCGTACGACGTGATCAGTCCCCTGCAACCCGTCTGAGAAAGGCGCAATGACCCACTGTGTCGATTGGCTCAAACAGGCCTGAGCGAATGGCAAACCGGTAGATTTCATGCGGAGGCCGGCCGCCATCAGCCGGTTTAGGAAACACGTCGTGGATTGCCAGTGCACCGCCTGGCGCCACGAAGGGCGCCCAAACGCGCCAGTCATTCATGGCCGCACGCAAGGAATGGCCGCCATCGATGAACAGCAATCCAATGGGCTTTGACCAGATTCGGCCGATTTGAGGTGATGATCCCACCATGGCGATCACGCGATTCTCAATGCCTGCACGCCGAAGCGAACGGCGAAACGTGGGCAGGGTATCGACGGCCCCAATATCCGCATCCCAGAACCGGGGGTCGTCAAATCCGCCGCCAGGCTGGTGTTCTTCCGAGCCACGATGATGATCAATTGAGACAACAACGCCATCTGGCGCGGCCCCGGCAGCCAAATACACAGTTGAGCGACCGCAATACGAGCCAATTTCAACAATAGGCCCAAATTGTCGCGACGCTTTGGCCCTGCAACACAGCGCCTCACCCTCTTCAACGGTCAAAAAGCCGGGAATTGACTGCGGATCAAGCGTGAGCTCTCGCAGCAGATCTGCGCAAGCATTCATCCAATGGCCGGTTCAAAATCCTTGGCCAATTCGTCCGCGCTGGAACCCAACATGGACAAAGCGTCCGACAGGGCCGCGACCGATTCCAGGGCGGCGATCGCCTCTTGGTCCACCGTGTCATCACGGATCCGCTGGACCGCCTCACGCAACACATCTCGCGCCTTCAAGCCTTTGGTCAAAACCGACTCTGTCTGAGTGATATCACGGCCACGGACGGGATCTGACGCCTGTAATAGCGTCAGGCAAACGTCATTGGCCCGCAAAACAATCTCAGACAGCGCACTCGCGTCAAAAGCAATCCGCGCCAATTCCACCGAAGGATCATCTCCTGCCTGCGCCAAATATGACGCCACTGGATCTGGAGCGATAGCGTCCTTGTCTTCGCCGCTGATCAACATCTTAAGCGTTCGGTTCATGCCGTCGCCCTGTCCGACGCCCGGCAGTCCTGCGCGCTTCAGTTGAGCCTGAAACTCAGCTTGAATGGCGTGGAGTTCGGAGGGCTGCTGCCCTGTCTGCTGGTCGACAACGGCGCTCACGCCAGCCGGTCCAGGTGCAAATGATACCGTGGCGCAACCAGCAAAGCCGGTCGTAAACGCCAGACTCATCCATTTTACATGATTAACAATCACGCTTACGCTTCCCTTACCCGCTTTCCCCGACATGGCAGCTTAACCCGCTTTTTCCATCGAACCAAAGCCTAAAGGCGTTTGCTCGGCGCGCAAATCCGAAGACGGTAGAGAACGTTTTCCTAACATTTTGACAATGAAAGACAAGTTTATGCGGACAGTTTACGGCCATATCGAACCGTATTCGACGTTCTACCTTGATCGCGACCACCAGCACTCAATTTACGCAGAGCAGTGCGGTAATGCAAAAGCCCCTGCAATTGTGGTGCTCCATGGAGGGCCTGGCGGTGGCGGCAACCCCACTTTGCGTCGGTTCTTCAACCCACGCAAATGGAGAATTGTTCTGTTTGATCAACGAGGTAGCGGCCGTTCGCGACCACAATCCAGCCTTGACGGCAACACCACATGGGCTCTGGTCGATGATATTGAACATTTGCGCCAGCGTCTGGGCATCGAACGCTGGACGGTGTTTGGCGGCTCATGGGGCGCTGCACTTGCAAACGCATATGCCCAAGCGCACCCAGAGCGCGTTGATGGACTGATTCTGCGCGCCGTATTTTTGTCCAGCGGCGCGGAAATTGACTGGTTTTACAAGGGCGGCGCGGGTTCCATGCTTCCCGAAGCGTGGTCAGAATTTCTCGCTCACTTGGCGCCCGAACAGCGTGATGATCCCGTTCGTCACTATTATACGCGCCTAACCGATGAGGATGTGCAGGTGCGCCATCGCGCCGCCCGGTCATGGACAGCTTGGGAAACTGCGGCCATTCGCATGCGAGAGCGTCGGTTGTCGCCCATGGCGCGGTTTGGCGGCTCTGCCACAAACCAGCCAGAGATTGCCCCCGCCACCGAAGCGTTAGCGCGGATCGAGTGCCATTATTGTTTCCATCGCGGGTTCATGGAGACCGAAACTCAGCTCTTGGACAATGCCCCCGTCATAGGCGATCGACCGGTGCACATTGTGCAAGGTCGCAAAGACCTGGTGACCCCGCCGATTACCGCATGGAAATTGGCGGAGGCGCTGCCGAACGCAAAGCTCAACCTCATCGAAAACGCAGGGCACTCGGCAGCCGATCCCGCCATTATCGACGCGCTGATCCGCGCCACTGACGCCATGGCCGATCACATGCTGGCGGGGTGATCTTCTTACTCCGACGCCGCTTCACCTGAAAAAAGCGATGTGATCAAAGCGGGGGGCTCAGTGACAAACCCGTAAATGCTGAACGCCATGATCAAGAACGCACCGATGGGCGCCACCCAGCGCACGAGAAAGCGCCAGCGGGCAAAATCGCCCTCGCTTGAATTGACGAATTCTTCGCGCATGACCGCACGGCTCGCTACCCAACCGGCGAAAACCGCAACCAGCAATCCTCCCAGTGGCAACATGATCTTTTCGGTGATTTGGTCGACAAAGTCGAAAATGAAGAGCGAATAGACCGATCCCATGCCCACCAGCCAACACAGCCCGCCCAGGATTAGGGTCGCCGCTGTGCGGTTGCCGTTCAACTTTTCTTCGAGCCACGCCACCGAAACTTCCAGCAGCGAGATGGAAGACGTGATCGCGGCAAACAGCGCAAGGGTGAAGAACGCGCCGCCGACAACGATCGCCAACACGCCAGGCATTTGTGCGAAGGCGTTGGGCAAGGTCACAAAGAACAAGCCCGGTCCGCCGGCGGGATCCTGACCGAAGCCAAACGCCAGCGGGAAGATCGCCAAGCCGGCAATCAAGGCCACCATGGTGTCAGAACCGGCAACGATGGCGGATGATTGGGTCAGCTTCACATTGCGGTTGAGATACGAACCATAGGTGATCATCAGCCCGACGCCGACACCAACCGAGAAGAACGCTTGCCCCAGCGCTGCGGAGAAAATCTGCTGCAGCCTGGTGAAGGAAAAGCGCATTTCCTCTGACCCCTCTGCGACCGGAACATAAAGCGTGCTGAAATCCGGCTGAGTCAGATAGGCGAGAGCTGCGGGCAGGTCGCCTTGAATGGCCCCAAAGATCACGATGCCCAACAGCACGACAAAGAATAACGGCATCAAGATCTCGGCGGCGACCGCGATCCCCTTATTGACCCCACGGATCACGATAAACACGGTGAGAGCCATGAACAGTGCGTGGGTCAGGACGACAATGGGAATGCCAAACACGCTCAAAGCGTTATCAGGCAGGCCGTAGGCGTCGGCGGTGTTCCAAATCGCGCCAAACTGAGCAGCGATCGCGTCCGGTGAAGCGTCTACGAATGCGCCGGAAAACGCCTTAACAATATAGATGATCACCCAGCCGGCGATCATGGAATAAAACGACAGGATCAAGAAGGCGCCGATCATGCCGACCCAACCGAGAGAGGACCAAATCGCGGGGCGTCCACTTTCCCGCGCCACGGCCTTTACTGACTGGATGGCTGACTTTTGACCGCGCCGTCCGATCGCGTACTCAGCTGTGAGAACCGGAAACGCCACCAAGGCCACACACACCAAGTAGACCAGGATGAACAGCGAACCGCCGTTTTCGCCAGCGGTATATGGGAAGCGCCAAAAATTGCCAAGGCCGACGGACGAACCGATGGCCGCCATCAAAAATGCAAATTTCGACGACCATTGCTCGTGCTGGTGCGGTGCGCGCGCCATAACCTCACTCCCCTCGTTTTTACGGATGCTGGCCGGGACAGCGACTCGCGTCAATCATCAAAAGCGGCGAAATTGACCTGGATGACGCGGAGCCGAGTCGATTGAAGACCCAATTATTCTCAAAGGTCAAAACACGCCGGTATTGCGCGGGAGGTCTTGGTCGCGCTCACGATGGACGGCAAGCACGGCCCCGAAACTGATGAACACCGCCAACATCACCGTTCCGCCATTCGAGACAAGGGGAAACGGCACGCCCACCACCGGCGCCAGCCCCGTCGCCATGGCCACATTAATCATGACGTAAAGGCTGTACGTCACGCCAACGCCCATGGCCAACAGGCGACCAAAGTGACTGCGCGACGCCAGGCCAATAATGAAGGTCAACATGATGAGTACATACGCCATTGCGAGCAGCCCGATTCCCCCGGCCAACCCGAACTCCTCAGACACCACTGGGAAAATAAAGTCCGTTTCCAGCTCGGGGATAAAATCAAGCTGCGCTTGCGTGCCCTGCCCCCAACCCTTGCCAGTCAGCCCTCCTGAACCGATGGCGATCTTCGACTGTAAGATGTTATAGCCCGCGCCCATTTTATCGGCATCGGGATTGAGGAACGTGAAGATTCGTTCTCGCTGATACGGTTCCAATCCATAGATGAATAGTCCGACCAGAGCGACCAGCCCCGGCACGGCGGCATAAAGCACGTGCGTCCAACGCACACCGGACAAAAACACCAAAGCTGCGCCCGTGGCCACCACGAGCAACGCCGTTCCCAAATCGGGTTGCTTGGCAATGAGTGCGGCTGGCGCACCGATGATGATTAGGGGAATGGCGTGGCCAAGCGGATGCTGGACCTTCTCATAGCTGAGCTGGTGATAGTATTTTGCCAGCGCCAATACCACGGCGAACTTCATAATCTCCGAAGGCTGCAGCGTTATCGGCCCGATTTCGACCCACCGTTGTGCGCCGTTGATGGTCTTGCCGAACATGGCGACGCCCACAAGCAGCAACAGCGCCGCCAAATAGGCCGGATACGCGGAGGCCGACCACCACCTGATCGGAATAAACGCCACAAACAACATCAGACACACGCCAATAACGAGACGTATGGCATGGCGTTGCGGCAGCTCGGTCCACGTCATGCCGGCGATGGAATACAACATCGCCGTGCCGACCAGCCCGAGGCCAATCAACAAAACCAGCAATAGGCCCCCTCTCCAGCCCAATCGCATAAATCTTTGTTTGGGGGGCGCATCGAATTGTGAGGCGTATGCAAAAGTCATCCGACGCTGCCTCCGTCCGCCAACCCCGCCAATGGCGTCGGATCGCGTTCGAGAATGCGCTTGAGGATATCGCGCGCCGGGCGTGCGGCCGATGTTGACCCGCCCCCGCCGTGCTCGACAATCAAGGCAATGGCGTAACGCGGAGAGTCAAATGGCGCGTAGGCGACAAACAATCCATGGTCGCGTCGCCGCCAGGGCAGCTCGTTTTGTTCACGAACGCCCTCGCGGCGCTCTTTCTCGGTGATGCGGAAAACTTGACTGGATCCCGTCTTGCCAGCCATGCGCACGCCGGGGATATCGATGCCCTTGTATTCCAGCGCATAATTCGCCGTGCCGAAGGGCTCCTCCACCACCCCCATCATGGCGTCTTGCACCAGAGCGAGATGTTCGGGCGAGATGTTATGCTGGTCGCGTTCGGTCTCGGGCGCGACCTGATCCTTCAAGATTACGGGCTCCACCTTGCGTCCGGTGGCCAGCCGCGCCGTCATCACGGCAAGCTGAAGTGGCGACGCCAGCACATATCCCTGGCCAATCGCCTCGTTCAATCGGTCGCCAAGTGACAGACGCGGCAAACGCGCCTGCAGGCGCTGCTTGAAGCGGAACTGATTGGCGTAACTGACAATCTCGCTGTTGAACTCGCGCGCCAGGCCATTATGGCGCGAGACGCGCGCATTGTACTCGCTGACCAAGGCGTTGTAGCGGTCCGCCGAAATGTCCTCGTCATTCAGCCATTCAGTGCTGGGCAGCGGATATCCATCCATGGCCGAAAGGAAGCGCGTCGCGCGATCGATATACCATTTGGGCGCGCTGGGCGTTTGATCCTCGCTGTCATCATCTTCGCTGCGCACGCGCCGACTTTGAAGGGCGCGATGAAAGTCATCGACTTCCTTGTTGTAACCCGGAACGGTCAAATTTTCCGCGCGCACGCGTTGATCGTAGCCTGGCCCCGGCACAATGCCGTCACGCCCGCCGGGAGCCTCAATTCCGAAGGCTGCGCCGCCAACGCCAAGCTCCATGGCGACTTCTTCCAGTGCATCAGGCTTGCCGGATCGGCGATAGAGGCGCTGGGCCATCTCATAGAAATAGCAGTCGCAGGAGCGCTTGATCGCCAGGCGCAAATCCACCCAGCCATGCCCCTCTTCTTTCCAACAGTGGAATTCGCGATTGCCGAGTCGGATTTTCCCCGAGCAATAAACGCGATCACTCGGCGTCACAACGCTTTCGCGAAGCGCGGCTAAAGCGGTCACCATCTTGAACGTGGAGCCTGGCGCATACAATCCGGCTAGCGGCTTATTATAGAGCGGCGCGCGTTCGTCATTGCGCAGCGCTCGAAACGCCCGCGCGCTAATCCCTGAAGCAAACAAATTGGGATCAAAGCCGGGTGCGGACGCCAAACAGATGATCTCACCAGTGCGAACATCCATGGCGGCAACGGCGCCGCTTTCGCCATAGAGCCTGTTTTGCGCGTAGACCTGGACTTCAGCGTCCAAAGTCAGGTTTATGTCCTGACCAGCAACCGGCTCTTGGTCATGCCCGATTTCGCGGACGACCCGCCCGCGCGCATCCATTTCCACCCGCAACTCGCCCCACTGACCGCGCAGTGCTTGGTCCATGGTCTGCTCGACACCAGAACGCCCCACACGGGCTGCGGGATGGCGAAGCTCGCGCACCAAACGGCGCTCCTCAGACCGATTGCGCGCGTCTTCCAGTCGCTGCACGATGATCCGTTCCGGCGGTTTGGACACATAGCCCACAATGTGTGCAAAAGCGTCGGCGTCGCGACGACTTCCCTCTCGCGCCAACAATCCATACGCCCGGGTTTCACCCACCTGTGGCGCCACGCCAGGCAATTCCGGGCGCATAATGTTCACCCGGGTGAATGGCTCCCAGGCCACGTTCTCAGCCACCAATACGGGTTTGTAGGGATCGCTATTGCGCAGGGATCGCACAAGCGCGGCATGGCGGGCGCTATCCACCAATCCGCTGGGATCAAGTGCTGCGAGCACCGCGCGCGCGCCTTCCTCAAGATCGCCCACCTGATGAGGAATGGCGAACACTTGGAAGTTTTCTCGATTGCCAGCAATCTCCGCGCCATATCGATCAAGGATCCGTCCGCGCGAGGCTGGCGACAATTGGTGAAAAAATCGGTTGTCGTCTGAAAGTGTCGCGTATTCGTCACGCTGCACAATTTGCAAATGATAGAGCCGCGCCCCCAATGTCGCGAACACTCCCGTGCCAACCAGTCCGACCAAAGCGGACCGGCGTGTCACCGTGCGCCGGCGCGGGCTTTTACGATCACTCAGGTCTCTCACGATTGATCCCCCGCCAATAGGGCCACCTTCTCAAACCCTCCGAGTGGCGCGGCCAAGATCGGTGACAAGACGATCGTAACGGCAACATCAATGGCCAAACGATCGACGCGCGGCGCCGAACCATTCGCCAGAAAAGCCGCCACCACCGCCGCAACCAAAAAGGCGCCGGCGCTGACGCCAAAACCTGCGACGATTGCCACTCGGCTTTGTCCGCCGAGAATATCGCGCTGCATCGCCGCGGCCATATAGGCAATCAGAAAACTCAATGTCCAAACCCCAATCGGCTCGCTGCGCACCACCTCATAAACCAGTCCGAGCGCGAAAACCGTGCAGGCGGAGCTGATGCCAGCGCGGGTCACGCCCCACAAAAAAATCGGCGCAAGCGCAAAAATGGGGAACGGTGTTTCAAACCCGCCCACCACCAAAGGAGCGCTCGCAATCAAAACACCAACGAGCGCAAAGGCCGACCCCGCCGCCAAGCTCGGTGGTTTGAGCTGACGCACCGCAGGAGACGACGTGTTCCGCTTCACTGCTGATCTCCATCGCTTTCGCCGGTCGCATTGGCGGCAAGGGCCTGATCGCGCCCTTCCTCCGGTTCGGCTGGAGGATCGGGATCTTCCTCCTCCGGCGGCACGGGCTGTTCAAACTGGACCACGCGCACATAATCCACTGATCCTGCATCAGCGAACAAGCGCACCCGCCAGGTCAGGCCATCACGGTAGGCCACGCCCACCGGCAAGCCACGTGGAAGTTTTCCCGCGTCTCCGGATGTCACAACCCGATCGCCCTCGCGCAGCCCCAGGCCTGTGCGGGCAAATATCAAGGCGGGATCAAGCGATTGGTCGCCGTCCAAAATGGCGCGGGCATTGTTGCGATCCACCATGACCGGGATCGCGCTGTTGGGGTCAGAAACAAGCATAACCCGCGACGAGCGCCGGCCGGCGCGAACGACGATGCCCACCAAGCCGCGATCTCCCATCACCGCCTGATACTCCGCCACACCATCTCGACGTCCCGCATTCAACAGCCGACGATGATTAAAGGGCCCGCGCGTGTCTTGCACCACCCTCGCCGTCACTACCTTTGCGGACGGGTCCGCGTTCAGCGCCAGTAATTCTTCATAACGCTCCATCTTGTCGCGCATGGACAGCGCCAAAGCGTACCATTCGCGCAGTTCCTCGTTTTCCTGGCGCAGGCGATCGTTTTCTTCACGAAGATTGCGTCGATTGTCAGCCCAACGTTCAAGTCGGCGCGCCGCCGCCATGGGCGCCGCCGCCACACGTTGAATGGGGGCCAGGCGATCATCCAATTGGGGGTGGCTAGCGCCGGTCCAACCGCCAGCGCGATTGAGGACCACCAGCACAAGAGTGATGATCACCAAAATTCCCAGCGCGTATCGCGCTGCTAGACCGCCAAATCGATCAAGACGCTGGCCAGCCTGACGTCGCTTGATCATTCCGTCGCGCGCTCCTATGCGTCCCACTATACTGCGGCGGACAGCAATCCGCGCATGGCGTTGAGGTTTTCCAATGCCCGACCCGAGCCCAGCACTACACACGATAGCGGATCATCGGCAAGGGTGACCGGCAAGCCAGTACGTTCGCGCAAACGTGTGTCCAAATTGCGCAGCAAGGCGCCGCCGCCAGTGAGCACAATGCCCTTATCCACGATGTCTGCCGCGAGTTCTGGCGGTGTGGCCTCGAGCGCCACTTTGACAGCGTCCACAACCTGCTCAACAGGTTCGGACAAGGCTTCGGCCACCATTTTCTCTGTAACGCGGATCTCGCGGGGCACGCCGCGCATCAAATCACGGCCCTTCACATCCATGCTCAGCCCATCGCCGGTTTCCGGCGGCATGGCGGAGCCAATCTCAGTTTTGATGCGCTCTGCAGAGGACTCACCCAGCAATAGATTGGAGTCGCGACGCAGGAAATTGATGATCGCTTCGTCCATGCGGTCGCCGCCCACGCGCACCGAACGAGAATAGACAATCCCGCTCAGAGACATCACGGCGACTTCCGTGGTGCCGCCGCCAATGTCCACCACCATAGAGCCAGCCGGTTCGTGTATCGGCAATCCCGCACCAATGGCCGCCGCCATGGGCTCCTCGATTAAATAGACCCGGCGAGCACCGGCGGCATGGGCGCTTTCATGAATGGCGCGTCGCTCCACGGCGGTCGCGCCCGACGGCACGCACACCACGATCTGTGGGTGCATAAAGCCACGGCGGTTGTGCACCTTGGTGATGAAATGCTTGATCATTTCTTCGGCGACTTCAAAGTCGGCAATGACCCCGTCGCGCATCGGGCGGATGGCTTCCATATGGCCGGGCGTCTTGCCCAGCATGTGCTTGGCCTCAACACCAACGGCGCGCACCACTTTGCGACCATTTTCCATCTGGAACGCCACAACTGAGGGCTCGTTCAGCACAACCCCCCGCCCCTTGACGTAAACCAGTGTATTTGCCGTGCCCAGGTCTATGGCCATGTCGCTCGACATCATGCCGAAGAAATTTGAGAACATATTCGTGCGAACCTTCGTATACTCAACAAAGCGTCGGCGCCCCCACGCGCGTCGCTCTGTCTAGACCTTATCTTGTGCGCTGCGCCTTAAGGGAATGCAAGCAAGCTGCAAAAAGCAG
>CAZWVH010000027.1:0-37550 GCA_964636945.1 uncultured Caulobacterales bacterium | reverse complement strand
CGTGCCCGACGGCGAGATCGGAAGCGAACTCATCCGACGCCGGCTCCCACGCCCACACCCACTCCTGTTCCCACTCCGTCACCAACGCCAACACCTATCCCGACTCCGGTTCCCACACCGACCCCAACACCAAGCCCAAGGCCGACACCAACGCCGACGCCGACGCCGACCCCAACTCCAGCGGCCAATCCATTGATCACGGTTCAGCCGGCTGGATATTCGGGCGCGGAGTTGGAACCGATCTGGCGCCAATTGCCGGAAATCGTTGAACCGGAGCGTATTTACCCGCAGCGGGCATTAAGCGAACGAGTGGCTGGCCAAGTTTTGCTGAGATGCTTTGTGCGCCCAGATGGCTGGCTCGATTGCGTGGTGGAGGTCGAGACCCCGGCCGGATATCGGTTCAGCGATGCGGCCCTGGGCCTATCTCGCCAGGCGCGCATTGCCGCCGAATGGGAAAATGGCGCCTCGGCAATCGGGGTGGAAGTGGGCTTGGCCGTGGAATTCCGTCCAACGCCGCGCACAGCTTTGCCCAGCATGCCCATGCTGTTTGCGCCGCCAGCGCCAGAGCCGACACCGACTCCTACGCCAACTCCGACGCCAACTCCAGCGCCGATACCGCCGGTTGCGGCAGGGCCATCTGACCTCACGCCCTCAGCGTCGGGGGGGCAACCCAACCCATTCGCCAGACCGGGCGAAGCGGGTCCCGAAGGCGGCCCAACGCCGACGGCCGGTGGCGAAATCGTCTGGCTGCAGACGTTCAGCCCCAATGACTACAATGAGGTGTATCCAGACCGCGCGATGCAGCGCAATGTGGATGGCGAAGCCACCGTGCGCTGTGTGGTCGGTGCGTCGGGCGAGCTGTTCTGCATCATCGAAAACGAAGAGCCTGACAGCTACCGCTTTGGTCAGGCGGCTCTGGACCTCGCGGCAAAGATGAAGGCCCATCCGGCCTTGTCCAATGGCGAGGCCTCGGCGGGTCGAGAGGTGGTGTTTACCTTCGAGTTCGTGATCGACGACGTGATTCGTTAGGGTAGGCAAAGTCTTTCAGCCTGTTGGGCAAAGCTGTGCGGTCATCGGTTTTTGGTGATCGCATCATCGGGCTGCGCATTCAGGTTTGGTGCGACTTGACCTCGCTGGCCTCCACCATGACCTTAGGCACACATTGGCAGGGGCGGGCAGAGCACCGCGCGTTGCGACAGTGGCGATGCTCTGCGCGCTGGGGTGTTTGGGCACGTGGGATCGGAGTTTATGAAGACAATCGAAGCGATTATTCGCGCATGTCGCCGTGTCGCGGCGGTCCCAGCCCTTGCCGTGCTGGCCGCCTGCGCCGCGCCGCAGATGGAATCTCAGTCCGGCCAAAACTTTGTGATGGCTGTCCATCCCAATGGCTTTGATGCTGCGCAACCGATTGTTCCATTAAGTAATTTCTCCGCCGGTGCTGGCAATTGCGAGGTCTACCACTTCGACCAATGTGTGGAGTGCACCAGCGCCGCGCTTGAGACCTACGCGCTCAACGTGCTCCTGACTGACGCCGGCCAATGGTTGAACGACCCCGCCGCACTCACACCTGAACGCCAACAAGTGGCCTATGACTTTCGCCCCGCCGACGCGCCGGATATGAATGTGTCAGAGCCTTTGCGCGCGCAAGTCTGCCTGCCCGAATCGGCCAAACGCGAGAATGATTGACCATGTTTGACACCCTCCAGGAACGCCTTGGCGGCATATTCGATGGCCTCACCGGCCGCGGCGCGCTGACAGAAAAGGACGTGGACGCCGCCTTGCGCGAGGTGCGCGTGGCGCTCCTCGAGGCCGACGTCGCCTTGCCGGTGGTCAAGGATTTCGTCAAGCGGGTCAAAGACAAAGCCGTCGGCGAGGACGTGATCCGCTCGGTCTCACCTGGCCAGCAAGTGATCAAAATCGTCCATGACGCTTTGGTGGATATGCTGGGCGGGGACGCGACGGCGAGTGAGCTGTACGTGGATGGCGGCCCGCCAAGCATCATCATGATGGCCGGTCTGCAAGGTTCGGGTAAAACCACCACGGCCGGCAAGATCGCCCTGCGCCTGCGCAAGCAAAAGCGCCGCGTGCTGCTGGCCTCGCTTGATACCCGCCGCCCTGCGGCCATGGAGCAATTGGCGACGCTGGCCAAGCAGGCCGAGGTCGACAGCCTGCCCATTGTGGCCGGCCAAACCGCGGTGGACATTGCCCGGCGCGCGCTCAAGGCGGCTGAGTTAGGCGGGCACGATGTGCTGATCCTCGACACTGCCGGGCGCACCTCCATTGACGAAGACATGATGGCCGAGGCGAAAGCCATCGCCGATCTCGCCAGCCCGCACGAAACCCTGCTCGTCGCCGACAGCCTCACCGGTCAGGACGCGGTGGAGACCGCCAGCCGCTTCCACGAACGCCTGCCGCTCACCGGCCTGGTGCTCACCCGGATTGATGGCGATGGCCGCGGCGGTGCGGCGTTGTCCATGCGTGCGGTGACGGGCCTGCCGATCAAATTGCTCGGCGTCAGTGAAAAAATGGACGGCCTGGAGGCCTTCGACCCTAAGCGCATTGCCGGGCGCATTCTCGGCCAGGGCGATGTGGTCTCGCTGGTGGAAAAGGCGGCCGAGCAGGTCGACCGCGATGACGCGGAAAAAATGGCCAAGAAGCTGGCCAAGGGCAAATTCGACCTTGAGGACATGGCCAAGCAATTGAAAACCATGCAGAATATGGGCGGTCTTGGCGCGCTGATGGGTCTGATGCCCGGCATGGGCAAAATGAAAAAGGGCATGGGCGATTTGTCGGCCATGGGCTTTGACGACAAGGGGGTTAAACGCCAAGAGGCCATCATCCTGTCCATGACGCCCGACGAACGCCGCCGGCCGGAAATCCTCAAAGCCAGCCGCAAACGCCGCATTGCGCGCGGGTCCGGCGTGGATGTCGCCGATGTGAACCGTTTGCTCAAAATGCATCGGCAAATGGCCGATCTCGTTAAAATGATGGGCAAGAAAAAGGGCGGCATGGGCGCGTTGATGAACATGATGGGCGGGGCCGGCGGCCCGGGTGGAGGCGGCATGAACTCAGCGGCCATGAAAGCCATGCAGGTCGAGGCTCGCCGCGCCGGCAAGGGCGGGGGACAGGCGCTGCCCGGTCTGCCCGGCGGCGCCTCGAGCAAAAGCGGCAGCGAATTGCCGGGACTTCCCGGTGGATTCCCTGGCGGCCCCTTGGGCTCGGACGGCCTGCCGATCGGCTTCCCCCCCAACGGGTCCAGAGGGAAGAAGTGATGTTTCCGCGCCTCAACGCACTTTCGATTGGGGCGCAAGTCGGTGGAGCGACGCGTGCGCTGGCGTTGCTCGCGATGCTCATTTTCCTCGCGCCGATCATGACTGTCGCCGCGCAAAACAAACCGAAACTGATTGACCGGATGGTAACTTACCCGAGCAACCCCGTGCCGTCGATGGACCCGGCCGCTTGTAAACCAAAGAAAACCTCACGGCTTTTGTCGGTGGCTGGTTGACCTTCCATGGACAACCGCTCTTTCAGTGTGATCATTTAGTAGCGATAGCCGAGGAACGGAGTGCGAGAATGGGCAGGATTTTAACGCCGCTGGCGGTTCTGGCTATCGGCATTGCGGGCGCATTCCTTCAACCCGCCCAAGCTCAAACTGTTAGGCATGGCGGCATCAAAATCAGCAATCTGACCGATCATGATGAGAGCTATCTAAAGCCGGAGTTTCGGCCCGCGACCTATCCATCGCGTGATGCTCAAGGTCGGCGGCAAGCGCTATGCATTGTTTCGGTGGATGTGTCGCCAGATGGCCGAGTAAATGATTCTTGCACGGTGTGCGCTGTGACCGGTCGCAACGGTCAGAGTCGTTCCGGGGATTTCGATCGCCAACTTGAACAAGATGTCGAGGATTGGCGCTATGCACCATTTACGCCCAGCGTGGGCGAAGGTTGGCGCACGGATGTGGTGCAGCTGATCTATTATTTGCAAGAGCGCGAAGGCGACGCGCTTGTCCCAAAATATCCCGAGGCGTTGGAGGCCTTAGTCTACCCTGATGCCTCATCGTGCAATGTGCACATCGAGATGGACCCGGAGCAAGCGGCGCAACAGTGATGGCGATGTCCCTCCCCATCAAACACTCCCCGGTGATCGTCGATCAGGGCGGAGGCTAGTGTTGGGGACCCAGCAACACCAGCGCGAGCGAGTGGGACGCGAACTTGGCCGCATCACGCCCTCCAGCGCGTCGCCCGGACAAGAATCGGGACGCGCGAAACGCAGACTATAGAAAACGCAACGGCTTCTGTCGGTGGCGGGCTGACCTTCGATGGACAACCGCTCTTCCGGTGTTATCATTTAGTGTGATTTTGAGGTTTTCCGGATTGAATTGAGGCGCTGGGGCTGACGGATGATATTGTGTCGGGAATTGCTGGAGTTTCACAGGGATCAATCGGACGGTGCGCTTCTGGGGTCGAATTCTGGCGGTGAAGGGCAACTGTTTAGACTAAACCGCCGGCTGCAAATGTTTGGCAGCGCGGTTTGTCTTGTTACCACTTTAGCAGCTTGCGCAACGACGCAAAATAATGTAACGTTTTATTCTAATCCAAAAGGCGTGCAGTTTGCGAGTTCGGCGACCGTCCCGTGGAGTTCTGATGAACTGGCCGCTTGTCGCTCAATTCAGATGATACAGGCTGGACGAGCTGAGGCGCCGATCTTTGGTTGTACTGAAAACTTAAGTGGTACCGAGGCCGCTTTTGAGCTTCAGAGGGCATTGGTTGAAGCAGTTGTCGGCGTCCAGGTCAGCCCAAATGTGTTTCGTCAGGCGCGGATGCTGGGCTATATTGAATTTGGGGCGGTCATTGGTCCTTTCCCAGACGACTTTGACCCAGCAAGCCTATTTGCCGTGCCCACAGCCATGTTTGATAGCGGCGAAGGTAATGTACAGCCTTACTTGCGTCCTGTGGCTTACCCGTATGAGGCGTCGGGATTTGAAATTGAGGCATCGTGTCGGATTGCCGTCAACGTCCTTCCAGATGGAACATCTCAAGATGCATGTGCAGCCTGTTCTACTCAAGGCGCTGGCGCGTTGCCCGGATGGACCGACGAGTCAGTGGAATTGTTTGAAACCAGTTTGGAATACGATAGTCAATTTTGGCGATACGTTCCGTTTGAAAGCGAAGACTCGCAAGCCAGTTATGTCAGGGTCGACTATGTGCTTGCTGGTAATTCCGCCGATGCATTGATCTTTGAGCTTCCCGAAAATCATCGTTGCCACTCACGTTTGGAGAAATTCTTCATGGACGAGATCGCTTCCGCCACAGATGGTCCTGAAGAAAGTCTTCCGGTTGTTGCCGAGGAATGATGCTCAATAGCGACATGCTACAGCAAGTTTTCGCGCCAGCTGGCGCGGTGTTGTCTATCGCTATCATCGCCTTTCCAGCCCAGGCCCAAATGCACCATCATGACGATTATCTCGAAGTGATGGATATCCCCGGCGCGCCGCCATTCGTGCAATACGTCTCGCCGCAGCAAACCGTGCAGATCAATCGCCAAGCGCGCGTGCGCGGCGCCTGCCGCGTGGTGTTCGACATTGACCGGGCCGGCTTTGCCGACAACATCGCCGTGTGCTGTGACGTGGCGGAATTGGGTCAAGCGCCGCTGGAGCGCGGGCTGTTCACCGCCATGACCTATTGGCGATTTGCGCGCATCACCGATCCGCAAACCGAGCGCGAAACCGACCTGACCGGGGTGATCTGGCATGATGAGGATCGTTTTGAGGCCAATCCGTCGAAAACCGCTCGCCAATTCCTGCTTAATCCGCCAAGTGTGGGGCAGTGCTTGCGCCGGTATTGAGATGGCCCATGGTAGAAATTCCCAAACTGCACTCTGAACGGCTGACCTTCCGCGCCTGGCGCGAGGACGATCTTGATCCTTACGCAGAGATGTACGGCGATGAGGACGTCGCCCGCTTCATCGGCGGTGTCTGCGACCGGGCCAATGCGTGGCGCAAAATCGCGGCCCATATCGGCCATTGGCACTTTCGTGGTTATGGCATGTTCGCCGTGGACGAGACGGCGACGGGCGCGTTCATCGGCTTTGGCGGCCCCTGGTGTCCTGAAGGCTGGCCGGAGCCTGAGATTGGCTATTCTTTGGTCAAGGCCCATTGGGGCAAGGGCTACGCCACCGAGCTGGCCACGCGCACGCGCGCCTTCGCCTATGACGAGCTGGGTTGGAGCACCGCCATTTCCAACATTGCCCCAGCAAATGCGGGCTCCAAAGCGGTAGCCGAGCGGCTCGGCGCGCAATTCGAACGCACCATCACACTCATGGGCGTGGCCTGCGACATCCACCGCCATCCAAGTCCCGAGCAATTGGCCAAATCCGCCAAAGGCGTTGAGGCCTCCCCATGAGCGGCAACAAGCCCGATGCGGTGGCGGCCTATCTTCACCGGATGGAAACCCAAATTAGGGATCCGCTGTTGGAGCGCTTATCCCATCGCTTGGCCGTGGTGGAAAGCAAAGCCACCGGCCTGCTCGGTCACATCTCGATCATGATCGCCATTGTCGCGATTTTTCTTGTGGAAGGTTTTGGCTCCATACCGTCAGTGAGAGACCTTGACCCCACCACTGCGTCCATTATTGAGAACATCCTGAGAGCCGAGCTTTCCATCTATGTCATGTGCGCCTTGATGTGCCTGTTTGCGGTCGGCGGACATATGCCCACCCGGCGCAGCGATGATGTAGAGGTCCAAAAGCGCGGCTTGGCGCATGCGATTATTTCTCGGCGCCGTCTCTATAATTTGGCATACGCCGTGTCGATTGTGGTCACGGTGGGCTTTGTCATTACCATCTGGGTCAGATATTGGCTCACCGACTATCACGTCTTCCAATAGGAAGACTGCCGTAATTAAAACCGCCAGCACATAAGGAAGCAAAAACCATGGCGCTTAAAATCAGACTCGCCCGCGGTGGGGCGAACAAACGTCCTTTTTACCGCATCGTCGTGGCTGACAGCCGCAGCCCGCGCGACGGGCGCTTCATCGAAAAGATTGGCCGCTACAATCCGCTCGCTCCCAAGGACAGCGATGAGCGCGTTGTGATCGACATCGGCAAAGCCAAAATCTGGCTGGATAAGGGCGCTCGCCCGACCGACCGCGTCGCGCGGTTTTTCAGCCATGTCCACTATCGCGAAATCGACGCCGCCGAGTATGAATCCCAGCGCGCTGCTGCAGCCGAAAGCGAAGAGGGCTCAGTGGCTGAGGCTTTCACATCTCCCAATGAGGGCAAAGTGATTGTGCGCGCCTCCGATGCTGAATCCGACGCAAAGCAATTGTTCGGTTGGACCCACGGCAACAACCCACAAAAGGGCGAGCCCGGTCAAAAGGCGAAAGAGCGCGTGGCTGAGCGCGAGGAGCGCGAAGAAGCCCGCAAAGCTGCCGAGGAAGAGGCCAAGCAAGCCGCTGCTGAAGCTGCTGCGGAGCCCGTCGACGACACGCCCGCCGATGACCCAGAGGGTGAAAAGGCGGAAGCCTAATTTCACGCTCATTCTTTCGATTGAGGTGCATGAGACGAACCATGCGTGCTAGCCTCGTTTGACGGGTGTCACGCGGGGTGAGTCTTATGCATTGCAAAACGCTGTTCATCGTTCTGGTCGGCGCGGTGGGCGCGCGCACCTCGGAAATCGGAAGCTGGCGCCTAAGCTTGCGGTAGACCAAGGTCGACGTAATAAAGGACTCAAAGCAGCTGAGAGCACCAATTGATGGCCGATCAATCCGCCAATGTCATTGAATCTTCGGAGCGCTGGGATGCTCATCGCGGCAGTGATGCACAAGCAAATTCAACTGCAGCGGGAGCGGACACTCGACCAATTTTGATCACCGGCACTCATTATTCGGCCACAACATGGGTCGGTCGGGTCCTCGCCGCCAGCGATAGGGTCGGATACATTTGGGAGCCGTTCAATGCGCGTGGCCTTCAAACGACTCGCGGCCCATTATTTCGATATTGGTACACCTATATTGCCGATCACAATGCGGGTGACTTTGAACCCGCGCTCGCTCGTACCCTTAATTTCAAATATAGCCTGGCGCCCCAGCTGCTATCGGCACGCTCAATTAAGGATGTCGCACGAACTGCCCGTGATCGATTGCAGTATAGCGTGGCGCGCCGGCGCCGCGCCCGCCCGCTGATGAAGGACCCCATTGCGTTTTTGTCGGCGCCCTGGCTTGCCAAGACCTTCGATATGCAGGTGGTCGTGACCATACGCCATCCGGCCGCCTTCGCCGCCAGCATGAAAGCGCGCGACAGTCATCATGACTTTTCCCATTTTGCCGATCAGTCTGAACTGATGGCGGGGCCGCTGGCGCCATGGGCGGATGACGTGAATTCCTTCGCCCAACGGCCGCGACCGCTTAGCGAACAGGCGGGACTCATTTGGACCATGTTCGCGGCGCTGCTTGATGATTGGCGGCGGGACAATCCCGATTGGATCGTGGTGCGCCATGAGGATCTACTGGATGATCCAGCCGGTCAGTTTCGATCTCTGTGTGACAGCCTTTCACTTCCATTCGATGACGCAGTGCGCGCCGAGTTGGAGCGCTCGACCTCTGGTGCCAATGTGACCGCGGATTCAAACCGGCCGCAGTCGCACTTTGTTCGCAACACAGCGGCGTTGGCGGGCCGCTGGCGTAAAGTGCTGACCGAGGATGAAATCGCCGCGCTCAAACAACAGGTCTCACCTTGGGATCAGCATTACTATCCGGATGTGGAATGGTAAGCGCTTTTGGGGCGCGCAAAGCGGTGGAGTTGAAGCGCCATGAAGGGACACTCACCCCGCATGGTCATGATTGGGGCTATAGCCGGCTCCTATGGCGTGCGTGGGGAAGTGCGGATCAAGTCGTTCACTGCCACGCCGGAAGATATCTTCGACTACGCGCCCTTCCGCGATGAAACCGGCGCCATATTCCTCACGATTCAGTCCTGGAAGCACGTGAAGGATGGTTTTGCGGCCTATGCCGTGGAGATCACCTCGCGTGAGGAGGCTCAGGGCTTGAAATCCGCCCGGCTTTATGCCCGTCGCGATGTTCTGCCTGCATTGGCCGAAGAAGAGTATTACCATGCCGACTTGGTGGGCCTTTTGGTTCGGGATTTGAACAATCAACCGCTTGGTCAGGTGCGGGCCGTCCAGAATTTCGGCGCAGGTGATCTGCTTGAAGTTCACAAAACCCCTGGCGCGAAGGGCGCGTGGTATTTGCCCTTCACACTGGAGTCTGCGCCGCACGTGGATCTAGCCAAAGGCGAAGTGATCGCAGACCCACCGGATGGTCTGATTCCCACTGACGAGCATGATCGCCCCCCGCCCAAAGCAAAGAGTTCTTCTTGACCAATGAGTGGGCGTGAGGCTTGATCGAGAGCGTCAGCACGTCTTTGTGCTTGTGAAGGGCTGAGAACGGGGCGACTAGATTGGGAATGGGCGATGTGACGCAAGCCGACAAAGGAATATTGATTGTTGAGGACGACGACAGCATGCGTAAAATGCTGTCAACTATGCTCAAGAAGAACGGCTACGAGCTGATATTCGAGGCTAACGACGGTGTTGAGGCCCTGAGCGTGATGGCCCGTGCGGGCGAACAAATTTACGTCGTGCTACTCGATGTAGTGATGCCACGTAAGGATGGAATCGAAGTCTTTAAGTATATTTCTAATGCCCATCAGCACGTCGTTGGTGTTCTATTTATCACTGGTTTCGCTGCGGTGCTGGAAAAGGCAAAAGATCAAATTAATGGTGCCGGTTCCAGTGTTGCCGCCACACAAATACTTTCAAAACCTTTCAAGCTTGGCGAGCTAATGAATGAAGTGAATTCACTATTACTATTGGTGGATCAGAAACGAATTCGATATGGTATGATCGCGGTCTCGGAGCTCAAGTCGGATATCGTTCAGATTCAAAAGGATATCATAGGATTGAAGTCTGGGGTCGAACACTTAATTTCTCACCGTCGCCCGAATTTTTTGGCGTCTATTGGTGCAGATGTCCTTCGGGGAGCCATCATTGCGCTTTTCTTATTGGGCGCGTTGGTTTTGAGTGGGGGGGGTGATTGGGGTGTTCTGGCGCGATTGGTTGAAGCGCTGTAGTCTCAGTCTGTCGCGCAAACACTGGAGGGAAAACCAGTGACGGTGGATTCATTATCGAGTGAACCTAGCGCTTGGCGCCATGTATTCGCGCTTCTCGAGGCGCTTTGGCCCTTCGTTGTTGCGGGAGGCGCCGTGGTCGCCGCCGCTGGCGCCGTTGCGCTTAATGTTCGCGATCTGCGCACATGGCTGGCTCGCAAGATCGCACCGCGAAATAGTGACGAGAATTCATGAGTGAACGACGCCGGTACGGCCAAGAGTATCGTGCATGCATCCTGTCTTGCCCAAGGAATTGTTTGCGCGTAGACAACCTCATGGATCGCCGCTTTAGCTCAGCTGGTAGAGCAACGCATTCGTAATGCGTAGGTCGCGTGTTCGAGTCACGCAAGCGGCACCATTTTTGTTGGGTTCAACCGTCCTAAAGTCGGTTGAGACATCTGGTTTGGGTTCAAGCTCGTTCGCTCACCCGCACCAAGTCCTCAAGCGGCGAAGCGGTAAGACGACCAAAAATTTGTCGCGCATTATGGCGCGTCCAGTTTGAGGCTTCACCCTCGGGGCGTCCCATTTTCCGCTAGCTCCCGCTCCGCTGGGCCAAGCGGGCCTTTTGATGACACGGCTAGAGCAGGTTGCGCGCATAAAACGCACTCTTGGCCAGAAAGATTGGCCTTGTGACCGTCACACCAATCATTCTATCGGGCTACACCCCAAGAGCAGTGGGGCGCAAATGTGCATATTGAAAGCGCACATCCTATCGGAATATGATGGTTTGATAGATTGAAAGCTGTCATAAAGTTGAATTATGAACGTTCATGGCCTATCATAAAGTCAAAGGATGATCGGCTATGCCCATTCAAAATGATAAACGTGCGCTCGCGCGCAAGCATATCGACCGCCAGCTGGCCGCATTACGGGGCGTCGATGTGATCACAAAGCCGCCGAGAGGCTGGCTGCGCGCCGTGCGCGATGCGCTCGGCATGACAACGCGGCAGTTTGCACGCCGGCTCGGCGTTACGCAGGCCAGCGCGGTTGGCTTGGAACGCAATGAGTCTCGTGAAACCATCACGCTTGGCCGGTTGCGGGCCGCCGCGGAGGCGTTGGACTGCACGCTTGTCTATGCCTTGGTGCCGCGAAAACCGCTGCAAAAACTGGTTGAGGAGCAGGCAAGCCGCCTTGCCGACCAACGCTTAGAACGGCTCCATCATACAATGGGCCTGGAAGATCAAACCATGACCGCGGAGGATTTGGCCGAAGAGCGACAACGCCTTGTTAATCAAATCTTAGCGTCGTCGGCCCGTCGGCTTTGGGACGAACCATGAGCCGGTCGCCGTTTGAGCCCAATGATGACGCCGCAACGGCGCTCAATCCTGACGAACGCGACCAGCTGATCCCGTCCTACATAACCACCCGCGCTCAACTCAACGAAGCAGAACAACTCAACATTGCCGACGCCGATCACTGGGCCTTCACGCGCAAACGCGACGTATTGGACGTGGCGTTTCTTAGACGATTGCACAAACGCATGTTTGGCCAAGTCTGGCGATGGGCGGGTGAATACAGAACGACGGCTAGCAATATTGGAATTGATGCATACCAGATTCCCAGCGAGCTCTCTCAGCTGGTAGAGGATGCGCGTTTCTGGTTGGCCAATGACGCGTACGAGTTTGATGAGGCTGCGCTTCGCTTTCACCACCGGCTTGTGTTCATTCATCCATTCCCGAACGGCAATGGCCGCCATGCGCGAATGGCCGCCGATCTCTTAGCTGCGGCCAATGATCATCCGCGCTTCAGCTGGGGCGCAACTAATCTGACACATCTGGCCGATGCGCGAGAGCGGTATGTGGCGGCGTTACGGGCCGCCGATAATCACGACATGAGGCCGCTCATCGCGTTTGCCCGATCATGACTGTTTGCGATGTGGTGTTGAGAGCTGAATGCCTCAGATCACCGGCGCTTGCGCCCCATCAATAATCTCCAACGCCTTGAGCCCGGACATGGTTGTGGGCGCGGCGCGGAAATTTCCCTTCAGTTCCAGTGCGGTGGACAACAGCTTTTGATAGTCGTCGCGACTGATTTCGCATGCGCCAAACTGGCGGAGATGCTCTGTGATAAACTGTGTGTCGAGCAGTTGGAAATCGCCAAGTATTAATCGCGCCACCAGATGCACCAGCGCCAGCTTTGATGCATCACGCTCGCATGAAAACATGCTCTCGCCGAAAAAAGCTGCGCCCATGCGAACGCCATAGAGCCCGCCCACCAGCTCTTCACCGCGCCAACACTCCACCGAGTGGGCGTGGCCTGCCTCATGGAGCGCCACATAAAGATCGAGGATGCGGTGGTTGATCCACGTTTCTTCCCGGCCCGGCCGAGGCTCCGCACAGGCCGCCACAACGGCGCTAAACGCTGAATCATACCTGACGACAAAGGGATCTTGGCGCACGGTTTTGCGCAGCCGTCTCGGCACATGAAAGGCATTGAGCGGCAGGATGCCGCGTTCGTCGGGGTCCAAAAGAAAAATGCGGGGATCGTTGCGTGAATCCGCCATGGGAAACACGCCGCGCGCATAGCACGAAAGCAATTGCTTTGGACCGAACCCTTCGATCGCATGCTCCCTGCGGTGAAGGCGCGCGCCCTATAACTTCCCTACGCGTGCGATGCAGCGTTCGCCAACCACCGTTCTAACCAACGTATATGGTAATCACCGCTGTTGAAGTCGTCTTCTTCCAGCAATGCACGATGCAATGGAATTGTCGTTTCAATGCCCGTGATCACCATTTCGTTCAAACTATGCTTTAGCCGCATAATGGCTTCTGTGCGAGTTGCGCCATGGACAATCAGCTTGCCCACCAAACTGTCGTAATAGGGCGGTACCGAATACCCCGAATAAATGGCTGAGTCGAAGCGAACGCCCAGTCCGCCAGGCGGATGATACTCAGTAATTTTGCCCGGCGATGGTGCAAAGGTGAGTGGATTTTCAGCGTTGATCCGGCATTCGATCGACCAACCACGAGCCTTGATATCAGACTGATTGACCTCCAATCGTTCGCCGGCGGCCACGCGGATTTGCTCGCGGATCAAGTCGATGCCGGTGATCATTTCGGTGACCGGATGCTCGACCTGAATGCGAGTGTTCATTTCAATGAAATAGAATTCGCCATTTTCGTACAGAAACTCGATGGTGCCGACGCCGCGATATCCCAATGACTTGATGGCATCGACGACAATGTCGCCGATCTTCTTGCGCGTGGCGTCATCGAGCGCTGGGGAGGGAGCTTCTTCCAGAACTTTTTGATGGCGGCGCTGCAATGAACAATCCCGCTCGCCCAAATGCACAGCATTGCCATGCGTGTCAGCAAGGACTTGCACCTCAATGTGGCGAGGCTGGGAGAGATATTTCTCAATGTAGACGCTGTCGTCGTTAAACGCTGAACGCGCTTCGGCGCGTGCGGTGGAAAAAGCTTCGCGCAGTTCTCCCGCGTTTTCGGCCACTTTCATGCCGCGACCGCCACCGCCTGCTGCTGCTTTGATCAAGACGGGATAACCCATGCCGTCAGCAATCGCTTGGGCCTCGTCATAGGAATCCACGCCGCCATCAGAGCCGGGCACCACGGGTATGCCGGCGTCAGAGACCGCTTTTTTCGCTGCAATCTTATCGCCCATTAAGCGAATGTGCTCAGCGGTGGGACCAATAAAGGTCAGGTCGTGCGCCTCCACAATCTCCGCAAAGCGCGCATTCTCCGACAGAAAGCCATAGCCAGGGTGTACGGCCTGGGCGCCTGTCACTTCGGCGGCGGCCATAATGGCGGGGACATTGAGATAACTCTCCTTGGCCGCAGGTGGTCCAATGCACACGCTTTCGTCGGCCAACAAGACGTGTTTGGCGTCGCGATCGGCAGTGGAGTGAACAGCGACCGTTTGGACGCCCAGTTCATGGCAAGCGCGCAAGACGCGCAGTGCGATTTCGCCCCGATTGGCAATGAGGATTTTTTCAAACATGGCTTAGGCCAATACAAGCAACGCTTCGCCGTATTCCACCGGCTGTCCGTCTTGAACTAAAATTTCCGATATGGAGCCCGATTTGGGCGCTTTAATCGGATTGAATGTCTTCATGGCTTCGATCAGCAAAAGGGTATCGCCCTGCTTCACGGTCTTGCCCACGGCAATGAAGGGGTCCGCGCCCGGTTCCGGCGCGAGATAAGCCGTGCCCACCATGGGAGACGGCACTGCGCCAGGATGTGCGCGCGCGTCGGCCGAGCCTTGCGGCGCGGGTGTTTCAGGCGGGGAAGATTGCTGAACATGAGCAGGCATAGGATTGGCGTGCGAAGTAACGGCCGATTGCACCATTTGCGGTGCAGGTTCTTTGGCGACGCGTACTCGCAGAGTGCCATGCTCCACTTCGATCTCTGTCAGGTCCGTTTCCCGCAAAATCTCGGCCAACTCGCGGATCGACTCAGCGTCAATCAGTCCGCCAGGCGGCTTTGTCGATGGGGAGGTGGGCTTTGACATGGCGTTACTCCTTGGCGGGCGAGGGTGATGGTGCGAGCCGACAGGCCGCCTCAACGCCCAAGACATAACTCATGGGACCAAAACCGCTAATGACGCCGCGTGCAAGCGAACTAATCATACTGCTGGCGCGGAAGGTCTCTCGAGCTGATGGATTCGAAAGGTGCACTTCTATGATCGGGGTTGACGCTAATTTCAAGGCGTCATGAAGAGCTATGGATGTATGTCCATAGGCTGCTGGATTTATGACAATGGCGCAGCCGCGATCAACAGCTTCATGGACTTGCTCCACCAATTCACCCTCGTGATTAGTTTGACGAAACTCGACGGTATGGTCAAAAGCGGCGGCGCGCTCGACGCATGCCTGGTGAATATCATCTAAGGTTGCATGACCGTAGATGTCCGGCTCGCGCGAACCAAGACGGTTTAAATTTGGACCGTTGAGGATGAAAATCACTGGGGCCATGGCCAGGTGTGTAGCATGATCGCACGACGATGCAGCGAACAATGCAGTAGATTGGGCGCCTATCCACATCTGTCCAAAGGACGATTATGAATATCACCATCAATGGCGAACAAACCGAATTGCACGGGCTTCGCACAATCTCTCAGTTGCTCGAGCATCTTGGCGTTCCCATCAAAGGCGTCGCCGTGGAGCGCAATCTCGAGATTGTGCCGCGCTCGCGATTGGCGCACACCGCGCTGGCGGAAGGCGATCGCATTGAAATCGTTTCGTTTGTGGGTGGGGGATAAAGGTATGCTTGAGATGCGTCCCAATTGCGAGTGTTGTGATCGTGATCTGCCACCCACAACGGCAGAGGCCATGATCTGCAGCTTTGAATGCACGTTTTGCAAAGATTGTGCGCGAATTCGCCTTGGCGGCGTTTGCCCCAATTGCGGTGGCGGTTTTGCACAACGACCCACGCGTGATGGCGTCGCCGTACAGCGACATCCTGCGAGCGAAAGGCGCACCCCACTTGTGGAGTCATGCTCATGACCGATGGCAAATTGATTGACGCCTTGAAGCCGGGTGGCCAAGACAGCCACGATACGCCGCTCACTATTGCCGGTCGAACATTTCGTTCGCGCCTCATCATTGGCACGGGCAAATACAAGGACTACGCGCAAAATGCGGCTGCGCTGGAGGCGTCCGGCGCTGAGATGGTCACGGTGGCCTTGCGGCGGGTGAACCTGACCGATCGTGACAAACCGCGCCTGGTGGAATTCATTGATCCCGAACAGGTGACCTATCTGCCCAATACGGCTGGATGTTTTACCGGCGAAGACGCGGTGCGCACGCTACGTTTGGCGCGCGAAGCCGGTGGCTGGGACCTGGTCAAACTCGAGGTGCTTTCTGACCCAAAGCACCTTTATCCCAATATGACCGAAACCGTTCGCGCCGCTGAAATGCTGATCGGGGATGGCTTTGAGGTCATGGTCTATTGTTCCGATGATCCGGTGTTCGCCAAACAGCTGGAGGAGATTGGATGTTGCGCCATCATGCCGTTGGGGGCGCCCATTGGTTCGGGGCTGGGTATTCAAAACCCTGTCAATATCCGATTGATCATCGAAGACGCGAATGTGCCTGTGATTGTTGATGCGGGCGTCGGAACTGCCTCGGACGCCACAGTGGCCATGGAGTTGGGCTGCGATGGCGTCTTGATGAATACCGCCATTGCGGAGGCTCAGGATCCGATCCGTATGGCCCGCGCCATGAAGCACGCGGTGATCGCGGGACGCGAAGCGTATTTGGCCGGCCGCATGGCGAAAAAGCGTTATGCCGATCCGTCCAGTCCATTGGCGGGATTGATCTAGAACTCAGAATTCTTTGGGTTTTTGTGGATCCGGAGCGAGCGCCCGACGCAGGTCGGTCAATCCCCGATTGAGCGCGCCCAGCTCCATCCGGATGGCGCTAAGATGTTGAACAGCTTCAAGTTCGGCCTTGCGCACGCCTGCAACGCCATGGTCGATGATCGCAAGAGCAATCAGAATAAAGCCCGGAATTGACGCAAAAAGCCAAAGCAACACCATCGCCGCCAGCGGCAATGCCGTCTCAAATCCGATGGCGCTGTGGTCGAGATTGGCCACGGCGTTGTAAACGTCATCTTGAAAATAGACGTAGATAATCACCGCAACGGCGACGGCATAGATCACCCCGGCAAAACCAAGCAGGACCGAAATACGCATGAAGGACCCCTGGACAGTACGCTTACGACTATCGACGTCATTGTGACGATACAATGATCGCACTGCTGAACAGGTCAGTCGTCGGCGGGTTTGAGGATCAGCTCACCGCGCTCATAAGCAATCTTGCAGTCTGACGCATCCCTCCCAGCAACGGCGCCTTCCATATTGCGCGCCACTGCAGGCCCGATGAAGCGGGGATCGTCGCATTCGGCGTCCAGAGCGTAGTCACTGGAGTTATCGCCAAAATCGATGCCGTCATGCCGGCCTGTGAATGGCTCATCGCTCACGGCGAGTTCCACAAAGCCATATTGAAAGTGCCACTGACAATCTGCAGCATCAGCGCCGCGATTGGCTTGTGACAATGGCGCAACGGCCATGCCTGGTCCACGGAATCGGGGGTCGTCGCACTCGCCGTCTTCCACGTAGTCGCCGCTGTTATCGCCAAAGTCGACGCCGCGGAATGTTCCGGAAAACAAGGGGTCGAGGTCGCCGGTGAATTCAGCCGCGCCCGACGCCACAGCATTGTGACAATCATGGGCGTCTCTGCCTGCATTGTCGCGCCGTGCGCCGGGGGCCACGCCAGCTCCCGAAAAGCGTGGGTCGTCACATTCGCCATCGTCGGCATATTCGCTCGAATTATCGCCGTAATTCACGCCATCTGCCGACCCCGTAAACAAAGGAGCCATTTCGCTTTGGAATTCTGCTTGGCCGTTTTGCACGGCATTGTAACAGTCATGGGCGTCATGACCGGAATTGGCGCGATTGGCGCCGGCCGCGACATTCTCCCCGGCGAAGCGCGGGTCATCGCATTCGCCATCATCAGCAAAATCGCTGGTGTTGTCGCCATAGTCCACACCGTCAGCACTACCCGAGAACAGCGGCGCCATCTCGCCCTCATAGAGCGCATTGCCCGCCTCCAGCGCGGAACGGCAATCGTTGGCGTCGCGCATGAGATTGGTCCGGTTTGCGCCAAATGCGACGCCGGGCCCAGTGAAGCGCGGATCGTCGCACTCGCCATCATTGGCAAAGTCACTGGAATTATCGCCGAAATCTATGTCGTCAGGATCGCCTTCTGTAGGCGCGCCGGTCGTTGCGGAGCCGCCGCTAGCATTGTCTCTCAGCGTGATGCGTCCCGCCTCAAAAGCTGTACGGCAATCTGTGGCGTCAGCCCGAATGTCGCTGTCCAATAGGCGAGTGGCCGTCATGCCCGGACCCTCAAAACGCGGATCGTCACACTCGCCGTCATTTGAGAAGACTGAGGAGTCGTCGCCAAAATCGATGGATTGTTCATCCGTGTTGAGAACAACGTCAGCCTCTTGAAACGCGAAGCTATCAAAGCTGAGCACATGTAAGAAATGCGCTGCGATTAGAGCGTTAAGCATGACCACATCCCCATTGGATCAGACGCGCGACCGCGCAATTGGCGTAATATGACACTAACCGCCAATCACCGGTTTTCCCAGCACAGATTCAGAATACTGCGCAGCTGGAGGTGAAAACGCCGTTATTCGGCAAGAGCGGCGTTAATCTGCGCTTCCAAGCGTTGAATGTTGGCGCCTTCGATTGGTTCGCCATTGATTAAGAAATAGGGAGTGCCGCGTAATCCAATGGTGGACGCGAGCTCCAATGTCTCCTCCAGCTGAGTGTCCAAAGCCTCATCCTTCATAGCGTTGGTCAGCCAGCGCATGGATAGTCCCTGTTGTTTGGCAATTGCGTTCACTTGTTGTGGATCCAGCGTGCCGCGTGCGTCCATGAGTGCAAAGTGCAGATCGAGATACTTGTCTTGCTGTTTTGCCGCGAGTGCGGCTTTCGCCGCTTCTGTTGAGCCCGCATAGCGTGAAGCGAAGATCGGCGTTTCCTTAAACACCACGCGAACGTCCTCGCCGTGTTCTTCGATCAGGTCTCGCACCCAATTTGCCGAGGTTTTGCAATAACCGCAATTGTAATCGAAAAACTCAACAACGGTGACTTTGGCGTCTTCAGGACCGATTGAGAAATCGCGCGGATCGTTGACCAGTGCGTCCCAATTGTCGTTGATTGCATTGCGCTTGCGCTGCGCTTCCGCAACGTCGCGCTGGGTTTGCAATAGGTATATCGCTTCTTCGATGATCTCTGGATTTTCAAGGATATACTCGCGCACGAGCTGACGCACCGCCTCTTCCTCGGAGGTCGAAAATGGCGAGTCCTGAGCCAAGGCGGGAAGCCCGGCGCCGGCGCTGAGGCCAAGCGCCGCGGCAATGAACAATTTGCGAAGCACGGGCGACATTCCTTGTGGTGAAATCTGCAGTCGATATCTGGACGGTGAACTAGCCGCCCCGCCGGCCATCTTCAAGCTCGCGCTGTGCAGCCCAAATGATGTCATTGGCGCGCATCCATTCCGGCGAGCTATCGGGGAGCTGAGATTTTGCCCGCTGGGCAAAGGCGAGGGCAGAGCGAAGATCCCCTGTGTTATAGCGCATTTCTGCGGTGGCGTAGAGCGCCAGCGCGGATTCGTTGCGCATATCGTGTGCGCGCGATCTTTGATACCAGCCATAGCTGTTTTGGGGTTCGAGCGCGAGGGCGACAATAAGGTTCTTCATCGCCCGGTCCACTTGTTCGGGCTCACCGCCATCGATCAACGCCGTGGCCAGACCGACACGCAATAATGCGTTGTCGGGTTTAAGCTCCACAGACCGTTCATAGGGGGCCAAGGCCTTTTCTGGCCGGCCATTCTCTTGGTAGATCTGGCCCAGCAACTCATGGAAATAGGGATTGTCCGGCTCGCGTTCGATCAATAGGGCCATGTTGGCTACAGCTTTGTCCAATTCGCCCCGCTTATGGTAGGCCACGGCGCGCGCATACAGCGCTGGAGACGTTGTGCTGTCTTCAGGATACTTACGGAATGTCACCTCAGGATCGTTGAAAAAGCCGTGCAGCTTGGCTTGAACCATCCGCAGCGCCCGGATGTCTTCCTGGCTATCGGTTGCATCGCGATAGCGCTGATCCGCCACCAGCTTTTCAAGCGAGGCCACTCGATCAGACGACAGCGGGTGGGTGCGAAAGTAAGGCTCCATGTTTTGAGCGCGTTCCAGCGAAATCTGTGCGAACACTTCCTGGTCGCGAAACCGATTGAAAAAAGCGATCAGTCCTTTTCCCGATTGTCCCGTTCTTTCCAGATAACGCAGTGCGGCTTGGTCCGCACTCGCCTCGATTCCGCGTGAAAATGTGAAGTACTCCAGGGCGGCAAATTGTTGCGAACTCGCCAACAGTCCCGCTGCAGCGCCGCCTTCACCAGCCGCCGCCGCCAAAATACCCGCCGCCAAGCTGACCAATGCCGGTCCCATGGCCGCACGTTGGCCCTGGGATTGGCGGGCAAGGTGACCACCGGCGATGTGGCCTGTTTCGTGAGCGATCACGCCGATAAGCTCATTAGGTAAGTCTGTCGCGGTGATAATCCCGGCATGCACAAACATGCGCTGGCCGCAGCACACAAACGCATTAATGCTCGCATCGCCAACCAGATAGATTTCCACGCTTTCCGGACTGAGATCAGCGGCCCGAAAAATGGGGTTAGACCATTCGCGAATAAGCTCCTCAATCTCAGCATCGCGGATCAAGGATTGCCCATACGCCGGCGCTGTCATCAGCGACAATGCGCTCATCGCGGCGAGGAACCATCTAACGACCTTCATGCAACATCTCCTACGCCAATGTTACGACTTGGCCCGCATCCCCTAAATTGGGCGTCCAGTGGTTCGCGCAACAGCCACAGTCTGCGCATCTGTTGCCGAAACACAACAGTCGCAAGCTGTACCTGGCCACTGCGCGGGTCATATTCTCGTGTAGTCGAGTGCGCGCCTTGCGTGTTCGAGTGGGTTACGGCCCCTCGATCACCCGCTCACCCAAGACTTGAGCCGATCTTGCCACCGTTTGCGTCGATTTTCCGCGTCTGGGTCGGGTTCAGCCGGTTGAGTTTGCGCCGGATCAACAGCCATGGCGCCGTCATCGTCGCGACGGTCATCAGCGTCGCCATCATTGGCGGCGGCGTCGGCGGGATGGGCTGCCCCATTCGCCTTGGCGCGAGGCTCTTCGTCCATGCCACTGGCGGCCGCCACATCCCTGGTCTCGGTTGCATCGGGAGCAGGCGCGTTTTCATCCACATCCGAACGCGCTGCATCGTCCGAGCGGTTGCGTCGCGATGAACGTGAGCGCGTTTCTTTCGGTTCTGCTCCATGATCATTCGCCGCTTCGAGCGCTGGTGACTCCTCCGCCCCAGGTTTTGGCTCGTCGAGTGGCTTCGTCGTCGGGGCGGCGGCGGAGTGGTCATCGTCCCCTGATTCAGCGTCAACCACCGCCATGCCTGGGGGAGTTTGGGCCTCTGCGGCCGCCGCTGTCTGATCCTGTTGCCCGCCGCGTCGGTTGCGTCCGCCACGCCGTCCGCGGCGACGCCGGCGGCGGGTTTGACCGCTGTCCTCGTCGGGCGCATTCTCGTTATCGCTTGCCGCGACGTCCTCAATGGCCTCTTCCACACTTGCTTCGGCCGTATCAACTTGGGCCACATCAGTATTGCGATTGCGACCACCGCGCCGACGGCGACGTCGACGCCCGGAACTTTCTTCGTCTTTGCTTTGATTTTCGCTAGCGTCGACGGGCATGCGATTGTCACGCTCTTCGGTTTCCGGTGTGTCGCGTTTTCCTTGGTCTGGAATTGGTTCGTAAACAGCGCCGGCTTTGGGTTGTATGTCCACGTTTGGCGGGACGAGGGTCTCGTCACTGATAAAGTTCACCCGCGTCTTGCAGCGCGCTTCTAATTCGGCGAGCTGTGTGCGCTTTTGGTTCAACACATATAGCACAACGTCAGGGGCCGCCCGCACATCTACCGCCGCAGCCTTATGCTGGTCGGCGTATTCCTCGATGCAGCGTAAGACGTGGAGCGCGCTGGACGACGGCGTGCGGATCGTGCCCTGGCCATGGCAAGTGGGGCATTCAGCATGACTGCCCTCGATAATGCTCGCACGACGACGCTGGCGGGACATTTCCATAAGGCCAAAATTAGAAATCTTGCCCACTTGGACGCGCGCGCGGTCGCGCTTGAGATGGTCGCGTATGCGCTTTTCCACCGCGCGATTGTTTTTCGCTTCTTCCATGTCGATGAAGTCGATCACAATCAGTCCTGCGAGATCTCTCAGGCGAAATTGCCGGCAGGCTTCTTCGGCGGCTTCAAGATTGGTCTTGAGCGCTGTGGCCTCCACATTGCGTTCGCGTGTGGATTTGCCAGAGTTCACATCGATCGCTACGAGCGCTTCGGTCTGGTTAATCACCAAATATCCGCCAGACGGCAGCGGCGCGATCGTGTTGTACATGTCTTCCAACTGTTTCTCGACACCGTGGACGAGAAAGAGAGGCCGCTCGTCCTTGTGGCGTTGAACTTTCTTTGCATGGCTCGGCATGAGCATGCGGATGAAGTCCTTCGCCTCACGATAGGCGGATTCGCCCTCCACCATGATTTCTTCGATATCTTTGTCGTAGAGATCGCGCACCGCGCGCTTCACAAGATTGCTCTCTTCGTGAATGAGACACGGCGCCACGGACTCCAACGTCTTATTGCGGATGTTTTCCCACAGACGCAGCAGGTACTCGTAGTCGCGCTTGATTTCGCCTTTGGTCCGTTTGGCGCCAGCGGTGCGCACAATCAGGCCCATGCCATCGGGCACGTTGAGATCATCAACAATTGTGCGCAATCGCTTGCGATCAGCAGCGCTGGTGATCTTGCGGCTAATGCCGCCTCCACGCGCCGTGTTTGGCATCAACACGCCATAACGGCCGGCCAGCGACAAATAGGTTGTCAGCGCCGCGCCTTTATTGCCGCGCTCTTCTTTGGCCACTTGGACCAACAGGATTTGCCGGCGCTTGATCACTTCCTGGATTTTATAGCGACGCATAAACGCCCGAGAGGCGCGTGCGCTGACCGCGTCTTCATCGTCGTCATCCGCATCGTTCGAGTCAGCATCAGTTTCGCTGTCTTCGATTTCTTTAATGAGCTGCTGGCGGTCTTCGAATGGGATTTGATAATAGTCCGGATGGATCTCATTAAACGCCAAAAATCCGTGGCGATTGCCGCCATAATCGACAAACGCCGCTTGAAGCGACGGTTCTACGCGAGTGACCTTGGCTAGGTAGATATTGGCGCGGATTTGCCGGCGGGCGCTGGCTTCAAAATCAAATTCTTCGACTCTCTTGTTGGCGACGACCACCACCCGGGTTTCCTCCGGGTGGGCCGCGTCGATAAGCATTTTCTTCGTCATTTCGGTGTGCTCCAAAGCGGGCGCTCGGGTCTGGCCGGTGTAACGGCAAGCTGACCAACGGGCCCGTGTGCGCCAAACGCACGCCAGCGTGTCGATCGCGAATGCGCGTATCGATGTGCAGTGGCGTTGGGCGCATGTTTCGTGTCCTCGTCATCGTTGATACGCCGCGCGATCAGCGCGCGTTCAACGAAGGTGTTCCGGTGATCGATCCGTCGACGCCGCTTCGCCTTTCAGGCGAGCCTACGGGACATATCTGACCACAACATTTTACAGCATAAGGTGCGTTTCGCATCACACAAAGCCTGCTGCATGACTAAAGTGCACCAGAAAATCGTTTATGAAAAGCAACCACATGAGTGAAGGGTGGCGTTAACCGGTTCCTAACCAGGATTCTTTTTAACGAGTAGAGCAGCTAGGGAGGGCAGCGTGCTCACGCGATTATTCGCCATTGTTGGACTTTTTGTGCTGGCGGCGTGTCATCCGTCACACCATCATCCGCACTCTCATTGCGCACCAAATGGGTGCGCGCCAATCACTGATGGACCGACTCCGCCGGAGGTCCAAACAGCTATTCATGACATTCAAGTGATCGACAAACATCACTACACCCGTGTCGTGATCATCGCCAATCGGCCCTTAGATCCCGAGCCCTTCTTTTTGGGATCTGGCGGGCGGCGCGCTGTCTATGATTTTCCACGTTTGGATTGGGCGCTGCCTGGGCGAGATATCGGCCAAGGGCAAAAGAGCGGCCCAGGCGCTGGATGCATTCAACGCTATCGCTTCGCACAACACTCTCCAACCAAATCGCGTTTGGTCTTTGACCTGGCCATGCCGGCGCTGCCCACTGGCCGTGGCCGCACGCATGAACGCGATGGGATGCACCATTACGTTGTGGACTACAAACCCGTCATGGTGGGCCGGTACAATCAGGAATTAGGGCTGAGCGGCCCTGCTTATCAGCAGCCCAAGGGCCATGGGCCGTATCATTCCCAACTGGAAGGCGGACAGCCCAGTGGACCGACTTATGCCGACAATACTGTTCATGCGGCGCCATCGCCTTTGACAGCCGGCGCATCAACACCAGCGTCGTCTCCAACGCCAGTTCGCCCAGTTAGTCAGGCTGAGGCCGCTCCGCTGGAAAATCCTTTTGCGCGTCCCGAAGCTGCGCCAACGCCGGCGGAGGGACCGCGCACCTTGTTCAATGTGGCGCATGCAGAACCTGAGGCGCAGTCCGAGGTCACCACCCTGGTGCAAGGCCGAGGCCGATTTGTGGTGGTGATTGATCCCGGCCATGGCGGCTTTGATAGCGGCGCCGTCACGCAATCTGGCGTGGTCGAGAAACAGCTCACCTTGGCGGTGGCGCGTAAGCTGCGCGATAACTTACTGCAACACCCGCACTTCACCGTTCTTATGACCCGCGACGGGGATGAGGCCCTGTCGTTGGAAGAGCGTTTGAGCGCTGCGCGCAAGGGCGGGGCGGATTTGTTCATTTCGCTGCACGCCGATTCCTTGCGCGCCGGCCCGGCGGTGCGAGGGGCTTCGGTTTATACGCTCTCGCAACGCGGCGCTGAACGCGCGCGTTCTGAAGTCGTTGGCGAAGACAATTGGCTGATTGGCGTAGCGCGTGACGACTCCAACGAAGAGATCAACGATATCCTCTATGATCTGACTGAAGTGCGCACGCGCACGCAGTCCGATCAGCTGGCCTCCCTTGTGGTGGGCGAATTGGAGCAAGTCGGGCCGCTGGTGCGCAACACCCACCGCCGTGCGGGCTATTATGTGTTGCTGGCGCCGGACGTGCCCGCAGTTTTGGTGGAGCTGGGCTTTCTATCCAATGCGCGTGATGCGCGTCGCCTGCAGGACGTGGCGCACCAGGGGGAAATCGCAGATGCGCTGGCGCGCGCCGTCACTGCCTATTTCAATTCCCAGCAAGTCACTTACGCTGCGTTCGCGGGATGAACGTGCAAATTTGAATGGCGTCCGCCATATTGACGTCTAACGGATATCGCACTACCCGCGGTGTGAAAGGTGGCGTCAATGACTTCTAATCGCTGGCCTCTATGGCTGAAATTGTTCGGATGGCTCACGGCTGCGGGCTTTGTGGTGGGCGTGGCCGGACTCATTTTTGTCTCGATTGTATTGGTGCGCTGGTCGGCGGACCTCGACGACATTGATGAGACGGTGATCTTGAACTATGAACCGCCGGTCATGACGCGCGTTCACGCGGGCGATGGGGCGCTCATCGCCGAGTACTCCCAGGAAAGTCGGGTCTTTGTCCCCATTGAGAATATTCCCGAAAACGTCGTGCACGCCTTCATCGCGGCCGAGGATAAGAACTTCTACACCCATAGCGGAGTGGACTTCGTTGGCGTGGGTAAGGCGCAGATTCGCAATGTGCTGAACTGTCTGCGTGGTTCGTGCACCAAGCAGGGCGGTTCTTCAATTACTCAGCAGGTTGCTAAGAATTTCTTCCTGTCACCAGAACAAACGCTCAAGCGCAAAGCCTTGGAATTCATGCTTGCGCGCAAAATTGAGCGCTTCCGCACCAAGGACGACATTCTTGAGCTCTATTTCAATGAGATCTATTTGGGCCGGCGTTCCTATGGTGTGGCGGCCGCAGCGCTACTGTATTTCGGCAAGCCGTTGGATGAATTGACATTGGGTGAAACAGCCTATCTCGCTGCGCTGCCCAAGGCGCCGAGCACCTTGGACATCACCAACGAAAGCCGTCGGCCCCGAGCCCTCGATCGGCGCAATTATGTGCTGGGCCGGATGGTGGTCAATGGATACATCACTGAAGAAGAAGCCGCATTGGCGAGACAGGAACCACTGGAGCCGGTGGACAGGCTGACCGACTCTCGGTTTCGCGCTGCTGGATTTTTCGTTGAGCAAGTGCGCCGGGAAGTGTTCGACATTTTCGGTGAGGACGAGCTGTATCGCGGTGGTCTTTCGATCCGTACGACTCTCGACACCACCTATCAGCGTTATGCGCGCAATGCCTTGCGTTTTGGATTGGAGAGCTATGACCGTCGGCATGGGTATCGCGGGCCATTAGGCCAAATCGAGTCGTTCGACAATTGGAAGCAAACGCTGGCTGAAATGGAAATGCCCGGCGCCGTGGACAATTGGAAGTTGGCGGTTGTGCTGGAAATGAACGCCAATGGCGCCATAGTTGGCGTGTCTGATGGCGATGTGGGGCAGATCCCACTATGGCGCGATGGCGACCCCAATACCGATGATGTGGAACGCAATGAAGACGTCATCCCATTGGAAGATACGCCATTGAATTGGGCGCGCAAATTTATCGCTCCCAACGCCAATGAGGCCTTCGCTCCCAGTACAGTCGGACCGGCCATTACCAATGCGACTCAAGTGTTGTCGGTTGGCGATCTGATTTTGGTTGAGGCTTTGAATGCTGAAGAGCGCATTTTTGCGCTGCGTCAAGTGCCTGAGATTAACGGCGCCATCATGGCCATGGACCCGCACACAGGCCGGGTGCTGGCCATGGTTGGCGGCTATTACTTTGAGTTCGGCACCAGCGAACTCAATCGCACCATTCAGGCGCGCCGCCAGCCTGGCTCATCCTTCAAGCCGTTTGTTTATGCAGCTGCGTTCGAAGCGGGGATGACGCCGGCCGACACGGAAAACGCAGGGCCCTACGCTGAACCCGTAGCCAATAGTGATACCGATTGGTACCTGCCGAAGGAATACTTGCCGGGTCTCGGCAGTTTCCGCGGTAACATGACCCTGCGCCAGGGTGTGGAGAAATCGAAAAATACACTCACCATTCGCGTGGCCAACAATGTGGGCATGGAGAATGTGGCCGATTTGGCGGAACGTTTTGGCGTGTATGACCGCCTTAATCCTTACACCGCCAACTCGCTAGGCGCTCAGGAAACTACCATCTGGCGGATGGTCACCGCCTACGCCATGTTCGTCAATGGCGGCCAACGCATTGAGCCAACCTTGCTCGACCGGGTGCAAGACCGCACAGGCGACACGATCTATATTCATGATCGACGCAATTGCGGTGCGGCATGTATGGTGACCGATTGGCGTGCGGCGCAACCGCCAGAACTGGCCGATCCCCGGCCGCGGGTGATCAGCGATGCATCGGCGTACCAAATGGTCTCGGTCCTCCAAGGCGTCGTGCAACGCGGCACAGGGCGGGCTCTGCAGTCCTTGGGTCGCGAAGTGGCGGGCAAAACTGGCACGACGAACGATTTCCGCGATGGCTGGTTTGTGGGCTTTTCGCCTGACCTTGTTGTGGGCGTCTATGTGGGCTTTGATACGCCGCGCTCCATGGGCTCGGGCGAGTCCGGCGGCGGTGTGGCCGCGCCAGTGTTCGAGAAATTCATGGAAAATGCGCTGCCGCATGAACCCAACATCCCATTCCGCATTCCGCCCAGCATTGCGCTGGTGCGGATTGACGCCAATAGCGGATTGGCGGCGCCGATTCGCCGTGATGGCGGCCCGGCACTTGATCCATATTCCGTGAATGGGTGCCAGGTCACGCCAATCATTGAGGCGTTTAAGCTGGGCACGGCGCCGACCACATATGCCTGCTCGGGCGGTGTAGTGGACTCAGACGCCAATTTCTACACCAACACCGAAACGGTGCGCGACACGGAAGACTGGCGCAATCGCTTGAACCGGCTTCGTGGTTTGGAAGCGCCGCCCGAAGAGGACGAGGAAGATGAGGATCTGAGTGGGATTTACTGATTTCGCCACATGTCCCATATTTCTATCCCATCATCGCCAAACCAATAAGGGAGTTGTCCATGCGCGCGGAAGTGCAAGCGCTGGCTGACCATATTGCCAAGTCCACGTCGCTTTTGCGGAGGCGTCTTTGACTGGGAGCGCGCTGTCGCCCGCTTGGATGAGCTAAACGCCCGCGTTGAGGACCCCACGCTGTGGGATGATCCGGAGCAGGCTCAAACACTCATGCGCGAACGCACCCGGCTTGACAGCGCCATTGGCGCCGTGCGCGCGCTTGAACAGGACCTAGCAGACACCACCGAATTGGCCGAACTGGCCGAAGCTGACGGGGATGACGACCTTGCAGGCGAAGCATACGAGACGCTGAAACTGCTCCAAAGCAAGGCTGAAGCGGCAGAACTTGAGGCGCTCTTGTCCGGCGAAGCTGACGCCAATCCCTGTTTTTTGGAGATTCATGCCGGGGCAGGGGGCACCGAGAGCTGTGATTGGGCAGCCATGTTGTTGCGCATGTATAGTCGTTGGGCGCAGGCGCGCGGGTTTAAGTCGGAACTGTTGGATGAATCGCCGGGGGATGAAGCGGGCATTAAATCGGCAATCATTCGAATTTCCGGCGAGAACGCTTATGGCTGGCTGAAAACTGAATCCGGCGTTCATCGTTTGGTTCGCATTTCGCCATTCGATTCGAATGCGCGCCGCCACACCAGTTTTGCCAGTGTGTGGGTCTATCCTGAGATTGACGACAACATCGAGATTGAGATTAACGACAAAGACGTGCGCGTCGACACCTATCGCGCCAGTGGTGCGGGCGGCCAGCACGTCAACAAGACAGACTCCGCGGTTCGACTGACCCACTTGCCGACCAATATCGTTGTGCAGTGTCAAAATGAACGCTCTCAGCACAAAAACCGGGCCCAGGCGTGGGCCATGCTGCGCGCGCGGCTCTATGAGCTGGAACTTCAAAAGCAACAGGACGAACAAGCTGCCGCCGAGGCGTCGAAAACCGAGATTGGTTGGGGTCGGCAGATCCGCTCTTATGTGCTGCAGCCTTACCAAATGGTGAAGGATCTGCGCACGAGCGTAGAGACCTCCAATACGTCCGCTGTATTGGATGGCGACATTGACGCCTTTCTCGCGGCCGCATTGGCGGCAAGCGTCACAGATGGCGAAGAACAAGAGCCAGCTTGATTGAGCTGGAAACGGACTTGTCTGGGATGGCAACCGTCAAATTGCGCCATGCAATTCGTTTGGTCGGCCGTGCGCTAGGACCGACTAACCAGTTAGGAGGCGGCCAGATATGGCGCGCCTCCCCAATCCAATCACCATGCGCCCGCGCATTGTCGGGACTGATTTATTTTTGTGACGAACGATCCCCCGAACGCCCCCAAATTCAGCTGCCTAGCTGATGTTCGGACCGCCAAAAGGCGATGTTGCCAACGATTCATTGGACGAATCGCGACTTGTTTGAGCCGAAGAGAGGGAGACTTTCGAGCGATTGTTGTCACCGGACAACGGATCGGACGCATGACGGCAGTGGCCTTCGAAGAACGCACCGCTTTCCACAGACAGAGCACTGTGGACGATGTCTCCTTCAATGCGCGCCGTTGACGCCAGGGTCACCTGTCGCCCACGAACAGAACCAATCACATGCCCCCGAATGACCACGCTGTCGGCAAGCACTTCGCCCTTGACGGACGCCTTCTCACCGACAGTGAGAGAGCCGGCGCGAACGTCGCCTTCGACGCGCCCGTCAAGTTGAATTTCGCCCTCAGCAATGACCGTCCCCGTGATCTCCAAGTCATCGCTGAGGATTGACGGTGCAGACGCAGATTTTGACTTAGTCTTCTTCACTACCGGCTGCGGTTGAGGATCTTCCGGTTCACCACCGAATGACCGAGCAGCAGGTTCCTTACCCTTGTTGAACATAACTTCCAGCCTTCAAGAATCGTGCGGGGTCATAGTTCTTGCCCTTAAACCACACTTCGTAGTGAAGGTGATCCCCAGTGCTTCGGCCGCTAGACCCCATTCCACCGATACGGTCGCCCACGGACACTTCATCGCCGCGACGAACATACTGCCGATGCAAGTGTCCATAACGGGTCTTAAATCCGTGGCCGTGATCGATTTCGACAACACGGCCGTATCCGCCCCTCCAGCCAACGAACGACACGCGTCCCGGCGCAGCGGCCACAATCGGCGCCAGACGATAGGCGCCAAAGTCCAAGCCGCCATGAAAGGCCGGCCGATTACGGATCGGATCGATCCGCGGACCAAATCCAGATGTCACCCGATATGCGTCGCCTACGGGCACGCCGATGGGCGCTGAGTCGATGGCGCGCTCCAAACGCTCAGCTTCGCCAACTCGTGCGACCACGTCGCGGAACCGTGAATTGAAGGGGTCTGTCCGTCCTGGCGCGCGATCGCTTTCCAGTCCGATAAACGGACCACCTTGTCCCCGCTGGCCCTCGTCCAAAACGGCGTCCGCGTCAATGCCCGTAAAATTCAAGACAGCGCGCAAATTCTCAACGCGCGCCTGAGCTGACTGCTCGACCTGGTCCAGCATGTCTTCTTGTTCGGTCATCATTTCCGCCAACCGTTCCGCCCCTGCGAAATCCTGATTGGCGATCGTGGAGGCCTGCGTGATCCGTGATTGACGCGGTGTCGGGTCTTGGACCGCCGCCATCATCAACAGCGAGTCGCCGCCGTCTTCGCGAACCGACACGCTGCGTCCAGGCGTATCGCGTTGCGTCACGTGCTCGAGCAAATCTTTCATCGTTTCATGACGGCTCTCGAACACGGAAGCCGCGGCTTCAAAGTCGGTCGTGCGCGTTTGCAGCAGCGCCAACGCAGATGCTTCGCGTGCGCGCGCTTCGGCCAGCCATCGCTCATACTTTGCTTTGATCCGGGCAGTTTCAGCTGACTGGTGCGACAGCAAATGCCCGCGAACCAAAACGCTAAGTGTGGAGTATGACACCCAGCTGATCGCCAAAGCAGACGCCGTCGCCATCAGAACCTGAGTACGCGTCGACAGCGTGAAATAGCGAACATGCCCCTCGGTGCGATGATAAATCTGACGTTCAGGAAAAACCCGCTCGACAAACGCACTTGCGCGCTGCGCTAACCGCATGATCATGGAATCCGCCTACAGTTTTGAACCCGTCCCATTCGCAATACACCTCATTGCGCTAACATTTTCAATACAAGATTCTCAACCCGCTTCATTCTTACTGTTTCCGGGAAGAAACTTCGCCAGCCAATTCAGCATACCAATCATAAGGAAGCCCGGCTTCGCGCCGCGCGTCAACGTTGAAAGGCGGCTTAACCGCACCTCGCAAATGCTTGTGGACAAGTTGTGCAAAAGTCTCGTCCGGGGCTTGTCCTCTGTGCGAGCACACATGGCGGAACCAGTGCGAGCCCGCCGCCACATGCGCGATTTCTTCCTCATAAATCGTTTGCAGTCGATCTGCGGAATCGTGATCGCCCACGGTGCGGAGACGCTCGATCATGCCCGGCGTGACGTCCAGCCCGCGCGCTTCGAGCACCATGGGTGCGATGGCGAGCCGCGCCGCGATGTCATGGCGGGTCGCCACAGCGGCGCTCCACAATCCGTCATGGGCCGGCAGATCGCCGTAAGCGGCGTCCAATTGCGTGAGGCGCTCGACGATCATCAAAAAATGCCGCGCCTCATCGGCTGCAACGCCGAGCCAGTCTGAGACGAAAGCGTCACGATGCTGGTCCAATTCATCGGACACGGCGAAGCGGGCCACCATGTCACACGCCAAATCAATGGCATTGAATTCGATATGCGCCACGGCGTGGAGGAGCGCGATACGCCCGGCCTTAGAAGTTAGGCGTCTGCGCGGCACATCGCGAGGCGGCGACAGCACGGGCTTATCGGGCCGCGCTGGGCGATCAGGAGGTGGGGGTGGACTGGCCGCTGACGGATCGACCCCCAAATCGCCGGTGCGCCAGTCTTGGAGCAATTGTCCCGCTTTGGCCGCTTTTTCGTCGGGCGTTGAGGTTTGAAGGACCGCACACGCAGCTCGGCGGACGGCGTCGATCCGCGCAGTCATCACGCAGGCGTGAGCGATTGTGTCGCCTGAAGAACGGCGTCCACATGGCCTGGCACTTTCACTTTGCGCCAAACGTTTTTCACAACCCCCTCGCCATCGATCAAGAAAGTGGCCCGTTCAATCCCCATATAAGTTTTACCGTACATGCTCTTTTCCACCCAGACGCCGTAGCGGTCCACGACTTCGCCGTCTTCATCGGAGGCCAAAATGACGGACAGATTGTGCTTGGTTTTGAATCGATCGTGTTTGGCGACGGAATCCTTGGATACGCCAATGACCACGGCGCCAATCTGTGCAAAGTCATCGGCGCGTTCGGTGAAGCCGATGGCCTCCTTTGTGCAACCCGGGGTGTCATCTTTTGGATAAAAGTAGAGAATAACGGGCGAACCGGCGAAATCGGACAGCGAGATCGTATCCCCGCCATCCCGTTTCATGGTGAATTCAGGCGCGGGAACGCCAGGTTCAATTGGATCAGACATGAATGCTGCTCCCCATATGAGTGTGATCGCTGCGTGAAGAGACATATCAGGTGAATGCTGACAATCCAGATGTAGACGCTCGTTCGCCGCGGGCCAGGTGGAGATTGCCGCCGTGGCGACATCGATTGGGCGCCATTGCTCGACACTCTGTGGAAGTCCTCGCGGTGATTTTTGCTGCAATGGTCGTGGTGTGCGCCGGGGTGATTTGGCGGCTCAGCCAGGGCCCGGTTTCACTTGAACCCTTCCGTCCGGATATCGAGGCCGCGCTGGCGCGTGCATTTCAAGGACAAGACACGCACATTGGCGAAGTACAAGCGGCATGGTCGCGCAATGAACACAGCGTCGTGGTTTCACTCACCGATGTGACTGTCCGCGATAATGCTGGCAATTTGGTGGTGGCGGCGCCACGGCTCTTGGCGGGCGTCGATGTGGGCGCGCTCATCACAGGACGGGTGGAGTTTTCCCGCATCCAAGCCCAAGGGGGCGCAATATCAGTTTTGCGCAGCCGTCAAGGACAATGGTATGTGGGCTTTGAGTCGCTCGAAGAACTTAAAGCGACTGCAGCCGAACGCCCCAGAGCGGCTGTTGAGCCTGACCGCAGTGCAGAGGAACGCCCGCGCATGGGCGAAGTTGTCACGCAATTGCCGAGCGCTTTGCAGCAGCTGACTGCAGTGCGCGTCACGGATGCGTCGTTGGAGTATGAGGATCAACGATTGGGCGTACGCGTTGACTTTTCCAATGTGGACGCAGGCATTTCCCGTCGTGGTCGATCATTGCGTTTGGCTATTGCCGGTGAAGCGCTCAGCGCTGGAGATGAGGCCAAGCTTGCCCTTTCCCTTCTCACTGATGAAGGCATGAGCGAGTTTGCTGGCGAGCTGGAAGTCACCAATGTGCGACCGGCGCTCGTCTTGGATCGCGATGGCCCGCTCGGCGTGATCGCCAAATTGGACGCGCCCGCGGATCTTGCTCTGACTGGCATTATGTCTCGGAACGCTAAGCTGCGATCGGGCGAACTTTCCTTGGCCCTCGGCGAAGGACGCATTCTGGGCCATGTCAATGAGCGCGCGTTCACCGGTGGGGCGCTGCTTGCCAATTACGACGCAGCTCGCGATGAGTTGGTGGTCACCGATGCACAGATTGCAGGCGTGGGAGTCAATGGTCAGGTCTCGGGCGTTATCGAGGGCTTGGCCACATTCGGGCGCACCAGTCCGCTCGCATTTGACGTCACAGCCCAGGGCATTGAGGTGGACACCGGTGGCGTATTCCCCGATCCGCTGGGCGTCGATGAATTGGTGGCTAAGGGAGTTTTGCTGGTTGATCGTTCGACAGTCACGTTTCAAACCTTGTCGGCAAAAAAGGGTGACGTTCAAGGCACGTTTGCGGGGCTGGCGCGGGTTGAAGCCATGGACGATGGGCGTCGACTGCCCGCAATCTTACTCGACGGAAAAGTCACGGGACCCGTGAGGAAGCCGGATGTGTTGTCCTATTGGCCATCGAACTTCGCGTTGGGCGCGCGCGACTGGATCGAAGACGCGGTCATTGGCGGCACGTTGAGCGATATCGATATTTCGGTGAACATTCCCGCAGAAGCTTTGGCGCGCCGGGAATTGGACGATGAACACCTCCGCATTGCCTTCGACTTTCGCGACGCCTCAGCACGTTTGATTTCCACAATGTCGCCGATCACGAGCGCCAATGGTCGCGCCACACTTTTGGGCAATCAGTTTGAGCTCGACATGCGATCAGGGCAGATGGCCGGGCTCGCGCTCGCCGATGGTTACGTGAAGATCCCGCGTCTCCAACCGAAAGGACAGCCCGCGCACTTTGGCGCAGTTGGACGGGGCGAAGCACAATCGGCGTTGAACCTCATTGATGAGCCGCCATTGAATTTCGTGTCTGATTTCGGGCTGAGCGCTGACAGTTTCAGCGGCGAAGGCGTGATCAAGGCCGACATCATGCGTCCCATGTTGCGGGACGTGCCTGTGGAAGACATGGACTACACGGTCTCCGCGGAGTTCAGCAACGCCAGTGGACCATCGGCAATACCGGGCATGTTGATCAGCGAGGCGGCGGTCTCGATGACGGTGGATCCAGAGGCAATCATCACCAAAATCGATGGTCGGCTGGGCCCCGCGCCCGCGAAAATTGTGTGGACCGAGGCCCTTGGCGATGATGTCGCGTTGTCATCCACATTCGAGGTGGAAACCGTAATCGACAGCACTGTCCTTGACGCGATTGGCGCGCCTTCGCGGACATTCTTGAGCGGTGAAGTTCCCGCAAAAATATTTGCTCAGGGCGAAGAAATGTCCATTCGGGCTTTGCGGGCGGAGTTGGACCTCACGCCGGCTGCTCTGAGGCTGCCCTTGGCGCAGTGGGGTAAGGTCGACGGTGCGCCAGGCGAAGCAAAGATTGAAGCGCAAATCAACGATGATGGAGGCTTTGAACTCACAAATATGGCCGTGACCATTGGTGAAGATCGGTTCAATGGAAGTATGGGCTTTGGCGCGGACAAGGCGCTCGAGCGGATCCAGATTTCATCGTTCGCGCTGCGTGACATCATCGATGTGCGCGGCGAGTTAAACCGAACCTCTGACGGAGGCTTTGAGATTGACTTGGTGGGTGAGTCTTTTGACGCGCGCTTGGTGGCCCCGTTTCTGACCCAAGGTGACGACGGCGAGTTGGGCGTGCGGATCAATCTTAACGCAAACTTGGAACGTGTGCGGATTACGGATGGAGATGTGATCTCTGATTTGTCGTTGTCGTTTCAACATGATGGCGGCAAACTTGAAACGCTCGCCTTTGAAGCCCAATCGGACGAAGGCCCAATTTCCATATTGGCGTATCCTGAACCCGACAGCGCCGATCGCCGCATGCGGCTGCGCGCGCCCAATGCTGGGCTGTTGTTCGAGGCGCTTTATCAGTCCCAGCAATTGCGCGGTGGGCAGGTGGCCTTTGACGCACTGTTGCCGCCCCTGGACGCGCCGGAAGGCGCTGCGGGTGAATTTGAGTTGCGCGTCAATAATTTCGAACTGGTGGACGCACCGATTTTAGCGCGCATATTGTCAATCGCGTCCATTCGCGGTTTTTCAGATACAATGGCTGGCGAAGGCATCGCCTTTGATCGAATGCGGGCGCTTGGGTTGATCAATGGCGATGTTGTGACCGTGGACAAAGCGATTATAGCGGGACCGTCGCTGGGACTGACGTTCACCGGTGAGGTCGACCTTGACCAAAAGCTGTTTGATCTGAGTGGCGTGTTGGCGCCGGCCTACGCCATCAACTCCGCATTTGGCGACATCCCCTTGGTTGGCGAGTGGCTGGTGTCGCGCCAGGGCGAGGGCGTGATTGGAGTCACGTTCACCGTGCGCGGTCCGATGGATGAAACTCGTGTGATGGTGAATCCCCTATCCGCACTCACTCCCGGCGTGTTGCGCCGGATTTTCCAAATCGGTCGGGATGCTGAAGGCGCTGCGCCGGAGGAATATCGCCGCCTGCTCTCACCGGGAGAGTAGGGGGAGGCCAACCCAATGGCGCGCGCTGCAAGCGGACGCGCCATCCGCCCACAATGTCGAGAAGTTTAATGCGTCCAGCCGCCGCGTCACACTGTGACAGGCTCACCCGCCCGCTTTCACCACCGCGTGCTTCTTCTTGCCCACTGAGAGTTTGACAACACCGTCTCCATCAAGATCCGAACTCGTGATCAAGCGTTGTGGGTCGGCCACCGCTTCGCTATTGACGCGCAGCGCTCCTCCTTTGGCGTGGCGTTTGACCTCCCCTTTGGAGTCGACCAGGCCCGCCTCCAACAGGAGATCGGCCAGGGACACACCGGCTTCCAAATCCGCACGCGGCCGCTCCACAGTGGGCAAGTCGCCGCCCACGCCGCCCTGTTCAAAGACTTTTTTTGCCGTTGCCTGGGCGTCATTCGCCGCCTCGGATCCATGCACTAGCGCAGTCACGTCATTGGCCAGGCGCACCTTGGCGTCATTGATGGCAGAGCCTTCCGCGGCCTCAAGCTCGGCGATCTCCTCCAGCGGCAAATCGGTGAACAAGCGCAAGAACTTGCCCACATCCGCGTCCTCGGCGTTACGCCAATACTGCCAGAAGTCATAGGGTTTGAGCATATCGCCATCGAGCCAAACCGCGCCGTCTGCGGTTTTGCCCATCTTCGCGCCCGACGCGGTGGTCAAAAGCGGCGTGGTGAACCCGAACGCCTCCGCGCCCTCCACCCGGCGCACCAAATCTGCGCCATTGACGATATTGCCCCATTGATCCGAGCCGCCCATTTGCAACCGGCAGCCATGGCGTTTGTAGAGCTCCAAATAGTCATAGGCCTGGAGCAGCATGTAGTTGAACTCAAGAAAGGTGAGCGGCTGTTCGCGCTCGAGCCGACGTTTGACGCTTTCAAGGCTCAACATTTTGTTGATGGTGAAGTGACGGCCGAAATCGCGCAAAAACGCAATGTAGTTCAGCTGATCGAGCCACTCGGCGTTATCGATCATCACGGCGTCCGACGGTCCATCGCCAAACGTCAGAAAACGTTCAAACACGCGGCGAATGCCGGCTTTGTTTGACTCAATAATCTCTGGCGTCAGGACTTGGCGCGTTTCATCCTTGCCGGACGGATCGCCCACCTTGGTGGTGCCGCCGCCCAACAAAACAATGGGTTTGCCGCCTGCCTGCTGTAGGCGGCGCAGCATCATGATTTGCACCATGGAACCCACATGCAGGCTGGGTGCTGTGCAATCAAACCCGATATATCCAACCAGCGGAGCTTCGCCATTGGCGGCTTGGTCAAGGCCCTCCAAATCCGTGCACTGGTAGAGATAACCGCGCTCAATCAGCGTGCGCAGTAGGGGCGAAGTGGCGGCGGGGGCGTCGACAACGGCGTTCATGGCATTGACCTTTGGCTTGAAGCGGGGCGTTTAGCAATCAGCGGGGGACTTGGAAATAGCGTAAACGGGAGAGGGACTGCTGATGGTGACTGACGAAAGGCGCGTGCGCAGGGCGTTGGGACTGATGTCGGGCACTTCCTATGACGCCGTCGATGTGGCTTTGATCGAAACCGACGGTGTTGACGTTTACGATTTCGGTCCTGCGGGCGAGTGCGCTTTCACGCGCGAGGAGCGCAGTCTGATCCAATCTGCCACCGGCGCAGCGCTCGACTGGGCGTTCGAGGGCGACCAGCCAGAG
>CAZWVH010000026.1:16996-37688 GCA_964636945.1 uncultured Caulobacterales bacterium | reverse complement strand
GGCCGGAGGCCTCGGGGCGAGGTTTCCTGCCTCGTATTCTTCACCAGTATAGTACGGCCCTTCATTTGACTCGACTGTGTACCCTGTGCTCTCTTGATTTGTTGTATAACGAACGTCATCGAATACAAAAAACTCGGCCTCTGGGCCAACATAGACCACGTCGCCTATTCCGGATTGTTTCAAGTATTCTTCGGCTCTACGGGTCGCAGACCGTGCGCAGCGATTATAGGGCATATTCGTCGAAGGATCGTAGACATCGCAGAATAGAAATAACGTTGTTTGTTGGAAAAAGGGATCAATTGCCGCGGTTGTTGGATCTGGCAGCAAGTTCATGTCCGACTCATTGATGACCTTCCAGCCGGCGATGGACGAGCCGTCAAACATCACGCCTTCCTTGAAGAAATCATCATCCACCATGGAAACATCATACGTCACGTGTTGAAGTTTACCGCGGCTGTCCGTGAACCGCAGGTCGACAAACTGCACGTCTTCATCACGAATTTTTTTGAGAACTGCGTCTGACATGGAGATCTGTGCCCCTTTAATTTGGCGCCGCCACAGACAAATGCTGCGCATGCCCCAATCATGAGAATATTGGAGTGTAAGGACAATTTCGGGGAGATGGCAACACTGGCTGTTGCAGGGCAGCATTCATGGTGCAATGCGGCAACTAGGGCGAACTAGAATTGCATAGCGTGACGTGATGTTGAGATCGATCGTTCGCTAAGAGACGCAAACGAGCGCTGGTCGCGTCGAAGTGGATATTGTTTTCTGGGCCAGGACCTATGGCAATATCGATGAAATCGCCGACTGCCAGGGATATGGATATATTCGCGCTGATGTCTTGGCTTTCGCCCTGAGTGGCGACCAATTTTCGCCAAACCACATCACCATTGACCAAAACCAGCGCCTCAACCCCGTCTCCACGACCAGAGTTACGCACAGAAATTTCGGCAACTCCGCTGACTGGGCGATCCGCGCGCCAACGGCTCACTATATACGGCGCATCGTCTTCTTCATCGGGGTGAAAGCCGGCTCCAGCCACTGATCCCCATCCGCCATTTGCGCTGGTCAGGCTTTCGCCCCAGTCACTCACATCGTGGGATAGTTGGCTCAGCACCATGCCTGCTGCGGTCAGCTGACCTTGACCGTGTCGCCAGCCAGTCCCGTCATTGGGGTTAGAGGTCCGATCGTCGATCGAGAACTGCAAATCATTGTCGGCCGCCAGGGTATCGGTTCGCGTTTCCGTGAGCTGCGCTAGTGGGCCAACAACATAGACAGGGTCAGGACCGAGGCTCACGCTGACGCGTCCGGCAGATTTTGATTCCGGGGTTTTCGGCGCGCCAAAAATGTCTGAGATCGCCACATCCTCCAGGGACGCCGGATTCTCTGGACGCATCTCCAATTTGCTTTCGCCAGATTGAGACCATGCTGCAAGCATCGTCTCGCCATTGCTAGTGCGGAACACATAGGCATGGGTGCGCGGGTCGAGTTCTACTCGGCACAGTGGTCGAGCCCGCTCTAGTTTGGCGATCACCTGGGCATAGGCGGGAAAGGCCGGCGTGGGCGCGTAACGGCCATACGCGCTGTCAGCGAGACGCAACAGTCCGAACCCCGTAAATTTGTCGAAATAATCGCGCAGCAAATACCAATATGCGCGTTGAACGCCCTCTGACCGATAGATGATGCTGGTGCGGGCGAGAAACCGCGCGGTCTCAAGTCGCTTGTCTTCATTAGGCGCGCGAAGACCCCATTCGGTGACCCAGATCGGCTTGATGTCGCCATGTTCTGACATTGCCGCTCGCAGTTGAGACAATTCCTGCGCGATGGAATCAGGCGTCGAGCCATAGGGGTGCACCGCCACCGCATCGAGATCGTCTAATGCGCCGCGCTCAAACAGACGACGAAGATAGGGAACGGGGATACGCACCACCGCACCGCCGACAATGGTTCCATTCCAATTGGGGACTGCGCGAATTTGGGTCGTCGCATCGTTCAAAAGGGCGGCATAACTTTCCGTGCGATCGCCCTCACAGTGCTCGCCCTCACAGAAGGAGCCATTGTATTCATTCCACACTTCAAGCGCTGATATTTGGTCGCCGAACTCAGCCAAGACCGCGGCGCCATACCGTCCATAGGCTTGGCGCGCTTCAGGAGAATGGGGCGTTTGACCGTCGTCATAACGATCATTGGCGAAAGACAGGATGATGAGCGGTTCAATCCCGCGCTGTTCCAGGTCGCGCATATAGGCGCGATATTGTTGATTAAACCGATAGTTTCCTTTCGTCCGCTCAACCTCATTCCAGTAGAGCTCGTCGCGCACCAACACGGCGCCAAGGCGGTCGAACGGTTCAAGCACATCACGCTCCCAGCCCTGCGCGAAATGGGTTTGCACGCCGAACATGGCGTTCGCCGGATTCGATTTGACCGGCCGATTGACAATGGCAAAGCTCGTGGGGTGAGCAGCGCCGCCGCCAGTCAGCTCATAATAGCCCGGTCCTAACGACTTCACCGCCACACGCGTTGGGCTCCGGTCCGAAGTTTGGCCACGCAGTACGGCCTCGCCCCAGGCATTCTCGATCTGCCAATTGATCGCCCCGCTTGAACCTCCGAGAACCAAGGCGGCGTCCTCGTCGTCAAAAAAGATGAAGCCTTCCGGGTCGCTGGTGATTTGAACCCCGCCTGGACCATTGGCGCACGACCAAACAAGCAAGAGCAGGAATGGAGCCATCAAACGGGAGCATTTTGCCATCAACAATTCTCCGAAGTGGGGATTTCACTGGCATACAGCCCACCGATTAATGGGCGCTTATGGTGCTGTCGAGGCAACGCAGTTCGACCCCTTTAAGGTGGAGCCTGCCCCATGACGGCACAGGTCGCTTGCCCGCCGGGCGTTCGCACGTTTACGGTGCGCAAAAGACTAATGAAGGGGATTTGGCCGCATGACCGCCAATTCAGAGCAAAGCATCTCGTTTGCTGAACGATTTATCTATGGACCGATAGAGCTGGTCGCCAATTTTGTTTGGGGCGGATCTTGGGGAAACCATTGCGAAGGCGAGTGGATTGCCAGCGCTGCGGCGGCTAACGCATGCGAGGCGGGGGCAATACCAAATCAGATTATTCCACCGGCGATTGCGCCCATGGTCGTGCTGTTGCTGGGCGCCGGCTTATTTTTCATGATCGCGCTCAAGGGGCGCCCGCTGCGTCGGTTGTTTCCGGCATTTGGCGAATTGTGGGCCGGGCGCAAGGGACAAGGCACGGGTGAGATCACGCCGTGGCAGGCACTGTCCACCGCACTGTCGGGGCAGGTGGGGACGGGGAACCTTGCTGGCGTCGCCACAGCGCTGACGCTGGGCGGACCTGGCGCCATATTTTGGATGTGGGTGACCGCGATTTTCGGGATGGCGCTGGCATTTGCCGAAAGCTCACTGGCCGTGCGCTTCCGTGAGAAGCATCCTGACGGCCACATCCATGGCGGTCCCATGTATTATATTAAGAATGGCCTTGGAAAAAAATGGGGCTGGCTGGCCATTCTGTTCTGTCTTGGCACTCTGTTTTCCGCCACAGCAACCGGCGGCATGATCCAGTCCAACTCCATCACGCAATCGGTGGTGGAGACAGCCAATCTCATGGGTGTGCAATCTTCGTCCGAAATGATGGGCGTGAATATCATCAACTGGATTGTAGGCGCTGTCATCGCGGCCCTGGTGTTCGCGGTGATCATCGGGGGCATCAAGTCGATTGGCTCCGTGGCGGGAAAGGTGGTGCCGTTCATGGCCATCGCCTATGTGATCGTCGCCTTGTTTGTGATCATTCTGAACATTGATCATATCGGCAGCGCGTTCGGGGATATTTTTGGCTATGCGTTCGGACTGAAACAGGCGGCAGGCGGGCTGGCTGGATACGGCATGGTCGCGGCGATGCGCTATGGCGTGGCGCGCGGTCTGTTTTCTAACGAAGCCGGGCAGGGCTCAGCGCCTATCGCTCATGCGGCCGCACAAACCAATGATCCCGTACGCCAGGGCGAAATTGCCTCCATCGGCGTCTTCATCGACACCATCGTGATCTGCACCATGACCGCGTTGGTGATCCTGGTTGTTGATGGGTCCTATGGCATTAACGGTTCGGAATACGCCTGGCACAGGGACAATGGGCTTGAGGCGTCCGCGGTGACGACGGCGGCCTATGCCACAGCCATTCCGTTCGGCAATTGGGTCGTCACCATCGCCATTGCGTTGTTTGCCTTCACCACAATGATTGGCTGGTCGTATTACGCTGAGACCGCCATCACCTACATGATTGGCGACTGGGCGGCCCGGCCATTCCGTTTTATTTGGGTGGCCATCGTGTTTATCGGGGCGCTTCAGCCGGTCAACGCCATCTGGCGCTTGGGTGACCTTGCCAATGCGTCCATGGCCATCCCAAACATTATCGCAATCGTGGCGCTTTCCGGCGTTGTCTTTGCTATGGCGCGCAAAGCAGACAAGGGTGAGCGCACTGAACCTGGCGTCAGCGCAGCCGAGCAGCAAGCTGGGGAGTAGCACGCTGGGAAAACCCCCACGCAACGGAGATTGACCATGGCCAACGCGATCGGAGCCCAAGCAGCGCTGTCGCAATTGCCCCACTGGAGCGCAGTCAATGGCAGGGACGCCATCAAGCGCACATTCCAGTTCAAGGACTTCTCCCAAGCGTGGGGGTTCATGACCCGCGTGGCGCTCAAAGCCGAAGCCATGGACCACCACCCCGAATGGTTCAATGTCTACAAAACCGTCGAAGTGACATTGACCACCCATGACGCCGATGGCGTCAGCCAACGCGATGTGGACTTGGCCAAGTTCATGGACTCGTTGGCGGCCGGTTAAGCGAGCAGTGGAGCATTTATGGTGATGCGCAATGGTGTAACGGCCGTATTGGCGCTTTTGCTTGCGTCGTGCGGTGGTTCAGACACGACAGATCAGGAGCGCGACGCGGCGGCGAGCGCGGCGTCAGCCCCGGACGTCGCCCACGCCACTTCAACCGAGCAGCCGGTTGATCCAGATTTGCAAACCCCACCCCAGAACGCTCAGGTGAATTCCAAGGGCGACGCCATGATCGCCGCCGCCAATCCGCTGGCGGTGGATGCGGGACTAGACGTACTGGCGCGCGGCGGGTCAGCCGTCGACGCCGCGATCGCTGTGCAGGCCGTGTTGGGACTGGTGGAGCCGGAAAGCTCGGGACTAGGGGGCGGGGCGTTCCTCTTGCACTATGACGCGGACACGCGTGTGATCAGCGCCTATGACGGACGCGAACGCGCGCCGGCCGCGGCGACGCCAGAGCTGTTTTTGGATGACGCTGGTCAGCCCATCAGCTGGATCAACGCTAAGCATTCAGGCCTGTCCATCGGGACTCCGGGCGCGGTGGACATGCTCGCAATGGCCCACGGTGACCATGGCGAATTGGAGTGGTCCGGGTTGTTTAGCGAGGGCGCGCGCCTTGCCCGCGACGGTTTTCCTATTGCCCCTAAGTTGGCGCAAACTTTGGAAGGATATGGTCGTTTTGGGGCGGCGGATGAGCCATGGATTGGACCTTACCTCTATCCTGACGGGCAACCGCTGACCGAGGGTCAGATTGTCACCAATCCCGACTATGCCGAAACGCTTGAGGCAATTGCCGGCAATCCACGCGCATTGCTTGAAGGGCCCATTGCACAAGAGATCGTGGATGTGACGCAGGCTGAACCGCGCGGCGGCTCCCTGACATTGGACGATTTGGCCAATTACCGCGCGCGCCGCGCCGAACCCATTTGCTTGCCTTACGGTGATGGCTTGATTGTTTGCGGCATGCCTTCGCCTTCCTCTGGCGGGGTGGCGGTCGCGCAGATTCTTGGAATTGTGGAGCGATTAGGCTTTGAGGATGGAGGTGCGGCCAATTTTGAAAATTGGCGGCGCTTCATCGAGGCCCAGCGGCTCTCCTACGCGGATCGCGACCGATATTTCGGCGACCAGGATTATGTGGAGGTGCCGGTCCCTGGCATGCTGGCGGGAGAATATCTCGACGCGCGCGCTGCGCTGGTGAATGAGAACAGCGCCATCGCCAACATCGCGCCCGGCGACCCTTGGGCCTACCAAGATGGACGATCTGAAGCCGGCGAAGATGCAACCGCTGAGAACCCAGGCACAAGCCATTTGGTTGTGGTCGCGCCCAATGGCGATGTGGTGTCTATGACCACCACCATTGAAGGCGCGTTCGGCTCACTGCGCATGGCGGGCGGGTTTTTCCTCAACAATGAGCTCACCGATTTCTCGTTTGCCCCGATGGACGCCGAGGGCCAACCCATTGCCAACCGCGTTGAGGGCGGTAAGCGTCCCCGATCCTCCATGAGCCCGACCATCGTGCTCGACAGTGATGGAGAGTTTGTGTTCGCCACGGGCTCGCCCGGTGGCTCCACCATCATCGCCCATGTGGCGAAATCATTGGTGGGTGTTTTGGATTGGGGACTGTCCCCACAGCAGGCGGCAGAGCTGCCCATCATCTACGCCCGCGGTGACGTTGTGCGCATTGAAGGCGCGCGCGCGCCGGATGGTTTAGTCGAGCAATTGCGCGATTGGGGCTTTCAAGTTGAAACCGGGGGCCGATTGGGCTCTGGCCTCCATTCTGTCTTGGTGGACCAGAATGGCGCCTTGATTGGCGCTGCCGATCCGCGACGTGATGGCGTCGCCCGTGGTTTATCCGCCCCTGAGTGACACTGTTCACCCAGGCCTTGATCTGCAGCGTGCGCGGTGAAACTGTTGCCCACTCGATTGAAAGGTGACCCTGCCATGCGTTGTTTGATGACCGTTTTCGCCATGAGCGCCGCCGCGTTCGCCATGCCGCCGGCAATGGCTCAGGATCAGAATGACCAGACCGAACAGCAGGCTTCGCCAGTCACGTCCGTGGCGGCTGGTCTATCCCAGGGACGCAGCGAAAGCGCCGATATCTTCACTGACGCCCAGCGCCAAGCTGCGCAGGATCTGGCCGAGCAAGGACTTGCCGATCGATTGGGCTATGAAGTGGTGGAATCACTCACCACCGAAGTAGGCCAGCGGTTAGCCGGCACGGACGCCGAGGCGCGCGCCCGTGATTGGGCCGTGGCCAAACTCACGGAGCTGGGGTTTTCCAATGTGCGTGTGGAGCCGTTTGAGGTGGCGCTGTGGACCCGCGGTCACGAGCATGCCGAAATCGTCTCGCCATTCCCCCAAGAATTGGAAGTGACAGCGCTGGGTGGCTCCGTCAGCACTGACGGGGAGGCTGTGGTTGGTGAAATTGTGCGTTTTGACACGCTGGCCGATTTGGAGGAGGCGCCCGAAAACAGCCTTGAAGGCAAAATCGCCTTCGTTGATGAGTTCATGACCCGCACCCAGGATGGCTCTGGCTATGGTGTGGCGGTGCGCAAACGGTCTGGCGCCGCCATAGAGGCGGGCAAACGCGGCGCGCTGGCGGCTCTTATTCGGTCGGTGGGCACCGACCATCGCCGGTTTCCGCACACGGGTCAGATGCGCTATGACCCTGATGCGCCTGCGGTTCCCATTGCAGCGCTGTCCGCACCGGACGCCGATCAATTGGCCCGTGCACTTGAGCGTGGCGCCGTCACCGTGTCGTTGGAGCTCGAAACACGATCGCCGGGATTGGTCCCTTCAGGCAATGTCATCGGCGAAATCCCCGGTGAGACGGACGAGATCGTTGTGCTTGGCGCTCATTTGGACAGCTGGGATTTGGGCACCGGCGCGGTGGATGACGGCGCTGGCATTGGGATAGTGACGGCGGCTGCCAAATTGATCGACGCCTTGCCCGGTCAGCCCAAGCGCACCATACGCGTCGTGTATTTCGGCTCAGAGGAAGTGGGCTTGGTGGGCGCCAAGGCCTATGCCGAACAGCACGCGGACGAACTCGCCAAGCATCACGTCGCGGCCGAGAGCGACTTTGGCGCTCGCAAGATTTGGCGTTTTGAAACCCGCTTTGGCGAAGATCAGCTCGACAAGGCCGAGGCGATTGCGCGCATGTTGCTGCCATTGGGCGTTGGGCCGGGCGACAATGAGGCCAGCGGCGGGCCTGACTTGGGCTATTTGCGCCAGGCTGGGGTTCCGGTTGTAACCTTGCGCCAAAACGGTTGGGACTATTTTGATCTTCACCACACTGCCGACGACACCTTTGACAAGATCGATCCCGAGGAACTGGCGCAAAACGTGGCCGTCTACGCGGTGTTTGCTTATCTGGCTTCCGAGGTTGAGGGCGGGTTTCGCTCGGGGATCAACACAAATGGCGCTGTCGCCAGCGAATAGGCCGATGGATTGAGTTTATGACAATCATTGTGTCCTGCCGTAACGCATTACTGCGTTAGGTCTTTGTGCGGCGCGTCAAAAGTCGTGCGCCGCGCATGGAGCCGGAGACAACTATGATCCCCTTTAAGTCAGCGTGTTTGACGGTCTTTGCGTGCATCAGTTTGGCCTTGGCCGGTCAATCTCACGCCCAAGCCCAAGCGCAAGACCAGAGTAAGAAACAGGTCATTGTGAATGGCGAACCGCTAACTCAACAGCAGGTCGATGCGCTCATTGCGCTCTATGGCGTCGTGTATGTGGGGCGGTATTGGTATGATCCCAAGTCGGGTCTCTATGGCGCTGAGGGCCAGCCAGCCATGGGGCAACTTCAGCCCGGACTTTCCGTCAATGGCCCGCTCAAGCCGAGTGCTTCGGGCGGTGGTGCGGGCGCCTTGACTGGCGTGTTCATCAATGGCCGCGAAATCCACCCGCAGGAATACGCGTTCTTGATGCAAATCTATGGGCAAGTGATCCCAGGGCGCTATTGGATGGACGCGACGGGTACGGGCGGATTTGAGGGTGGACCGCCATTCTTTAATGTGGCCGCGGCCGCTCAACAATCTACTGCATTCAACAATGGGGCCTATGGCGGCGGCCAACACGACTCACATTATATGCCGTGGATTGGCGGCCAATCTGGCACTGGCGTCGGGCGTGCTTCGGACGGCTGTGTCTATGTGTCCCAGGGCGGCTATTCAGCGGACTTTTGCTAAGTCGTTGGCATTCAAACGGCGAGGAACCGCGGTTCCTCGCCAGGCGCCAGAACCACTGATGTGAGCGGACCGCCATACACCGCTCCCGTGTCCACATTGATGCGTCGCGGCCCAATGTCCGGCTGTCCGTTCATGGTCGGCGTGTGCCCATGAACAACCATGAGGTCTTTGAGTTCTTCACGGTCGGGCCATAACGAGTCGTCAAAAAACATGGCCGAGCGCGTCCAAAGCCGCACTTCATCGGGACATTCGGGAAACTGATTGGGATTGATGCCGGCGTGTACAAAGACAAGGTTGCGCTCTTGCACCCAATGCATGGTCTTCAGTGTTTCCACCCAGTGAAGGTGGGACGGGTCCACGCCGCCGTCACGTTTGTGTCCGCCGTTTCGATAGCTCTTGACCGTGGTGTCGCCGCCGTTGAGCTCCCAGTGCTCGCGCGCGCCGCGGCGCGCTTTGCCGATGGCGTCAAGCATCATCCGCTCGTGATTGCCAATCAGGCTAATGACGTTCAGTCGTTTATCGCCTTGGGAAATCGCTTCCAAGGCGATGATCTGATCAATCACGCCACGGCTGTCCGGTCCGCGATCCACGTAGTCGCCCAGATGCACAATGACCACGTCGGTCAACAACAATCGTTCCATGTCGTCACGAATCCTGGCGTGCATCGCTTGAAGTCGATCCGCCATTCCGTGGACATCGCCTATGGCATAATACACCGTGTTTTCGTTCATTGTGTTCTCATGGCGTGCTCGGCGATCATTCACTTGGGTTCATTCGTCAACGAAGCAACCCGAAATTCGGCTTCAGGCCCGGATTCAGCTCCGGGTTCAGGCAGCGTCGCGGAAAACGCCCCGATTGACCAGGAGTTCGGCAATCTGAACCGCGTTGAGTGCTGCGCCTTTGCGGAGGTTGTCAGACACAATCCACATGTTCAGCCCGTTCTCTATGGTCGGGTCCTCGCGAATTCGAGATACAAACGTGGCGAAGTCGCCCACACATTCTACAGGAGTGATGTATTGTTCTTCTTCCGGATTGTCGATCACCATCAAGCCCGGACTTTCCCGCAATAGGTCGCGCGCCTCCTTGGCGGACATGGGCCGGCGCAACTGAAGGTTGACGGCTTCAGAATGGCCGACAAACACAGGCACCCGAACGCAGGTGGCTGTCACCTTGATGGCCGGATCGACGATCTTCTTGGTTTCCGTCACCATTTTCCACTCTTCCTTAGTGCCGCCATCTTCCATGAACACATCGATGTGCGGGATCACATTGAAGGCGATTTGCCGAGTGAATTGCTCTTTGGTGATCGGGTCGTTGACGTAGATCCCCTTGGTTTGGTTCCAAAGTTCGTCCATGGCGTCCTTACCCGCCCCGGAAACAGACTGGTAGGTGGACACCACCACACGCTCAATGCCGACGCGATCATGGATCGGCTTGAGCGCCACCACCATTTGCGCCGTGGAGCAATTGGGATTGGCGATGATCCCCTTTTTGATGGCGTTGATTGCTTCCGGGTTCACTTCTGGGACGATCAACGGCACATCCTGGTCCATGCGAAATGCCGACGAATTGTCGATGACGATCGCACCGGCATCCGCAATCTTGGGCGCCCATTCGCGCGCCACATCGCCGCCTGCGGCCATTAGGACCAGGTGCACCTGGGAAAAGTCAAACTGCTCAAGGTCCTGACATTTCAGTGTCTTCTCACCGTAGGAGAGCTCGGTGCCGATGCTGCGTCGTGAGGCGAGAGGGATCACCTTACCTGCGGGAAAACCACGCTCTTCCATGATGGTGAGGATTTCTTTGCCGACGACTCCGGTTGCGCCGACGATGGCGACTGTCAGTTCCATGGCAACTGCCTTTTTTGACCTTGGTATTTCGCGTTGCGGATCGATAGCCTATCCACCGCGCCACGTCGACCATAGCAGCGGTCCTGATCCTCGACGCGCAGAGAGGCGACCGAGACCTTTTGCGCCCGATCGCCTGCGAGCCCGGCCCTCGTAATGCGCATGGGCCCGTTGGCAACTTTCATGCAAAGCGGGCGTTACGCCGCCAGCTGAGCCAGTTGCGCTTTGGCGCGAGAGATCTTCTCGTCGGCGTGCATCATCAGCTGATCGGCGGTGATGAACTCCACATCCGTTATGCCAAGAAATCCCAGGATATGGCGCAGATAGCCGCTCGCAAAATCGATCTCTGTGCCCGCCGCGGCGCCGCCTGAGGTGAGAACCACATAAGCCTTTTTGCCCTTCAGCAACCCCTCTGGTCCATCGGGCGTATACCGAAAGGTGACGCGAGCGCGGGCCACTTGATCAATCCACGCTTTGAGCGCAGCGGGTATGCTGAAATTGTAGATCGGCGCACCGATCACAATGGTGTTGGCTTTTTGCAATTCGCCTACCAACGCATCGGACTCAGCCAAAGCGGCGCGGTTTGCCGCGGTGCGAGCACTGGGATCGGTGAAGTTGGCGGTCACCCATTGTGGATCGATGAACGAAGGCGGATTGGCTGTGAGGTCGCGCGCGATCAGTTGCGTTTGTGGACCAGCCAGACGCTGCGTGAGATCAGCCACTAAAGTACGGCTAATCGAGCCATCATAGCGGGCGCTGGCGTTGATGGTCAGGATGGTGTCAGGGGTATGCTCGGACATGGCGTATCTCCATTAGGCTGTCGCGCCAAAAATGGCTTCGCGCAAATCGGATATAAACCAAGTCATTTGCAGAAGACTTATGCCCATAGGGAAACAATGGGCGGTCGATGGACCAACAAGAATCCGTCACACACTTTCGCTAAACAGCGTCAAAGGTCTGCTTATTGAGAGTGGGGGACGGCTATGCGCGTGATTGGCGGATTGATTGGTGTTCTGGGTCTATTGACGGCGTGTGTGACGCCACCGGCTAAAATCGAGGTTCCCGACGTAGCCACCCACCACAGCCAAGCCAAGCCATGGACCTCGCTTGATGCGCTCGACAGCGAAGACCGGTTTCACTTCGTTGTGGTCACTGACCGCACCGGCGGGGAGCGCGAAGGCGTATTTCCCATCGGGGTTGAAAAGGTCAATTTGGTTCAGCCCGCCTTTGTGATGAGCGTCGGCGATTTGATTGAAGGCTACACCGAAGACGAGAACCAGATCGAGTTGGAGTGGGACGAGTTTGAAGGCTACACCGCCAAACTCGACGCCCCGTTCTTCTATGTCGCCGGCAATCACGACATGATGAACGTCCAAATGCAAAACGTTTGGGAGGAACGGTTCGGCGCCAGCTTCTACCACTTCACCTATAAGAATGTGCTGTTTATCGCGCTCAACAGTGAATTGCTCGACATCAACCGCGAAGGCCCTGATTTCACCCGCGGCCCCGGCCGTGACGCTTGGCATGAGGGTGAATGGCGCAAAGCGGCGCGCGAGGCGCAATTTGCTTATGTGGAAAAAGTCTTGGCCGACAATCAGGACGTGCGCTGGACGTTTGTCTTCATCCACAAGCCGTTCTGGCGCTCAGGCTTTGCCTATCCTCCGATTGTGGAAGGCGGACAGTGGGGCGACTTCGACTACAGCGACTACCCCTTGGACGGACCTTATCCGCTCAACACCGCCAAGACAGATGATTGGACGCGAATCCAAGAGCTCTTGGGCGATCGCGACTACACTGCCTTTGCCGGCCACCGCCATTCTTACGATTATGAGGACGTCAGCGATGGTCAGCACACGCATGAGCATATTGCACTTGCCACCACTGGCGGTGTGAGCAATCTGCGCGGCCTCAGCTATGGCGAGTTCGATCACTTTGCTTGGGTGACCATGACCGCCGACGGCCCGGTGATCGCCAACCTCACCCTGGACGGCGTGCAGCCAAAGGACATCGCCACCCCGGACGCTAAGCCCTGGTTCCTTGAATAATTAGCCATGCAAGGGAAAGCCGCTGTTTTATGCGGCGGCTTTTCTCGTTGGCGCGTTTAGGAGTCAGTTTTGCGACGTCCGCCGCTCATGCCGCGGCCGGTCGTGCGCTCCACGATCCGCGCCTTTTTGCCTTGCAGGCCGCGCAGATAATACAGCTTCGCCCGGCGCACCTTGCCGCGGCGTTTCACTTCAATGCTGGCCACGCTCGGCGAGTACAGTGGGAACACGCGCTCCACGCCTTCGCCAAAGGAGATTTTGCGCACCGTAAAGCTCTCTTGCAGCCCGCCGCCCGAACGGCCGATGCACACGCCCTCAAACGCCTGCAGGCGCTCGCGGCTGCCTTCGGTGATCCGAACTTGGACGCGTAGGGTGTCGCCTGGCGCGAAATCTGGGAACTGGCGGTCGCCGATCACGCGTTCGGCTTCGTCGCGCTCCAATTGTTCAATAATGTTCATGTCTCACTCTCCGATGACTTTTGGCGGGCGACATAGTGAGCCCACAAATCTGCTCGCCTCTCGCGCGTAATCAACTTTCGCTGCTCACGACGCCACCGCGCCACTTTGGCGTGGTCGCCGCTGAGCAGCACCTCGGGAATTTCCAGCCCTTCCCACGATCGCGGCCGGGTATAGTGCGGATACTCCAATAAGTCTTCTTCAAAACTCTCTTCTTGCGTACTGGCGCCGGAGCCCAACACGCCGGGCAATAAGCGCACGCACGCCTCCAAAACCATAATAGCCGCCACCTCACCGCCCGCTAGGACGATGTCAGCGACGCTCATTTCTTCCAGTCCGCGCGACTCAATGAGCCGCTGGTCTATTCCTTCAAATCGCCCGCACACCAGCACAACGCCAGGTCCTGCGGCAAGCTCGCGAACCCGGCGCTGAGTCACCGGCGCACCGCGGGCCGACAACACAATGTGCGGCCGATTGGTGTCGGTGACGCCATCAAGCGCCGCGCCCAAAACGTCGGCGCGCATCACCATGCCCGGTCCCCCGCCAGCTGGCGTGTCATCGACCGAGGCGTGCTTATCGTTTGAAAACGTTCGGATGTCCAGCGTCTCCAGGCGCCAAACACCGTGCTGGCGCGCTCGATTGATCACCGACACACCGAGCGGGCCCGGGAAGGCGTCGGGAAACAAGGTCAACACCGTGGCCGACCAGGGGCGAGCGGTGGCGGCGTCCGTCATGAATGAACTCTCAATACGTTGATGCGCTTAAGCCTTCGGCAGCGCAGGCGGGCCCGATGGGCGTCCCGCGATCAAAGGATATTGCCGTTCATAGCGTTCATGGCGGGTATGCACCAGCACGCCCCGGTCGCCAAATGAGTAGACCAATCGAGGCCAGTCGGTTTGCCCGTAGGCGAAGTCACCGGAAACCGGGTCAAGATCCGCCCATTCTGGTTCTGACGGCGCATGGGTGGCCCGGCGGCTCCATTCGTGAGCAGCGTCCTCATCGCCTTCCGCCTGGGCGACTGCGCTCATCAATAAGCAAACTCGGGCAGTGGGCGCAATTTCACGTGTCAGCAGCGCTTCAAGGTGCTGGCGGGCTTCGGCGGGATTGTTCGCCTCTAAGGCGAGTTCGGAAAGCAAGATCAGGCTTTCGCGGTGATCCGGATTGAGATTGGCCAATTCTCGGAGCTTGGCATTCTTTTGGCCGTGGCCGTTGAAATCGAGATCGCGATACACGGCGACCAAGGCGGGGTGAGGTGTGGTGCGCCAGGCATTTTCGATCACATGAGCCGCTTTGCCGCTGCGACCGGCCCGCGCGGTTAGGCGGGCGCATAAGGCGGCGCCAGGCGCAAACTCGTCGCTGGCGGCAACGGCCTGTTCCGCCAGATTGCGCGCCAATTCGGGATTGCGATTGCGTTCATTGGCGGCTTGTGCGGTCAGGATCACCGAACGCCGGCGCGAGGCGGCGATTTCGTCCACGTGCTTGCGCTGGCGGCCTTCGTTCAGAGTGGCCAGCGACTCAGCCCAGGCGCTGGATTTGATTTGCGCATCGAACAACAATTCGAACGCCCAACGCGCGCTGGGCGTGCGGGCAAAAGCGTGGCCGGCATGGACGATCGCCGCATTGAGATCGCCGCGCGTGATGGCGGCGGCAGCGAGGCCGCGCCGGCCAACAAGTGCTGTGCTGGGCTCGGTGAGCATGGCCGCATAGTGGGCTTCGGCTTCAACCAGATCGCCTTCCGCTTCCGCGGTTTGCGCGGCGAGGAGGCGTGGCGCGCCTTTGGAGTCGAGGAGCTTCGTCGCCTTGAGCGCCTCGCGTCGCGCGGTGTGGGCGTCTCCGCCGGCTGCAGCGAGCAAGGCGGCTTCAAGGGATTCATGTCCCTTGCGAGTCTGCCGAGTTCGCCAGGAGCGCTGCCAGTCATTGGGTTTGAGCGAAAACCAGAACAGAAGGCTGGAAAAAAAGAAGAATCCGAAACTCCACAGCGCAATGAACGGGAGTTGGATGCGCACATTGCCCACATACACATAGGTGGTCTCGATGAGACCCATCCAAAAAATGGACGCCACCAAAACACCAAGACTGATGATGGCGAAAATAAAAAGGGCCGCTCTAATTGTGTACAGCGCCTGCATGATCGCAATTCCGTTATTTGTGCGCCTGTTACAGTTTAGGTGAGTTGATCACGCAATTCGTTTAAATATCGTTCAATCTCAACACGTTTTGTTGCGGCGTCGATCCAGCGCGACGCGTTTTCGCGCGCCTCTGCGTTTAGAGATTGCATGTGTGCGAGGGCCGACGCCGCGTCGCCCTCACGCAGGGCAAGCTGTGCGCGTTCGATCGCATCATTGGCGGAATTGTCGCTTGTGGGCTCAGTTTCGATGGAGACGCCAGACGTGAGGACGTGCATTAATCGTTGACCAAGCCCTTCGCCATCGAGGTCTTCATCGGCGCCCCTGTTCGTCATCAATGCATCCAGCTGTCTGGCGAGCTCGCTTGTGCTCGGCGCGCCATCCTCAGCGAGCACTGACAACCTGTTGAGCGCCTCGGATTCGGCCACATACGGCCGAAATCGCGCCAATTCCGCTGCAAAAGGCTCGCCGGATCGGGCGACGGCGGCCATTTGCGCAAAAGCGTTGAACGCTTCTGGCGGTGTGGACGGGCCCGATGAAACCTCCCGTGGGGCGGTCGCCAACTGATCCACGGCCTCGGTTAACTCCAGCATGCGCGCCTCCAGCGCGGTGATGCGGGTGGCCAAGTCTCTCAGATCACGGGGGGAAGCAGTGGGGCGATCCAGCGCCTCGCGCGCCATGTTTTGCGCCTCCGCCGCCATGGTGCGAGCGCCAGGATCGGTGCTGGCACCATTGGCGATCGCGGCCTGACCGTCTTGCAAGTCCTCAAGTGCGGCGTTCAAGGCGTCGATCCGCTCGCCCAGCACGACGGCGTTGGGCGTTTGATCCATTGCCGCGATCTGCGACCGCAGCTGGTCAAGCTCGCCAGACAAAGGCGGCGAGACTGAACCGTCCTCACGCCAGACGTGAAACCCGATGCCGAAGGCCCCGCCCACCAACGCCGCCACAATGGACATTGACAATGCTGTCGCCCAAGACACGCCCGCTTCGCCTTTGGGCCAATTGGGGTCTTCCACCGTGGAAAATTCAACATCGAGTGGTTCAGCAGTGGCGTCTGCACTATGCCCACTACTGCTTTGATCGTCGTCAGCGCGCAACTCGGCCTCAGCGGCTTGCTCGCTGGGTCGCTCTTGATCCGGTTTCGACGTGGCGGTCGTGTCTCCCTCAGGCTTGGCCATTGGAGGGTCCTCAATCTGCGGCGCGAGTATGACCACGCAACCATGCTGACCACAAGTTAATGGGGAATGAGTGTGCTGGCGAGCGCTTCAAGTAGTGCTCGGTCTTCTGGGATTGGGGCAATCAAGTGGGACTGAAATCCCAATGCGGCGGCGGGCTCAAAGGCGTTATCGCTGATTGCGGCGGCCATCATCCGTCGGCAAACCCAACTGAGGCCCTCCGCGTCCGTCAATTGAGCGAATGTGTGCGCGCCCACGGCCGAATGGAACATCACCGCGCGCACTGCGCCGGAACGCAGTGCGGTGACTGCCGCGCTGGGCAGTCGATCCACGGGTTTGGCGTCATACGTGAACACCTCGTCCACTTGAAAGCCGGCCTGGCGAAGTTTGCCGGCCACGTCCATGGCGACGCGCAGGCCCCGTGCGAACACGAGCCGCCCGGCGAATGGAGAAAACCGCCGCATGGTCTCCACAACCAAAGCTTGTCCATCGCCTTTTGCGGAGATGACGCGTTTACATCCTGCCGCGCGCGCAGTGCGCGCTGTGGTCTCACCCACACAAATCACCGGAGTGTGCGATGATGGCGGATCTTGCGCCAACTGCTTTGCCGCGTTGGGGCTGCTCACCACTATGCCCTGTGCATCTTGAAAGGCGCCGCGCTCGACCTTGAATGGCGCCACGGTCAACACAGGCGCGACCACGGCGGCCAACCCCCAAGCGCCGGCGTTAGACGCTGTCTCCGAGGCGCCAGGTTGCGTGCGGGTGACAAGAACGAGCGGTTCGAGGGACAAGCGGAACTCTCAGGGCTGAATAGGCGCGCAGGCCATTGGTCCTGCACAAAATAGATATGATGGTCATGAGGCAAGAGGGTGGCGCGGATTAAGCGCAAGCTCGATCGGATGAAACGCCCGCTATGAAGCGAGCGCGAGGGCTTCGCCCGCTTCTTCACGCAATTCGACACCAAACTTTCCGCCCAGCGATTCGGCTGCGCCTTGATCATCCAGCGTAATTTGGATGGTCTCCTCGCGGGTCCATTTGCGCGCGCCATCAGGAGCCAGAGCTTCAGCGCGCAGCCGAAGTTTTTTGCCATCATACTCCGCTAGCGCGGCCACTGCTGAATGACAGCTGCCGTCAATCCCGACCAGAAACGCACGTTCGGCTGCAGTGGTGAGCGCGGTTTCTTGGTCTTCGGCCTTGGCGCATAGCGACAAGGCGTCATCGGCGTCCGACAAGCACTGAAGCGCGATGACGCCCTGGCAAACGGCCGGCAGCATGACTTCGGGCTCAATGATTTCGGCAATTGCGGCGGTCTTGCCCAAACGAATGAGCCCCGCGGCCGCTAACACGGTTGCGTCCAGTTCACCGGTGCGCACCTTGCGCATACGCGTGTGCACATTGCCGCGGAGAGGAAGGACTTCCAGATCGGGTCTAGCGCTGAGCAGTTGGGCTTTGCGGCGTGGGCTACACGTCCCCACCTTCGCGCCCTTCGGCAATTTATCGAGCGGCAGGTCATCCTTGCTGATCAATGCTTCACGCGGATCCTCGCGCACCAAAACACCAGCGTGGGAGATGCCTTCTGGCAAGACATGGGGCACGTCTTTAAGCGAGTGGACCGCCACATCAATTCCGCCCCCCGTCAACCATACGTCCAATTCCTTGGTGAACAGGGCTTTGCCGCCAATGTCGGCCAGCGGCTTATCCTTTTCCGCATCGCCCGTGGTTTGCACGATCTGGATTGGGAATAACGCATCCGCATCGGCAAAAGACGATCCAGCGGCCGCACACAGCGCAGTTTGCGCATTTTTGGCTTGAATCAAGGCGAGTGGCGACCCTCGCGAACCAAGAGCTAAGCGGCGTTGCATCAGCGACCATACCCGCATACGTTTACATCAAAATAACTTAGCTCTGATTGCGGCGTTGGCGCAATCAGACCGTCATGGCTCTGCAAAGAAATCACGTTTGATTGTTCTCGGATTGGAATCCAGTTGCGATGACACTGCCGCCGCGGTGGTTGAACGCGATGAGGCTGGGCGTCCACACGTGCGCGCCGAAATTGCGTTGGGTCAAGATCACGATCACGCGCCCTATGGCGGCGTGGTGCCGGAAATCGCCGCCCGCGCCCATGTGGAGCGGATGGATTGGGCCATTGAGAAAGTGATGAGCGAGGCGGGGGTCCATTACGCGGCGCTGGACGGTGTGGCCGCTACCGCCGGTCCCGGTCTTGTGGGCGGCGTGATGGTGGCCCTCTCAACGGCTAAGGGCATGGCGCTGGCCACCGGCGCGCCGTTGATTGCCGTCAATCACCTAGAGGCCCATGTGCTTTCCCCGGTCTTGGAACAGTCCATGGCGTTTCCCTACCTGACTTTGCTGGTTTCAGGCGGTCATACGCTTTTGGTGCTGGCTGAGGATGTGGGACGCTATCGCCGTTTGGGCGCCTCGCGCGATGATGCGGCTGGCGAGGCGTTCGACAAGACCGCCAAAATTATGGGGCTTGGTCATCCCGGCGGACCCGCCGTGGAAGCCGCAGCGCGTCAAGGCGATCCTAATCGCTTTGCGCTGCCAAAACCGTTCATGGGTACAGACCATTGTGATTTTTCATTTGCTGGACTGAAGACTGCCGCACTGCGCGCTTGGACCGCCAGCGATCGGTCAGACCAAGCGCGCGCTGATTTGTCCGCAGGCGTGCAGGAGGCGATCGCAGCGGTCTTGGCTGATCGCACCGAACGCGCGCTGGCCATCGCAGCGCAGCACGGCGCGCGTTCATTGGCCGTGGTCGGTGGGGTGGCGGCAAACGCCGCAATCCGCGACAAGCTCAGCCAGCTTTGTCAGCACTGTGGTGTGGCCATGATTGCCCCCCGCCCACGCTGGTGCACGGACAATGCGGCCATGGTAGCCGCCGCTGGCCTGGAGCGATTGGCTCGGGGTATGGTGGATGATTTGGCGGTTTCAGCACGCGCACGCTGGCCGCTTGATGAGCAATTGGCGGCCACTGCGCCAGTTTTGGGCTCAGGCCGGAAAGGACCGAAAGCGTGACCGAGACCTTTTCCCACATAGGCGTTTTGGGCGCTGGCTCCTGGGGTACGGCGCTGGCGAATGTGATCGCGACCAATGGTGCGCACGTGACGCTCTGGTCCTATCGGACCGATCAAGCTGAAGCGATGGCGGAGCTGAGAGAAAACGAAGAGAGGCTGCCGGGCGTGGCGTTGCACGAACGGATCACGCCGACCGCCGTTGATGGCGACCTTGCTGCATGTGACGCCGTCTTGTCCGTCGTGCCGGTCCAATCGACGCGCAATGTATTGACCCGCATGCGCGGCCACATCAAGCAGGGCGCGCCGGTGATTGCGTGCTCCAAAGGCTTGGAGCGCGAAACCCTGAAAACCATGGTCTCTGTGATCACTGAAGCCGCGCCCCAAGCCAGGCGCGCCGTGCTCACCGGGCCCAGCTTTGCCCATGAAGTGGCGGCCGGGCTGCCTGCGGCGGTGACATTGGCGGCGGAGACTCTCGAATTGGCGGGGTGGCTGGCGGAGGCGATCTCCATTCCCACCTTCCGCGTCTATCTCAGCGATGACATTATTGGCGCGGAGATTGGCGGCGCGGTGAAAAACGTGCTCGCCATCGCCTGCGGGATCTTGGACGGCAAGGGTCTTGGCCGTTCGGCTCATGCTGGGCTGATCACCCGGGGGTTTGCCGAAATGACCCGTTTGGGCAAGGCGCTGGGTGCACGGCCGGAGACACTCCAGGGGCTGTGCGGTCTTGGTGACCTGGTGCTGACCTGCTCCAGTCCACAATCACGCAATATGGCGCTGGGCCGCGCTTTGGGTGGGGACCGGCCCGTTTCCGACGTACTCGCTGGCCGATCGGCGCTCACCGAAGGCGTGGCGTCCGCGCCCGCCGTGGTGGAGCTCGCCAAAACCGTGAATGTCGATGTGCCAATTTGTGAGGCGGTGAAGAACATCCTCACCGGCAGTGTGACCATTGACGCCGCCATTGAGGGATTG
>CAZWVH010000026.1:0-16896 GCA_964636945.1 uncultured Caulobacterales bacterium | reverse complement strand
GCCATGGCGTCCGCAGCGCTCGCCCCCTGCGCCCCATAACCAGGCACCAGGAACGGAGTATGAGGCATGAGTTCACGAGCTCGTTTGGCCTCGGCAGGCGCGGTGGCGCCCACAACCGCCATCACCGACGACCAACTGCTTTGCCCGATTAGCGGTTCACTGGCTTTGGCCACCAATTGCGCAGTTGCGCACCAGAGCGGCGCGCCATCGCTGTCGCGGTCCTGCAAATCGCGCGCTCCGGCATTGGACGTGCGCACCAACGCAATGACGCCTTTGCCGCATTTTTCGGCCACGTCCAGCCACGGGACCAAACTGTCCTCTCCCATATACGGGTTCACCGTTGCCGCATCGGCGTGAAGCCAGGCGTGATCACCGAGATAAGCTTGCGCATAGGCTTGCGCCGTGGACGCGATATCACCGCGCTTGGCGTCCAGGAGAACAATCAATCCCGCGTCGCGGGCGTAAAAGGTCAGGTCTGCGAGAATTTGAAATCCGGCCGGACCCCACTGTTCGAACAGCGCAATCTGAGGCTTGATCGCGGCCACGCGTCCGGCCGCTCGCTCCACAACCGCGCGCCCGAAGGCGCGAATGCCTTCCAGGCCCGGTCGGCCAAATAGCGAAGGGATGCGAGCTGGGTGAGGATCAATGCCCAAGCACAAAGGTCCGCGCTCTTGGATGGCCCTGGTGAGCCGGTCACCGAAATTGCCGGTCATGGCGCGCAGATCACCATGGCGACCTGCTGTGATCGTCGAAGCGCATCGGCCGATTCTGAAAACCGACCCGCATCAATGGGCATAGCTGTTGCATCACGGGCTGCAAATTGGCTGACGAGCTGCGCCGTCGTCCGGGGCGCCGTGGTGTAGATTCGGCCTCGTCTGGGCGCCTCGGCGATGGTGACGCCTATAACTTCGCCGCTGCTGGAAATGGCTGGTCCGCCCGAAAGTCCTCCTAGGCTCCCCCAGATGCCTTGCGAACGAGCAGTCTCGGCCCAGGCCAGGATGGGTTCCCGACGCCGCACGGCGCCGCGTGTAATCAATGTCTGCCGACCAAGTAATCGGCTAGAGACCTGTCCTGGCCGACCTTGCGGATATCCCACATGATAAGCCGACTGACCCAGACGCAAGGAAGACGCATCATCGATGATCGGCAATGCGGTCGCTGAAAATCGGGCGCGCAGGACCGCTGCATCGGCGCGTTCTTCTGGAACCACTTCCGCGCGAATGGCCTGTCCCGGTCCGGTGATCAAACCCACCCTGGGACAATTGCGCACAACATGATGGGCAGTCATCCACACGCCCTTGGCGATGGCGAAAGCCGAGCCTGACCCCGGTCCTTGTCGATCTTCCACGTCCACCAAAACCCGCTCATCAAACAGGGAAGGGTCAGGGAGCGCCGACCCGCCTTCGATTTCGACGGGAAACTCACCCGACGTGCTGGGGTTCGATCCGGGAACAGGCGATGGCTCTGGCGTGCGGGCGAAGGTGGCCCACAAAAATCCCGCGAGCAAAATCGCATAAAGGAGTCGATCAAATCCGCGCAATGGGGGCTCCATTCACTGCGGCCGCCAGCACCAATGCGGTGGCGATCTTCACGGAGATCAATAAGGTCGCCGCAGCATGGTCGCGTTCGCTGATCCGGCTGGATAATCCCGGCAGGAGCAGGTCCACAAACCGAAACACCAGCAATTGCACCAAGAGGGTCGCCACGCCCCACAGCACGATTTCAGCCCAATTGATGCTGGTGGCCATGCTAACCGAGAGGGGGATGGACAGTCCCACAATCACACCGCCCAGCGATAGCGCTGCGGCGCTATTGCCGTCTCGAACCAGACGCAATTCTTTGTGAGGGGTCACCAGCACGTAGAGCATGATGCCTAAAAACAAGATCACGAATGTGATGGCCAAGTGCAGGAGAAAGACGGGAAAACCTGATTGAAACGCCTGAGCGGCCGCAGCCATGGCGTCGCCGGTGAGTCGATCAAATATGTTTGATTGCGTCATTTCCGCCCCTTCATTGGTGTATGCCTACCGCATCATGTGCTTGACGAACGCAAGGTGCGCCCCAAACCTTCGCCTAGTTTCTCCGCCCTACGATCAACGCGCAAGCGTCTGTCAAACAATTCGAACCACATCGGCCCGATCCGCTCAACACTATGGCTTCCGTTAGAAAAATCTCCAGTAAATCTGTGAACCTCGCGCTTCAAGGCGGTGGGGCGCAGGGCGCCTTTACCTGGGGCGTGCTCGACGCGATGCTCGAAGACGGGCGCTTGGACTTTGAAGCCGTGTCGGGAACAAGCGCAGGCGCCATGAACGCCGTCGTAATGTCGGAAGCATTGGTGGACGCGCCGCCTGGCCCGTTCAGCGAAACGCTGCGCGAGCGGGCCCGTGAACGACTTCGCGAATTTTGGGAGGGCGTCGCCGCGGCTGGCGTGAATCCCTTCACCAATGCCCCGTTACAAAGCCTTATCGCCAAATGGTTCGGCTGGGATGGCTGGGGCTTATGGATGGCTGACATCTTCGCGCATATGACCAGCCCTTATGACTTCAATCCACTCAACCTGAATCCATTGCGCGATTTGATCGACAACCTGATTGACTTTGAGCGCGTGCGATCGTGTGAACGGATGCAGATTTTTGTGTGTGCAACGAATGTGGAAACTGGACGCACACGCATTTTCCGCCGTCCGGAATTGACCGCTGATCACATCATGGCGTCGGCCTGTCTGCCCTATCTCTACCATGCCGTGAACATCGATGGCGCGCCTCATTGGGATGGGGGCTATGTGGCCAATCCGCCGCTCTTCCCGTTCTTCTATGAGAGCCAGAACCGAGACGTGATTGTGGTCCAGATCAATCCAATTGAGCGGCGTGGCACGCCAAAAACAGCGCGCGAAATCATGGACCGCATGCGCGAAATTACGTTCAATTCCAGTCTTTTGAGGGAGTACCGAAACATTGATTTCGTCAATCGTATGATGGACGAAAACCGGCTCGATCCCGAACGTTACCGCAAAGTGCTGATCCACCGGATCGATGGCGGCGGCGCCATGGATGATCTGACGGCAAAAAGTCGGCTCACTGTGTCGATGGCGTTTTTCGAAGATTTGTTCCGCAGAGGCCGAGCGGCGGGCCAGTTATGGATCGATGAGAATTTTGACCAGGTCGGCAAGCTTCCCACGCTGGATCTCGCCTCTGTACTCAAAAAACACGATGTGGGCCTCTAAGGCCCGTGGGTTAGATTTGTGCGGCCAATGCGGCGAGCGCGGCGGGAAACATCAGCGACACCACCAGCATCACATGCAGCGCCAAGATGCGCTGCTTGGATTTGCGCCGCACCGCGCCAGGCATGCGCATTTTCTTGGGCAGGGGGTTGAGCACCCAGCGCACCAAGAGCAGCCCGCCCGAAGCGATCAGCAACATGAGACCGGCTGTTATGGCGCCGCCAATGAAGGCCAGGGCGGCGCCTGCAATGGCGACCCATGCAATCAGCGGCAGAATTGATTTCGTCGCCAGGCGCACCAGGCTGTCAGCGCGTTGGTAGTCCAAACGGCGAAACGACAAAGGTGCAAAAAACATCACGGTCAGACCTGATGCGCCCAGGGCCAATCCGGTCATGCCGGCGGCGAGCACGGTGGCTGCAGTGAGCACTTGCGTTGGGATGACGTCGAACATGGGCGCGGCTCCTTGTTTAGGGGTCTCGTGTAGGCTGAGTCGCGCCAAAACAACGAGGGCTCAGTGAAAGTCCCGCGATTTGGGAATCACGCGCACATCGCGCGGATGGGTCCAGATGAAGGGTTCAGGCCCGGGTCGCACCACTTCATCGGCGCGCGCCAGCGGGTTTTTGAAGGTCGCCGCGCTTTCATGCAGTTGGCTAAGGTCGCGCGTGCGGTCGATGAGTTCATCAGCCACCAAGTGCACCACATTGTCAGAGGCTTGAACGCGTCCGCGCACAAACATGAAGCGCGCGCCCATCACCACGGGGCGAAACTGCTCCATCACCTTTGGCCACACCACCAGATTGGCGACGCCGGTTTCATCTTCGAGCGTGATGAATACAACGCCCTTGGCCGAGCCAGGCCGTTGGCGCACCAGCACCAGTCCGGCCATGCAGACCCGCGCACCATTATGCATCTTTACCACTTCAGCGGCGGTGCGCGCCCCCTCAGCCATCAAGCCATCACGCAAAAACGTCATGGGGTGGGCTTTGAGCGATAATTTGAGCGTCTCATAGTCCTGCAAGACGTGGGCGCTCAGCGGCAAATCAGGCAGGGCGACGGGCGCGTCCTCACCGACATCGGGAGCATCGGCATAGGCAAACAGCGGCAAAGGCGGACCAGCGGGCTGGCCGCGCAGAGCCCACAGCGCTCGCCGCCGGTCAAGTCCCATGGAGCGAAACGCATCGGCCGCGGCCAAGGCTTCCAGCACGCGCTTGGACGGGCTGGCCCGGCGGCGCACTTCATCCAGGGTTTGAAAGGGTCGATCTGCGCGCGCGCCGGTCAGGGCCATAATGGCCTCCTCGCCAACCCCGTCGACTAATCGCAAGCCTAACCGCAGCGCCAATGCGCCATGTTCGCCAGGCTCCAGCGTACAATCCCAATTGCTGTGGTTAATGTCCGGCGCGCGCACCTCCACATCGTGCTCGCGCGCATCGCGGACGATCTGCGCGGGGGCGTAAAAACCCATGGGCTGACTGTTGAGCAAGCCGCAGGCGAACACCTCGGGATGATGACATTTCAGCCAGGAGGACGCGTAAACGAGGAGCGCGAACGAAGCGGCGTGGCTCTCTGGAAATCCATACTCACCAAAGCCTTCAATTTGACTGAAGCAGCGTGCGGCAAACTCGCGATCATAGCCGCGCGCGGCCATGCGCTCGACCATCTTTTCCTGAAAGGTGTGAATGGTGCCCACTTTACGAAAGGTCGCCATGGCGCGGCGGAGTAGATTGGCCTCATCGGGTGTGAACTTGGCCGCCTCAATGGCGATGCGCATGGCTTGTTCTTGAAATAAGGGCACGCCGAGAGTTTTGTTCAGCACACGGTGTAATTCGTCAGGCGGACCGTGTTCCGGTGCAGGGGAGGGAAAGTGGACGGTCTCTAAGCCTTTGCGGCGGCGTAAATAGGGGTGGACCATATCGCCCTGAATTGGACCGGGGCGCACAATCGCCACCTCAATCACCAAATCGTAAAAGCATTTCGGCTTTAGGCGCGGCAGCATATTCATCTGCGCCCGGCTTTCGACCTGGAACACGCCAACAGAGTCGGCGCGTTGCAGCATGGCGTACACGTCAGGATCTTCCGGCGGCAGCGTCGCCAACGAATAAGTCTGATCCTTATGAGCTTTGAGCAAATCAAAGCATTTGCGAATGCAGGTCAGCATGCCGAGCGCCAGCACGTCGATTTTCAAAATGCCCAGCGCATCAATGTCGTCCTTATCCCATTCGATGAAGGTGCGATCGGCCATGGCGGCATTGCCGATGGGCACAGTCTCGCTGAGCGGACCGCGCGTGAGAATGAACCCGCCCACATGCTGGGATAAATGGCGGGGAAAGCCAATGAGCGCGCGGGTGAGCGCGACCGCTGCCCGGATCATATAAGTGTCGGGATCAAGGCCGGCCTGACGGATATGATCATCATTCACATCCCGGCCCCATGAGCCCCACACCGTGCCGGCGAGCGCTGCGCCCACGTCCTCGGTCAGACCCAGAGCTTTGCAGACCTCGCGCACGGCGCTGCGCGGGCGATAGCAAATCACCGTGGCGGTCAGGCTGGCGCGCATGCGCCCATAGCGCGCATAGATGTACTGAATCACCTCTTCGCGCCGCTCGTGTTCGAAATCCACGTCAATGTCGGGCGGCTCTTTACGTTCCTTGCTGATGAAGCGTTCGAACAGCACGTCGATTTGGGCAGGATCGACGGCGGTGACGCCCAGGCAATAACATACCGCCGAATTGGCCGCCGAACCGCGTCCTTGGCACAAAATACCGCGTGAGCGCGCATAGCGCACAATGTCCTCCACGGTGAGGAAATATTTGGCGTAATTGAGCTCGGCGATCAGGTTGAGCTCTTTGGTGAGGGTGTTGGCCACCTTGTCGGGCACGCCGTCAGGATAGCGCCAATGGGCGCCGGACCAGGTCAAATCCTCCAAATGCTCCTGGGGCGTTACCCCCTCCGGCACCGGCTCGTCGGGATAGTCATAGCCCAGCTCCTCCATGGAAAACCGGCAGCGCTCAGCCAGCTCGAGCGTGCGCGCCACAGCCTGCTCAAAGCCGCGATAAAGCCGGACCATTTCTGTTGGCGGACGCAGATGAGCCTCGGCGTTTTTCTCCAACAGCCGGCCGGCCTGATGAATGGTGGTTTTCTCGCGAATGCAGGTGACCACGTCTTGCAAGGGCTTACGGTCGGGGGTGTGATAAAGCGTGTCATCAGCCGCGATCAGCGGCGCGGCGCAGTCCTCGGCCAGTTGCGCCAAACGCGCCAATCGCTCCCGGTCCCCGCCGCAACGCCCGTGGCGCGCGGCGAGGTAAGTGCGCCCCGGCCACGCACGTGCGAGACCTTTGAGCATGTCAGCAAAGTCAGGAGCGAAGGCGTCAGCGCCGTCATTCGGCAAGACGATAAAAATCTGCCCTTCCGCGAAGGCGTGGACGTCCGCGAGGCTCAACGCGCATTCGCCTTTCACCGCCCGCATTTTTCCGTGCGTGATCAGACTGGACAGCCGGCCATAGGCGGCGCGGTCGGTGGGAAAACACAGAAGGCTCGGCCCGTCCTGCAAATCCAGCCGCGCGCCGATAAGTGCAGTGATCCCCGCTTCCTTGGCCGCCACATGCATGCGCACCGCCCCGGCCAGCGTATTGCGGTCGGTGACCGCGATGGCCGACAGACCCAGCGCCTTGGCCCTTTGCGCCAGCTCATGGGGATGAGACGCCCCGCGCAAAAAGCTGAAATTGGTGGTCACATTCAGCGCGGCGTAGGCGAGGGGTGTGCTCACGCAAACACCCCATGCACCCGCCAAACGGGGGGATGATGGGGCTGCGCGGTCTCATACAGCCCTTCACGGAACAGCCAAAACCGGTGACCGTCCTCGGTCTCCACCCGGTAATAATCGCGCGTGCGCGCCGGGACGGGCGCATTCAGCTGGCGCCACCATTCCGGTGCGATGCGCTCCGGTCCGTCAGCGCGCGTCACCCGGCGCGTCACCCGTCGCCAGGTAAATTGGGCCGGCGGGCCGTCGGGCAGGGCGGCCACCACGCGCGCTTCTTCAGGATGATCCAGCAATCGTACTGGGCGTGGGGCGTGATCGGCTTTGGGCGAAGCGAGGGCCGAGGCCGACGACGAGGCGCGCGCCTTTAAGATCGGCTCAAGTCGCTCCGCGCGCTCGGGCAGCCAGGACTCGCAGGTTTGCGCCCGGCGCACCGCGTCATCCCCGAACCGGGCCATCAGCCGATCGGCCAATTGACGCACAGCCGCCTCGTCATGGGCGTGGGGGGTGAGTTTGGGCGCATCGGCAAGCGCGTCAAACCGGGCGGTGGAGGGCGCTTCGAGCACCACCGCATCTGCGCCAAATCCCAGATCGATCGCGCCCATGCGCTCGCTCAGCAACCGCCGCCAATGGGCGGTGTCAGCATTGGCGCGCGAGGCGGCCGCGGTCACACGCGCCACGCCGCCATCACAGCGGCAAATCTGCAAAACCAAACGCCGCGCGCCGCGCCCTGCGGTCAACAATTGCTCGGCCAGCGCGCTGAGCACATGGTCCAGTGCGGCCATTAACGCCTCATGGGTCTGTAGCGGTTCAGTAAACGCCAAACGCGCGGCGTAATTGGGTGGGGCGGCGGTGGCGTTAAACGGCGTCTTGCGCTCACCGGCCATCTCATCAAGGCGGGCGAGGACATTGTAATCCACATCCACGGCCGAGAACCGGCGCATCAGCGCGCTGCGCGGCGCGTCCGCCACCGCACCAATGGTGCGCAAGCCCACCCGACGCAACAATTGGGTCGCCTCGCCCGAAAGCCCCAACGCCTCCACCGGTAAATCTTTCAACGCCGTGACGCCCAAACCCGCCGGCGCGGCGCAAATGGCGCTGGCCTCGTCAAGCGATGTGGGATAGCCGAGCGGCGCTTCGTGGGTAGGTGAAAACCGGGCCAGGGCCCGCGCCGCGCCCACCGTGTCGCCAATGCCGATCACACAAGTGATGTTCGCATCGTTCAATCGTGCATACACATCGCTGGCCAGCGGGATTTCCCCGCCGAACAAAGCCGCACAACCGGTGATGTCGACCACCACGCCGTCCCGGCCGTCCGCACGCGTCCAGGGCGAATAGCGCTGCGCCCATAGCGCGAGCCGTTTCAATGCTTTGGCGTCCGCGCGTCGGTCAATGGGATGAGTGATCAAATCGGGGGCCACGGCTTTGGCGTCAGCATGCGCCATGCCCTCATGCACGCCGATACGGGCGGCGGCGATGTTCGGTGCGGCAATGCGCAACCCCTTGGTCGTGGTCTCCACCAAAGCCAGGGGAGGCTCGGTGTCATCCCGCGCGCCGCGTGAGTGGTTTGGGGCGCTGCCGGTTGTGGACGACGGTCCGGCGTTTTGGGCGCGCCGCCAGCGGTCCAGCGACCATGTCTTCAACCACACATAAACCAAGCGTCTCATGGGCGTGTTCCACCAGCCAGGCGCCGGGGCGGCCGCCGCGAGCACGCTGGAGCGTCACCCGCCAACGAACCGCGCCAGGCGCGTTTTGATCAAAGGGATTGTCCGCACTGGGCGCAGCGCAAACCCGCCAGCGCGTTTGGGCCGCCGTGGCCCCCTCGCGTCCCGGCGCGCACAATAAAAACAGCGGCGTGGACGACTGTTGCGCCGCCAGGCTCAGCCGGCGCGTGGCGGTGAAGTCAGGGTGATCGACCTCCGCCGCCACACCCGCCAAAGCATTGGCGCGTAAAGCCTCTTCCGCCGCCGCTAAGGCGTCGCTGGATTTACGCACATGCACAAACAGCCACGGGGCGGGACTGAGACCAAAGGCGGTTGCCCCCATGCCATACATCCGGCCCCATTCGCGCTTGGCTTGATCGGTTTGGATTACGGCTAACGGCGCGAGCGGGCGCGGATGATTGGCGCTCAGACGCGCTTGACGCATTAATGCGAAAACAAAGCCATTGGCTGCGCCCAAATCGTTGACGCTTGCGGGGCAAACCTCATGCACGCCATGCAGCGCCAGACCGTGGGCCGGTAAGGCCGCATCGAGCGCAGGCGCACCTAAAGAGGCGCCGGGCGCAGCGTCCCCATCGGGGCAGAATTGCGCTTCAATACGCTGAATGTCGGAACGCAGCGCATTGAGACAGGCCGGCGGCGCGGCGGATTGAGAACGGGGGCGAGACATATCGAATCATGCAGTTTATTCGCGATATGTTCTTATTATGTTCTAGGCGCGGACAGAGTCAATCCCGACCTGAACGCATCGTGAAATTCGCCATAAATAAAGGAAAATGAGAGGCTTATGCGCTAACTGCACTGGCCAAACGTTCCAGCACCGCACGCCGGGTATTCTCATCGCCCCCGGCGTCCACAAGCATGATCCGGCTGCACGTCCCGCGCACAAACACATGCCCGCCGTCGGCCCAAAACGCAGCCTCGACCTGCGCCCTGGTCACATTTGTGAAAACGCGCGGGCCAATTGCCCAAACAGCCAGCCGCGAATCAGAAACTCAATCACCAAAATCAAAATCAACGGGGAGAGGTCCAAACCGCTCATCGGCGGCAAAATCCGTCGAATAGGTCGCAGCGCCGGCTCTGTCACCGCGGATATGAACTGGCTGATTTGGCGCACTGTGGGATTATAGGGATTGATGACGTTGAACATGAACAGCCACGACATCACGGCTTGAATCACCACCAGGATCACAAGCAAAAGCAACAATGCGTTCGCTATACCCAAGATTGCGAGCAACAAACTGCCAAGTGGTGACATAGTTCCAAAGCTCCGACCAATTTCGCGCCCATCCCTGACGCACCCCGCACTCTCTGCCTAAAACCATTTGTCGCCCAGCGCCACAGTCAACTGCAAGGCGCCAGGTTGGGTCCAACCCCCGCGCACGCCCCCGTGATCCATTGACGTGCGGGCCCTGGGCGCAGTATTTCCAGCTTTCCAGCTATCAGGGGCCATAGCTCAGTTGGGAGAGCGCGTCGTTCGCAATGACGAGGTCGGCGGTTCGATTCCGCCTGGCTCCACCAATATTTCAATATCTTAGCCTGCAATTATGACGCGGTCGCCGGTACACCGTACCGGCCAAGGTCTAATGCTCCTGCGGCGTCCATCAAGTGTTCTGGCGCATAGCGGGCATACACCGCGTAAGTGATCTGCGGATTGCTATGGCCCAAATACTGCGAGACCTGGACAGATGTTCCTCCGCGCTTTCAATCGACACGCCCGCCGCCAAACGATACCGTTCGCTCGGGCTGAGTGACATGCGGAGCGGGGGCGATCATGGCGGATGGGGACGCGCACACGGGCGATGAGGCGCAAGCGGCGGCTGGCGCCCTTGGCGACCATGCTGAGGCTGATAGCGCCGTCACTGCAGCCACTGAATCTCATGAACCACCCCCAAGCCTCGCCGCGCGCTATGACGCCTGGCTGGCGCGGTTGGCCAAACGCGACCCCACCCGCTTCATCGATGATGTCTTCGCGCGCCCCAGCGTTGGACCCACGGCGGCTTGGTTAATTGGCGGTCTGTTGGCGCTGGTGACCGCCATTACTTATTTCTACGCGCCTGAGGCGTGGGACCGACCTCCTGACTTGGATTGCACGGCCAATCCCGGCGCTCCGGGCTGCATCCGCCCTGAAGCGGGGGTCTGGACGATCATCGGCGTTTCGGCGCTGACCTTGATTGCCGGACTTGGTCCCGTGTTTGTGCGCCATGTGCCGCTTCATTGGACCGGCGCGTTCGGGCAATGGCTGGCGCGGCAACCGCATTGGCGCCAGGCCCCGATGGTGGGCCTCGCCGCACTGATCAAACTGGCCTACTTCCTGCCCGCGCTGGCCTTGAGTGTGATTGACTATGTGTTCGCGCGCATGCTGGGCTGGCTGGCGGGGGCCAAGCTGCAGCCTTGGCCTGTGCGCTATGGCGCCTTGATCGCCTGGATGGCGGCGCTGATGCCGGCGGCCTGGTTTCTGCCGCCGCCTTGGGGCCTGATCGCGGCGGGGGTCGGGATGGCGCTGGTGTTCGCCATCACCCGCCGCTGGAGCTGGGTGGAGCGCGACCGCGAGGCGTTCTTCGTCGCGCGCAAGGCTAGACCTGACCAAGAGCGCATCGGCTTTGCCGAGGACCTCCGCGATGAGGCTTTGGTCGCCCTGGTGTTTTTGTTCGCGCTGATGCCGTTGATGTTGCGCCAGATCGAGTGGTGGCATGAGGGGACCTTCGAAGGCGGGCGCGCGCATTTCGGCGATGTCATGGTCTGGCTCGGCTTTTTCGGCGCCGAGCTGGCCAAATCCGTGCCCTTCGTCGACTGGTCGGAGGTGTTCCACGCCGAAAATGGCGCGCCGATCAAGCCCGGGAGTTTTGTGGGAAGCGTTGCGGTGTTCACCACCCGCGCCGTGTTGGACGTGTTGTTGATCGCCGCGGTGGTGCAGGCGATCCAACTCGCCGCCCGCCTCAATGAACAAAACCACGCCTTCAATGAAGGCGCCGTCAATGTGCTCGAACCGTTTGGCGAAAAGCGGCGGCTGCGGCAGCTGCACGCGGCGACCTGCGATACGCCGCCGGACCAGATCGCTGACCATCCCGTGCTGACGGCGTTTCCGACCTACAGCCCCGAGCGCCTGGTCCAAATCATCCGCGGTGGCGATCGCGCGCACGCTGTGCAAGCCGAAGCGGATGAGCCTTCCCGTGAGGCGGTGACCAGCCTTAGCTTCGCGCAATTGGGCCCCGGGGGTGCGGCGCGGGCGGCCGGCCCGTTCGTGATTGGGCCCAAGTCACGGCTGGCGGCGCTGGCGGATTTCGCCGCGACGGGCGGCGTGGTCTCGACCATGATCCCCGTCCCGGCCGGCGACTTCCCAATTGTGCCATCACAGGATGACGACACAACCGCCCCCGAGGAGCCAGTGTCCATCCCCAGCTTTATGCTGGTCAGATACCAGATCACCTTTGCACAGTTTGACGCCTTTTGTCTTAATGCCGGGTTTGTTCAACCGGACGATCAAGGCTGGGGGCGAGGCGATCGCCCCGTCATCAATGTGTCGTGGAATGACATCTGTGATCGCGAACGCGGCTATCTGGCGTGGCTGAACGATTTGCTGGGCTTGACCGGGCAGCCAGACGCGTTTCGCCTGCCGTCCGAGACCGAGTGGGAATACGCCTGCCGGGCCGGGACCACCACCGCCTATAGTTTTGGTGACGATGAGAACCAGCTTGGCGACTACGCTTGGTTTAACGGCAATTCTGACGGCCAGACCCACCCTGTAGGCCAGAAAAAGCCTAACCCGTTTGGCCTCTATGACATGCACGGCAATGTGTGGGAATGGTGCCAAGATGCATGGAGCGATCAATACGCGCCAACGCCGGGAGGGGTTGCGTTTGATGCGGAAGATAGTACCGCCCGCGTTCGGCGCGGCGGTTCTTGGATCGGCAGCCCACCGTACCTCCGTTCAGCGTATCGCAGCGGGGACGATGCGGTCAACCGTGGCATCAACGGCGTCGGGTTCCGTCTCGCCAGGACCATTTTGCGATAGCAAAATGCCATTACCCTTTATGGTTTTACCTTTTTACCCTTTGCGCTGTTATCCTTTTTCCTTTCACCCGCAGCGCTTCAGCGCTGCGGTTTTTCGAACCCGCGAAGCGGGTTGTGTTTTTTTTCAGCTGACCATGCCTGTTCGGTTTCTGTGTTTGCGCGTTCACGGACGCGCAGAGCGACCAGACAGTGCGTCCCAACCGGTTTCGCTGCGCGAAACCGGTCTTTCCTAGCAACACCCGGCCGGCAAGCTGCCGGGCGGGCCGGTCATGATGAGCGGCGTCAAAGTGGTTTTGGCGCCGTCATGCGCCGTCGCCGTCTTGCCGGACTTGTGAGCCGGGACGGTGGCGGCGTTATTCCCCAGGCTTGGCGATGACCCGCCTCGCCCGGTCAGCGCCCGCGCCCGTTCTGGAGGCTGTGCACCAGTTTCTGGCGTGGTTGGCGCCCACGGTGGAGAAGTTTCCCCGCAGCCAAAAATTTCTGCTGGGCGATCGATTGCAAACCACGGCGCTCGGCTGTAAGCGGCCAATCTGAGCGGTGAATAGGTTCACACCATCATCCGCTTGCGGGTGGCCCCAATTGTTGGGTGCTTGCGGCCAACGAAAGCCAAAGCGCCCCGCCATTTCGCTTGCAAGACCGCGAAGCCAAGCGCCAGTATTTGCGTGATAAATGACGGCTATGTCCTGATGCCGGTACGTGCGCAGAAGTTTCGAAATGCAATCGATCACCGTTTAATGACGGCCGATCAGCGCGCGCATCCGTCGTCACCATGCGTGATGGGAGTGACTTCGGGCATCGGCTCGTAAATACTTCTCAGCGGTGTTCGACGGAAGCGGGTGCGGGGCTGAGGGCATGACCGAGACGACCAATAAGCGGAGTTTCTTTAACGAGGCGGCCAGATGGGCGACGTGGATCATCATGGCGTTGACAATACTGTTTTTGATTTTCCTCTTTATCGTTGAATTCCGATCCAATTCGATTTTGATCGAAGAGATATCCGTGCCGAGTGAATTGGCGGATCGTGGCTACAATCCTCAATTTGTCGCGCACCAGATCTTGGCGGAATGGAAGTTCATCGATCAACACGCCCCAACGCAGAAGCGCCGTAAGGAGATCACTCTGTCATCGAGTGCGGTGGATTTGAATTTACCCGGCAGTGACATCTCGATGCGCGCGCTGACCGGGTACGTGAAAGAACGGCTTGGCTTCCGCATTGAACGCCTGCGTGGCGGCATTGTTCGCGTGGACAGTGATTACAGTGAGTGTTTCGGCCAGTGCTACCAATTGCACTTTGTGCTCGACGGGTTCCGCCGGACGCGTGATGAAAGCGACGTCTTTCCCGCAGACCAATTGGACGCGCTGATTTCTCAAGCGTCGAGACGCGCGCTGGAAAAGCTGGACCCCTATTTGCTCGCCAATTTTACGTATTTCGAGGGTGGCGACGACCGGGCCCTGGACGCGCGCATGGAGCAAGAACGCGAGGCGCTGCGGCTGATCGACGTTGTGTTGGACACCGCCCCCCGCGATGAGCACCCCTGGGCGTATACCTTACGCGGAATCATCGAGCGTCGCGCGGGCGATTTTGATGCGGCGATCGGCAGTTTTGAAGCTGCGTTGCAGATTGATCCGCAGTTTGCCTCAGCGTTGAACAGCCGGTGCTTTGCGTTGGCGAAAAATAACCGGGCCGGTGAAGGCATTGGCGATTGTCGCAAGGCGGCGCGGCTCAATCCGTCATCCTGGCAGACATTGCACAGCCTTGCCTATGCCTATGCGCGCGATGCTCAAATCGACAGCGCAACAACGGCGTTGGCCTGCGCGCAGGGCCTCGTGCGGCAAGACGAAACGCTGTTGCCGTTCGAACAAGACGAGATCATTTGCCGCTACAAAGTCGAAGCCGGTGGCGTGGCGGCCGGACTGTCAGAAGACGCCATCGAGCACAGCAAATCGCAGTGCGACAGTCCTGCGGCCGCCGCCCAGGTCCTGGCTGGCCAGACGCCGGACGAAGTTGCTGTTGCGGATCAGCCCAGTCTGTGTCGGGCGTTGCGCGGTTAGAGCGTTTTCAGGAACCGTGCCGAGAAACTTGTCATGGCGGTTTTCCGTTTAGAAAACGCTCGACCGGCGTCCGCTCGAACAGAAATTGCTCTCTCGGGCAATCATTTTGCCGCTCGTTGTGCGTCCCGCCAGGCTCGCAAAAAATTACCGCCCCAGATCTTACGAATATCGCGGACTGAATAGCCGCGGCGCAGCAATTCCCGGGTCACGGCGGCCGCTTGCGAGGCGTCACGCCACTGACCGATGCCCCCGCCGCCACCGAAGTCGGATGCGACCCCGACATGATCAACGCCAACAACGCTCACAATGTGGTCAATGTGGTCGACCAGATGGGACACCGTCACCGGCGGAAAGCGCGCATCCGACTCCTCGATAGCGGCGACATAGCGCTTGTTTGTCTCGTCATCCAAGGCGCGGCGCTCCGCGTCGCTATTGATACCGAAACGCCTGCGCACATCGAGGCGGCCAGCGACCATTTCCGGCGTCGGCGCGCGCAGATAAGACCCGAGCGCCACAACGTGGATCACGCCGCCGGTGTTCGCGATGGCGCGGATGGCCTCGTCATTCAAATTGCGTGGGTGATCTTCGACAGCGGTCGCGGCCGAATGCGAAGCGATGATCGGCGCGCGCGACAGCTTCGCCGCCTGCATGGTCGCAGCATGGTTAGCATGGCTCACATCGACCAGAACACCCACATCATTAGCCACCGAAATGAGCGTGCGCCCCAGCTCCGACAGACCGCCATGGACCGGCGCGTCTGAATCCCGCAGATCGGGTAAAGCGCTGTCGGCGAACTGATTTGTCCCATTGTGCACCAAGCCCACATATGCAAGGCCGCGCTCCGCCCACTCGGCGAGGTGTTCAGGGCTCTCGGCTAAAGGGTAAGCGTTTTCCATGCCGACGATCGCCACCTGGCGGCCCGAGCGGTCGATCCTTTCGACCTCGCTAGGCGAAGCCGCCAATCCGATTTGATCAGGATAACTCAAGACCATCCGATGAATCGCGCGCCAGCGGGTATCAGCGATGTCGGCAGCATTCGCATACCCACCCTCGGTCAGCGGGCCCGACGGGGTGTAGACAACAAACACGGCAGCGTCCAAATACCCCGCCCGCATCTTCGGCAGGTCGAGCTGTTCATCGGTCATGCGACCGGGATCCACGTCTGGGGTCGCAAAATTCAGGGGAATATCGACATGAGTGTCGAGTGTCAGGATGTCCTGATGGATCTCAGTCACCCGAGAAGCGGGCTGCGGTTCGACTTGGGCCACACACGCTCCACCCATCGTTATAATCATCAGAGTGATCAAACCGATCAGTCGCATGCCCGCCTCCAGGATGGTGCGATCGTTTACTGGCGATCGTCTTTCATGGGCATCTCTAGCACGCTTCGATCCACGGAGCGAACACGCGTTACCCCGCGGGCGTTGGATGCCGCCTTGTCAGCCACATCCATCGGAAAAAGCCGCCGGGCAAACCGATGCCGGGCCACATAAGGCGCGGCAACGCCACGAGGTCTAAGGTCCGGGCCTTCGTTGAGCACGTCTTCGCCGACCAGAAGCACCGCATGGGTATGAAAATCAGAACCATCGGCATCGACAGGGCGACCATCAAAATCGGCCTGTGCAACATCGCCTACAATATGCGGCGGCTCGTCATGCATGAACGCCACGCGGTCGCCTGATCAACGCCCCTGACCACAAGCGGCATGGCCGCCGGCCGTCAAGGTCCGCCAAACCCTTCAACACCCCAGCTCAGATCACACCCATCGCCCGCCGCCTACGCCGCCGACAACGAAAAATCCGCGTTCTTGGAGGTGTCCAATTGCCTTGGGACTGATCAACGGGTTTGAGCCGTCAGTCCGTGCGAGATATTCAGACTGGCATGGCGCGGATCGTCGCGTAGGCGCAGGGCGATTGACACCGATCAGGTCGCGACCGTAAAAACGCGGCTCGGTCGTGATGGCCTTTGATGTGAGGCATGGCGCGAACGGGCGGTTAGCTCAGCGGGAGAGCACTACGTTGACATCGTAGGGGTCACTGGTTCAATCCCAGTACCGCCCACCATATTTTTCAAAGGGTTAGCTTCGTTTTGAGCCTTCCGGCGGGCTTCGATGTGAGCATGTTTTGAGCATGTCA
>CAZWVH010000025.1:19197-39492 GCA_964636945.1 uncultured Caulobacterales bacterium | reverse complement strand
GCCGGTGATGGACGCTTGGGCGTCTTGGCCATGCGCCGATCCCGCTATGTCAAGGTGTCCATTCGTGGCGGTCATGGACACTATTGCGGAAAACGAGCCAATCGCGGGATAGCCGGACGGTTGCGGACTTGTCGCGCAAAGCGCCCGCAGCGTTGAGCGCCAGGACATCATCCACGGTCAGCAGGCGTTCGCGCGCGCCAAACCATGTTTGTGAGTCGTCACCACCAAAGGTCATGGCTTTAGTTTACAGGCCATCTCGCGCAACACAACTAAAAGATGTGTCTATTTGAGTATGCAGCCGCTATGCGGCCAGCAGGCTCTCGAACACGCCGCGCCCATCGGTTCCACCATGCAGCGCGTCCACGGCGCGTTCGGGGTGGGGCATCAGGCCCATGACATTGCCCTTTGCGTTGATGACGCCGGCGATGTCGCGGGCCGAGCCATTGGGGTTGCCGCGCGCGCCGGCATAGCGGAACACCACGCGGCCTTCGCCTTCGAGTTCATCGAGGGTGGCCGCATCGGCGCGGTAATTGCCGTCATGGTGGGCGATCGGGAAGGTGACCTCATTGGCCTCGGCATAAGCATTGGTGAAGCGCGTTGCGGCATTGGCCACGGTCAAAGCTTGAGGCCGACAGACAAAGTCGAGACCCGCATTGCGCAATAGCGCGCCGGGCAAGAGGTGGGCCTCGCACAGCACTTGAAAGCCATTGCATACGCCCAGCACGGCGACGCCCCGATCAGCGGCGGTTTTCACCTCGCGCATGATCGGCGAGTTGGCGGCGATGGCGCCCGAGCGCAGATAGTCGCCATAGGAAAATCCGCCGGGCACGACGATCAAGTCGAGGTCACCGGGCAAAGCGGTCTCGCGGTGCCAAACCATGCGCGGCGCATGGCCGGTGATGGCGGTGAGCGCCATTTGCGCGTCGCGGTCGCAGTTGGATCCAGGAAAGACGATGACAGCCGATTTCATGGTCGTTTCGTTACTCCGATCCGTCGAGATCGTCCATGACCCACCCTTGCGGCATAAGGGGCGCGCCGGCGGCCTGTTTGGCTTTGATTTCATCACGCGCGGCTTGCAACGCCAGAAACCGGTCCGGCGTGGTGGGGTGGGTGATGGCGCTCCAGGTGTTTAAGGGCCGGGTTTCGCCAAAAATGCGCCAGATCTCTTCAAGGTCAGACAAGTCTGCGCCAGTGCGCGCATACAGATAGAGGCCGAGATAATCAGCTTCGCGTTCAAACTCCTCGGAACGCATGGCTTTGGCGGTGACCTGCGACAGGGCGGTGGTCAGCGGAGGACGTTGCGGCTTGACCTGGGCCAACGCCAGCGCTTGATCGCCAATCACGGCGGGGATGGCGAGGATTGGCCCGTACACGATGGCCCCGCTGAGCGCCGCGTTCTGCACCCTCTTGCGCACGTGCTCGCCGATAATGTGGGCCAACTCATGGGAGATGACGAATGCCACCAAACGATCATCGTCCACCAGCCGGATGAGCCCCTCGGTGACCACAATGCGCTCGCCATCGGTGAAGGCTTGCACGCGACTGCTGCGGTCGACCACGAACTCCGCGTCACAGACCGGGACGGGATCCAAGATCACGGTGCGTTCCTGGCCCGCACGCAAGAGCTGCATGGTGACCACGCCGTGCTTGTCGGCCGTTTCCGAGATCAAAGAGCCGATTTCGCCGGATGAGGCGTCAGCGATGTCCTTGTCCGCCACGGCGATGACCACGTCGCCGACTTCAACTCCCGCATCGCCGGCCGGGGAGTCGGGCATGAGGGCGAGCACTCGCATTCCGCGATCATAGCCCAATTCGCGTAATCGCTGCCGGGTGAGCCCGTCCACCATGCTGTCCAGACGTTTTACGTCCGCGATCAGCCATCCGGCGGCGCCTCGCGTACGATCGGGGCATAGATCGGCATTGTCGCGCAGCACCGGCCAGGCTACGGCATGGGCCTCGGCGTGGAGCGAAATGGCGCTTGTGATGGCGTCAAGTTGCGCTTGGGCTGTGCGTTGCATCAGTTCGCCACGGCCCACTTGAGGAATTTCAAGGGTGGGTGATGCGCACGCACACGCTATGGCCGCCAGGGCGAAGCTGAAGAGTCGCCTAAGCGGGGATGGTGACGGCATAGGTTTCGATAACTGGGTTGGCGAGCAGTTTTTCACACATGGCCTCAACGGCGGCGCGGGCGGCGTCAACATCCGTTTCATTCAATTCAAGTTCAATGACCTTGCCTTGCCGAGCGCTCTGTACGCCATCAAAGCCAAGTCCGTGGAGGGCGTTGGCGACGGCCTGGCCTTGTGGGTCGAGCACGCCGGGTTTGAGATCAATACGCACTAGAGCTTTCATCGACGGTCTTTCCGTTATTCGTCTTCCACCGGCTGCAGGTGCGGCGGGTTCGCCTTCATCACGCCAAGCCGCCGCGCCACTTCAGCATAGGCCTCGGTGACGCCGCCAAGATCACGGCGGAAACGATCCTTGTCGAGCCGTTCGTCGGTTTCCATGTCCCACAATCGGCACGAGTCTGGGCTGATTTCGTCCGCAACCACAATGCGGATCATCTCATTTTCGTATTGGCGGCCAAACTCCAGCTTGAAATCGACCAAACGTATGCCCACCGCGGAGAACAACCCGCACAGGAAGTCGTTGACGCGAAGCGTGAGCGCCATCATGTCATCGATCTCTTGGGTGCTGGCCCAATTGAACGCGGTGATGTGCTCCTCAGCGATCATGGGATCGCCCAGTTCGTCGCTCTTATAGTAAAATTCCGCGATGGAGCGGGGCAATTGCTCGCCTTCCTCCAAGCCTAACCGTTGGCACAAGGACCCCGCCGCCACATTGCGACAGACCACTTCAATGGGAATGATCTCCAGTTCGCGGACCAATTGCTCACGCATGTTGATGCGTCGAATGAAGTGGGTCGGAATGCCCGCTGTGTTCAATCGCGTCATCACGTATTCGGAAATGCGGTTGTTCAGAACGCCCTTGCCTTCAAGGGTTTCGCGCTTCTGATTGTTGAACGCGGTGGTGTCGTCCTTAAAGTAAGCGATCAGCGTGCCGGGCTCGGGACCCTCGTATAGGATCTTGCCCTTGCCCTCGTAGATTTTCTTGCGGCGTGACATCGGCGATCCTTTGTCTGGGTGACCCGCTTGCGTGCGCGATGCAAACGCAGGCTCAATGCGCACAGCTACGCTAGCCAATTGGCGTTGCGCGTACAATAATGCCAGAGCCGCTGGCTCTGAACACTGTGAATATGCTTGGCGTCAGGTGTGACGCGAAAGGGCTTGGATAAGGATGAAGCATGTCGGGATTTGATGATCGGGAAAACGCCGAAGAAGCACGCCACGCACACAATGCTGAACTGGAGTTCAAGGCTATTGCGCGGCGCAATAAGCTTTTGGGTCAGTGGGCGGCGCAGTTGATGGGATTGTCTGGTCTTGAGGCCGATGACTACGCCAAGCAGGTGGTCGCCGCCGACTTTGAAGAGCCTGGTGATGAAGACGTATTCCGTAAGGTTCAAGGCGATTTTGAAAAGAATGGCGTGAACCAGTCTGAACATCAAATTCGCCGGCGCATGGACGAATTGTTGATCGAAGCGCGCAAATTGGTGGCGAGCGAAGGCTGATTTCGCAAGGCTCAATGGTGCGATCTCGCTTCAGGTGGCGATGCGCGACATGGCGTCTTGCACGGCGCGTTCGTATGCGCGGCCGACCCGGATTTCAGCGCCACAGCTGAGTTTGATCATGCGTGCGCCGGTTTGTGTTGATCCCAGACGCTCCACGGCGCGCACATTCACAATGGCTGAACGGTGGACGCGGGTGAACAAGCGCTGATCGAGCGTATCTTCCATGGCCGCCATGGTATTGCGCATAAGCCAGGATCGCTCCCCTGCGTGAATGCGCACATAGTCGCCTTCGGCTTCAATCCAGTCGATGCGCCATTTTTCGATGCGCACGGAGCCATTGCGATCCTTCACCCACAGATCCGGCGCGCCGTCGCCTCCTGAAGAGCGTAAAGCCCGCACCACGGACTCAAGTTCGTCTGCCCGGCTTTGGGCGTCTTTTGCCGCGCGGTTCGCCTTCGCGCGCGACAGCGCCTGGTCAAGCCGGTCCACTTCCACCGGTTTGAGCAAATAATCGATGGCCGCCGCTTGAAAGGCTTCAACAGCGAAATTGTCGAATGCGGTGATGAAAATGATATCCGGCGCGTCTTGCGGGTCGCATTGCGTGCGCAAATAGTCGGCGACTTCGATGCCATCAAGACCGGGCATTTGGACATCCAACAGAATGAGGTCCGGTCGATTTCGCTCGATGGCCTCAATGGCGCTCGCGCCGTCGCGCGCCGAGCCCAAAATCTGGATCCATGGACGGCGCGACAACAATATCTCTAACCGTCGAAGGGCGAGGGGTTCATCATCCACAAGCAGCACGCGCATAGGTCAATTCTCCATGCGAGGTGATGCGTCAGCAGGCATCTGATTGAGCGCATCATAGTCGGTTTCAATGGGAAGTATCATGGCGGCGACAAAGCCGCCTTCGGGCAAGGGACCCGCCGCAAGTTCGGCCGCATCTCCGTAAAGCACGGCGAGTCGGGCGCGGACATTTTGCAATCCGACGCCTGCACCTTTTGACGGAGCGGACACGCCGGCGCTCGGGCCATTGTCGCGCACCTCCAGACAGAGCCGGCCGTCGGGCAAACGCTCGCCCACAATCTCAATCTTCACAGCAGATTGGGATCGCGCGACGGCATATTTCACGGCGTTCTCGGTCAATGGCTGGAGTATGAGTGTGGGCACCAATGTGTCTTGAATGTCCCGAGGGACCTTGATCTCCACATTGAGGCGCTCAGCAAAGCGGGCGCGCTCGATTTCCAGGTAGAGTTTTTGCGCGGCGATTTCTTGACTCAGGGGACAACAATCACCCGGCGCAGCGTCCAGCGTGAACCTTAAAAACTGAGACAATCGGCCAAGCATGGCCTCAGCGTCATCAGGCCGTTTGTCGAGAATCAGCGTGGAAATCGCATTCAGGGTGTTGAACAAAAAGTGCGGGTTCAGCTGAAAACGCAGCATTTTCAACTGGGCTTCCTGCGCCAGAACAACCGAATTGTATAGCTGGCGCTCCTGTTGACGAACCCGCCGGGCTGCATCCAGCGCCAGATAAAATCCGGTCCAACCCACAAAAACTGGAAAATTTAAAAACATCCATCGTGGCCCTGCGCGCAGTAACAAGGCCAAACCCGTGAGTCGATCGCCTTCCTGTCCATATTCGGCAGGGACAGGAAAGAGTTGGAAATACACGGCCCAAATCGCGGTGACGTAAACCATTGTCATCACCAAAGCCGCCAATAGGGCCCCTGCCGCTCGTTTGTGGAGGGGTTGAAAGCGCGTGGGTTTTAAGAGTGCGAAATGCACGATGGTGGTGGTCGCAAGACCTGTCATTTCAACAATCGCTATGCGCCACCAATTGCTGGAGAATGGCTCTCCTCCGTTGACGGCGTTTGCGGTCGAAAAAATGAACATGAGTGTCCAGAACACCGCTTGGAACGTCCAAAACCAGCGAGTGTTGAGACCCTCATAGGTATGAAGCTGACTGGCGACACGCCGTTCAAGTATGCGGCGGTTGGGGTTGCTTGCGGACGTGGACTGAGCAGCCTCGCCGTGTTGATCGAGCAGCAGAAAAAGTCCCGCATAGGCCAGAAACACCCAGTAGTGAGAGGTCATGTGCTGGAGGAGATATTCGCTGGCGTTTCCTTGCCCGACTGTGGCGTCGAACAGCGGCGCGATCAGCACAAGTCCAAGGGCTGAGTAGGCAAGGTTGGCCAAAAACGCCAACACCACCGACACACCGAGTTTGGCCGCGAGTCCCAGCCTGTGAAGGACCCGCAAAACCATTGCCACGATGAGCGATAGACCGGCGCCGCTGAGGTCCCTGACGCCCACGCGCCAGAGTACGACAGGGTCCTTGTGCACGAGCTCGAAAAGATAAACCAATGAGGCCAGAGAAAACAAACCCCAAACTGTAATGGTGAGCGCAATGAGGCTCCCCGCGTTGAGTCCAGCGTATGGCGCAGGTGATTGCGGTTGCTGAGCTGACGGTCCCCACTGCAAGGTTCTCGCGTCCGTCATAGCAACTCCGCCCTGACGGCACTCACGGTAATCATGTCTAGCACGATATATACATTCATCATTGATAACACTACTTACTCAAGTTCAAAGTGAAGGCGAGGTCAATCTTCGTAGTTCGTCGCAAAAAATAGTCCGTTCATCGTATAAATCATTCGTTTTGCCGATTCTGGATGGTCTTGCCTTGATAGACAGTCCTCCTGGCGATTCGCCGGCGCAATTACTCATCAACCCGTGACAGCGTGTTTCTAGACTGCCGAGCGTCCGCTCGCGAGTCCGCGTCGCAGGCCAGGCGGCCCAGCGGCGCGATGTGATGTTTATTCGCCTGTTAGGGGGAAGTTATGGAAGATTTATATTCAAGTCATCGGGCATGGCGGCGACTGCTCTTAGGCGGTTCAGCGGCGGCGGCTTTGGCTGTCAGCGCTCAACCGGCGTGGGCGCAGGACGACGACGACCAAGGCTCTCAAGATGTCGTCGTCGTGACCGGCACGCGCATTCAGACGCCGAACGTGACATCCAGCAGTCCGATTCAAACTGTGGCTGAGGCTGAGCTTGAATTTCAACTTGAGCCCAACGTTGAACGGATATTCCGCAATTTGCCGGGAACGATTCCCGGTGATGGGCAGAACGTGAACAACGGCACGGCCGGTGCGACAACCATCGACTTGCGCGGCTTGGGCCCGCAACGCAGCTTGGTGCTGGTCAATGGCAAGCGCTTGACCCCGTTTGCCGGCACAGCCACAGGCGTTTCAGCCGGCGTTGTGGACGTTCAGACAGTTCCGGTAAACATGTTGGAGCGGATTGACATCGTCACCGGGGGCGCGTCGGCGGTGTATGGTTCTGACGCCATGTCGGGCGCTGTAAACTTCGTGCTCAAGGAGGACTTTGAGGGCTTTGAGCTGGAGTATAATGGCAGCATATCCGAGCAGTCGGACGGGGAGACCCAGGCAATCACGGCGTTGATGGGCACAAACTTCGCCGATGGCCGCGGCAATGTGATGTTCAGCCTCGGTTATACCGATCGGGTGGGCGTTCAGTTTGGCGATCGCGAGTTCGGCCGAGTCGGCGTTTCGACCACGAACGGCTCGGGTTTGGACGGTCAATTGGTATTGCCGGAAGAAGACAACTGTCAGAACCCGGAGAATGCCGACGAAACAGCTTCCGGGTCCACCACAGCGATACCGGCGGCGTTGGACTTGCCGGGTCAGACCTTGCAGTTCCGCAATGACGGGACGTTGGGGCCGCGCTGTAGCGTGTTTAACTTTAACCCGTTCAACTATTATCAAACGCCTCAGGAACGTTTCAATCTCGATGCGGTTGGCTATTACGAGGTGAACAATCACCTTGAAATTTATGGTCGCGGGAATTTCACCGCCACCAATGTGGAGCAGCAAGTTGCACCCTCGGGTGTGTTTGGCAATGTTTTCACGGTGCCACTCGCCAACCCGTTCTTGGGCGCTCAAGCCCAACAAGCCATCATTGACCAGGTGAATACATTTGCCGGCGATGCTGGTGTGGACGTATTCGATCCCACCACTGGCGCCATCGACAACAACAATAACGGCATTTTCGATCTCGCCGACTCGATATCCGTGCCGATCCGTCGGCGCACATTGGAATTGGGCACGCGATCTGAAGCCTTTGACGCCAATCAGCTTCACTTTGTGATTGGTGCGCGCGGTGATCTGTTTGGCGACTGGACATATGATCTGTCCTATCAGCACGGTGAATCTGATCGCACCCGTGTGCGCGCTGGCTACACCAATGTCAGCAATATTGCGATCGCGCTGAATACCGTTGACGCCACACAGTGCATCACGCCCGAGGGCACAGTTGGTCCTTCAACTTGCGTACCGCTTGACATTTTTTCTGGCGGGTTTGGCTCGATCACGTCCGACATGGTCAATTTCTCCAGTGTCACCGCGCTGATCCAGGAAAAGACCACGCAGGACATCGTTCATGCGTCAGCCACCGGACCGCTGGGGATTGCGAGCCCCTTCGCGCAAAACGAAGTCGCAGCGGCTGTGGGCGCTGAATATCGTCAAGAACGGGCCTCGACGCTTCCCGATGATTGTTTGCAGACCCCGCCCACAAGCTGCCAAGGCGGCGCGGGTGGCAATCTGCTGCCAGTCGAGGGCGAGTACGACGTGTATGAGGCGTTCGGCGAGCTGTATCTCCCGCTGATCGAGGGTGCGCCCTTGGTGGAAGATTTGAACGTGGAGCTTGGGTTCCGCCTTTCGGACTATTCCATCACCGGTCAGGATGAAACCTGGAAAGCGGGTGTGAATTGGTCGCCAATCGATTCATTGCGGTTCCGCGCAATGTTCCAAGTGGCCAACCGGGCGCCCAACATCAGTGAGTTGTTCCGCCCGGTAACAACGGGGCTGTCTAACGCCACGCTTGATCCGTGTTCTGCAGGCAATCCCAATCCGATTGATGCTGAGTTGCGCGCCTTGTGCGAATCCACCGGCGTTCCACCAGCGCTGGTCGGTGTGGTCGGCGACATTGTTGCCGGTCAAGTCAACCAGTTTGCCGGCACCGATCCCAATGCCTTGCCGGATCCTGAATCGGCCGAAACTTTAACTCTAGGCGCGGTCTGGACCCCAAACATTGGCGGGTTCTTCAATAATCCGGTGGTCTCCGTCGATTATTATGACATTGAGATTACCGATTTTATCGGAACCTTCAGCGGCCAAGAGGCAATGGACGCCTGTTACGTATTGGCTGATCCGGAAGCGTGTGCAGGCATTGTCCGCATCAACGGCTCTCTGGCCACGTCGGGCGCGGGCTTGCCTGGGTTTACCACCAACCTTTCGTTCGTTCGCGCTGAAGGCGTTGAGGTTTCGGCCACAACGGGCATTGAGCTTGGCGAGCTTGGGGAATTGGAAGTGGCCTTCAATGGCAACTATTACCTGAGCAACGACCTGCAGTCGGCCAGCTTCTCTGATGTTGTGGACTGTAACGGCTTTTACGGCACGACCTGTGACCCCGTGCCCCAATTGCGGTTCGTTCAGCGCACCACTTGGGATCTGGGTGATTTGGAGTTCTCATACCTGTGGCGTTACATCGACAGTATGGATGTCCAAACCGAGGAAGCCGCAAACGTCTTCCCTGCATTCCGGTCGATTGACGCGTATCACTATCTGGACCTGAGTGCGGCCTATGAAATGAATGACAATGTGCGTTTTGTGGGCACGGTGGACAATTTGTTCGATGAAGAACCACCCATTATCGGCAATTCCACCGGCACGACGTCTTTCAACTCGGGCAATACATTCCCGAGCCTGTATGACGTACTGGGCCGGACCTACTCATTGGGCGTGAAAGTTCGATTCTAATGAGCCTTTGACCCTTTTTCTGTCCGACTACGGCGGCTCGAATTGAGCCGCCGTTTTTTTGTGCCGATGGGTGTTCAAGCTGCGATGAAGCGCCATCGTGTCGCTTGACCGGGCGTGCGCGAAGACTTACACACACAGCTCGCCGGAATCGGCGATGGATAAGCGGGTGTAGCTCAGTTGGTTAGAGTGCCGGCCTGTCACGCCGGAGGTCGCGGGTTCGAGCCCCGTCACTCGCGCCATATCCATAATGTTAATTCATTGTGCCCAGAATCGTTAAGCGTGCGGCTGAGTCGCGGCAGGTGATCATTGCCCTTCGCAGGCGCACCCTCTAGTTTGCGCTCATGAAACGCGCCACGCCACGCGCCAGACCTTGGGGCTGATCATGACGCCATCGGCTGAATTTCTGTTGGAGTATGCGCCAATCCTGATTTTTCTCGGGATTTCGGCGGCATTGGGCATTGGCTTTGTGCTGTTTGCCTTCGTGTTCGCCCCCTCTGATCCGGACCCGGAGAAAGTCTCCACGTATGAGTGCGGGTTTAACGCTTTCGATGATGCACGGATGAAATTTGACGTGCGGTTTTATCTGGTGGCGATCCTGTTCATCATTTTCGACCTTGAGGTGGCCTTTCTATTCCCTTGGATTTTCCCGGTGTTTGAGGGGAATTTGTACGCATTCTGGTCGATGATGGTGTTCCTCGCCGTGCTCACCGTCGGATTTATCTATGAGTGGCGAAAGGGCGCGCTGGAGTGGGAATGACCGCGCGCGAGAGGTGACTATGTCTGACAGTACTATTGCAGCCGGCGGCGCAGCTCGAGCGAAAACTCCGGGCTATGATCCCAAGCTGCACGATCCCTTCGCTGATGGTGTGACCGACAAACTGGCGGACAAAGGATTCTTGGTCGCCAGGGCGGATGACCTGATCACCTGGGCGCGCACGGGGTCATTGCATTGGATGACCTTTGGCTTGGCGTGCTGTGCGGTGGAGATGATGCAAGCCTCCATGCCCCGCTATGACTTGGAGCGATTTGGGTTTGCTCCGCGCGCCAGTCCGCGCCAATCCGATGTGATGATCGTGGCGGGCACATTGTGCAACAAGATGGCCCCAGCCCTGCGCAAAGTGTACGATCAAATGCCTGAGCCGCGCTATGTCATCTCCATGGGCTCATGCGCCAATGGCGGGGGATATTACCACTATTCCTACTCGGTTGTGCGCGGTTGCGACCGGATCGTGCCCGTGGACATTTATGTGCCCGGTTGCCCGCCCAGCGCCGAGGCGTTGGTCTATGGCGTGTTGCAACTGCAAAAGAAAATCCGCCGCGAAGGCTCGATCGAGCGATAAAGCGCTATGCTGGAGACCATGCCATGACTGAAGCTTTGGACGATTTGCGCGATCACATTGCGGTGACGCGTTCGGCCGATATGGTCTCCGCCACCACCGCCCAAGACGAGTTGACCATCACCACGACGCGTGAGCGCGTGGTCGATCTGTTGACTTTCTTGCGTGATGATGCGGGCTGCCAGTTTGCCACGCTTATCGACTTATGCGCGGTTGACTATCCCAATCGTTCAGAGCGATTCGAGATCGTGTATCATTTGTTGTCGCTCAGCCGAAACATGCGGTTGCGGGTGAAACTGAAAGTGGGCGAGGACGACACTGTCCCCACCGTGATTGATGTTTATCCCAACGCCGATTGGTATGAGCGCGAAGCGTTTGACATGTACGGCGTCATCTTTGAAGGCCATCCCGATCTGCGCCGGTTGCTGACCGACTACGGCTTTCATGGTCATCCGCTGCGCAAGGACTTCCCGCTCACGGGGCATGTGGAAATGCGCTATGACGAGGAGCAAAAACGCGTGATCTACGAGCCGGTCAAGCTGGTTCAGGAATTTCGCGATTTCGACTTTCTGTCTCCATGGGAGGGCGCGAAATACGTGCTTCCGGGCGATGAAAAAGCCAATGGCGACGGTTCATGAGTTTACGTGGTGCGGCCCTGATCGCAGCGCCATGGCTGTTTGCTGCATGCGCGACCACACCGCCGCCTGCGCCGCCCAGCGACGATGCGCGGCGCGCGGCAATTTGTTTGGCCATGTTTGACATGACTTCGGGAAGCCTTGCCCCCCGCGTGGTGGAGGGCGGGCGCGCCGCGAATATTGATTTTTGGCGGGAACGTTTGAATGCGACGGCGGCTGACGAGGCCGAGCGCAACTGGCTGCTCGCCGATGCGCGTGGTTTTGCCCAATCCATGATATTAGGCCAAGCGGGTCAGCCGCCTGTGGGCGGGACAATGGCTCAAGATTACATTGGGGCGCTGAAGAGCTGTGATGAGGACCGTGTCCGCATTGCGGCGAGCGAAGGACGGATTTAATGGCTTACGAATGGGCTTTTGATTTGGAAATGCAAAGGGATGCGGACGGGGTTTGGCGGCGACGCGACGATCGAACTGTCTTTCCTTTGCCCGCCTTTGTTGGCCCGGCCTTGGTAGGAGCGGGCATTCTCGCAGCTGCGTCGTTCTGCACTGGATTTGCGTTGGGAAGCATGATGGCCGCGCGCAATACACAAATGCACTGGCCTCAACAGCGTCAAAGCCGGCGTGCGCCCCGCGTGGTGCGAAGCCGCGATGAGCACTTTTCGCCAGGATAGGACAGGTTCTCGCGATCGTTGCGCCGCATCCAACTCACTCATCAAATCAGCAGTCACGAACCTTCACCATGAGCCAGCAAGGAAACCAAATAAACGGTCGATGCCTTTGCGGCGCCGCAGTGTTCACGGCCGTGCTTCGCCACGGACGGACTTTCGATGTTTGCCATTGTTCGATGTGCCGCAGATGGGCCGGCGGACCTTGGTTCGGCGTCGAGACGCAATCAATCGCATTCGACAATGCTGACGTGTTGAACACGTTTCGATCGTCAGACTGGGCGGAACGTTGGTTTTGCGCCAGCTGCGGCGGCGCGTTGGCTTATGCTTTGGTCGACAGTCCCGGACATGTGGCTGTTGCGCTGGGCGCTGTGGATGACGCATCGGACTTTAGGTTTCAAAAAGAAATTTTCGTGGACGAGCAACCGGACTTTTATCGGTTTGCCAACGACGTTCCACGCCGGACTGGCGCTGAGGTGATCGAAGAATTTCTCGCCGCCCAGAAAGATCGCTGAGAGGATCAAGTTCATGGCTGAGACGCAAGTTCGCCCATTTACGCTCAACTTTGGACCGCAGCACCCCGCCGCTCATGGCGTGCTGCGGCTTGTACTCGAGCTGGATGGCGAGGTGGTTGAGCGGGTTGATCCGCATATTGGCCTCCTGCATCGCGGCACGGAAAAGCTCTTGGAGCATAAGACGTATTTGCAAGGCACAGGGTATTTCGACCGGCTCGACTATGTGGCTCCCATGAACCAGGAGCACGCGTATTGTATGGCGATCGAAAAGCTCGCGGGCGTGGAGGTGCCGCGCCGCGGCCAGTTCATTCGCGTGCTCTATAGCGAGATCGGCCGTATTCTCTCGCATTTGCTCAATGTGACCACCCAAGCCATGGATGTGGGCGCGCTCACCCCGCCTTTATGGGGCTTTGAAGAGCGGGAAAAGCTCATGGTGTTCTATGAGCGAGCATCCGGGGCTCGACTGCACGCCCACTATTTTCGTCCTGGCGGCGTGCACCAGGATCTGCCAGCCGCGCTGATCGACGATATAGCGAAGTGGTGCGATACTTTTCCAAAGGTGCTGGACGATATCGAAGGCTTGATCACAGAAAACCGCATTTTCAAACAGCGCAATGTGGACATCGGCGTGGTGAGCAAAAAGGACGCCCTGGCGCGCGGGTTTACCGGCGTGATGATCCGTGGATCAGGGGCGCCCTGGGATTTGCGCCGCGCCCAACCGTATGAGGTTTACTCCGAGCTCGATTTCAAGATCCCCGTTGGCAAACATGGAGATTGCTACGACCGGTATGTGTGCCGCATGGACGAGATGCGCGAGAGCATCAAAATCATGAAGCAGTGCATCGAACTGATGCCGGAGGGGCCAGTACTCGAGACAGGCGGCAAAGTGTCCCCGCCGCGTCGGGCCGACATGAAGCGCTCCATGGAGGCGCTAATCCACCACTTTAAGCTCTACACCGAGGGATTTCACGTGCCCGAAGGCGAAGTGTACGCCGCCGTAGAGGCGCCTAAGGGTGAATTTGGCGTCTACCTTGTGGCGGACGGGACCAACAAACCCCACCGGGTGAAGATCCGGGCGCCTGGCTTTGCGCATCTAGCGGCCATGGACTTTATGAATAGGGGCCACATGCTCGCTGATGTCTCGGCTATTATTGGTTCGCTCGACATCGTGTTTGGGGAAATTGATCGGTGACATTCCGCCATTCAAACCTATCTGAATGCGGGTTTTGTGCGAAATTGCAATGGAAAGTTGTGCTTCAAGCTTATTTCCGATAACCTTCGGTTACGAAAGTGGGTCGCCGTGCGTTGCTGTGGAGGGAGATGATGGCCGTCGGAGGCGGAGTTGGCGGCGCATTCATCAGATGTGCGCTCAAATCGACGTCGTGCATCGTATCAGCTGTAGCCTGGACGCCAAGTTTTTGCCGATTGGACGTTTGCGGTAGACTGGACTAACGAGGAACCAACGATTGAGCGATCCATTGGCAAGTCCAGAGCCCATGACGGCGGCGGAGTTCTTAGATTGGGATCCGCCTGAAGATGGTGAGAAGTACGAGCTTGTGGACGGCGAGATTGTCGCCATGGGCCGCGATCGCGTGCGTCATAATCGAGCGAAATTGAGATCCGTAAATACGTTAGCTGCGGCCATTCGCAAAGCCGGCGTTCAATGCGAAGCCTTTATCGACGGCGTTCCGGTCTCGCCCCACAATCTCACTGTGCGGATTCCTGACGTGGTTGTGCATTGCGGCGACATCGACGACGACGCAGCGCTCAGCGACAATCCCGTGATCCTGGTGGAGGTGATCTCGCCGTCGAGCGCGGAGCGCGATGAGCACATTAAGATCGCCGAGTATTTCCAAATCCCCAGTGTGGCGCATTATCTGGTTGTGCATGACGAGAAAAAAATCATCGTGCATCATCGTCGCGGTGACGGCGACATTATTGAGACCAAATTGGTGTCTGAGGGCGTGTTATCGCTCGACCCGCCCGGCCTCCACGCACCGGTCGCCGAGTTTTTCGGGCAAGATTGATCGCGCCTAACGCGGTAGAGTGTGATAACTTCACCCTCAACTAGAACTTGAAAATTTGGAGGATGCCGTGAAGCACGCGGTCATCTCATGCGTTGCGCTGATCTGCGCGGCGTGTGCAGCCACGCCTGGTCGGCCGATCAGTGTGGAGGATGTGGAGGGTCTTGAACGGATTGCGTTGGAAACGCCATACGCCGCTTGGACAGGCGATGAAGCGACATGGCGGGAGCGTCTGGCTGAGGGTGCAGTGGCCTATGCACCTCAAGTGTTTTTGGGACGGTGCAAAGATAATCGGTTTGTTCCGAGCTTTGAGAGCGGTCCGCCTCGACAGTATTTAGATGTTGATCGTGGTATCTTGTCCGTTACGCGCGAGACAATCGCTGAGGTCAAATCGAGTATCTTAAAGACCGGTCCACGAGATGAACTGGGTTGCCTTGAGATCGGCTCGCTGAATGAGTTTCTTTCCCATTGGAAGGATGGTCAGGGCGCATCGCCAATTTGCTCCGGCAGCCTGGTTTATCGCCATTGGCCTGCTTATGGAGAACCTCCGTTAGTGTGCAGTGAATACGGCGATGTGCTTGGACCAAAAGCGTTAAGTGACAGATTGGTAGAGCTGGAGGGCGGCGGCGCGTTCGCAGAGCTGAGGAGCACTGAGATCCTCAACGAGGTGCTCGCTATTGATACACTTGACAGTGAAGTCATGATTTTTATCAGCACAGGCTCCACCTGGCCCCACGACGCTTTGCTAATCGTTGATTTCGAAGGCGACAAGATCGTTGGTTGGCAGCCCGTCGAAGTGGCCTACCGGTGATGGCTTTTAGTGCGGTAAGTGTTGCACCCCGACGAATAGCTCCATTAGTCTGGTGAGGTGCGCAACGCACAATATCGACGTGGGACTTGAGCCCGTCACGTGCTCGCTCGGATGCCAAAAAATTCTTCGGTTTGGCTACGGCACACAGGCAGCGGTCGATTGTTGCGGTCGTCAAGTGTTCGATCCCCTTAATTGAAGGCGGCAGCGCTGGTTCAGGGCGTCCATGGGGCGTGATGAAACAGGGGGCCATTCGTTGATGCGCTGATACGCATTGTCGATGGCGGTGTTACCCGATAACTCTCATGGCAATGTGGATGATTGAAACCGCCATTGCCGCGTTCGTCGCGCTTATCGTCATCGCGATGAGCTTTGTGTTGCTTAAGCCCGAGGATATGGCCGGAGAGCAGCGCGAGGTGCGCATTGGGGCTGCAATTTATGGCGTGATCCTCGGCGCAATCATCGGCTTTGGCGTGGTCCCGCTGCGTATGTCGATGACCAAACCGGATGGTGAGGTGAGCTGGCTGCCTTTGCTGGCGTCTTTTGGTTTGATCATTTTCCTGCGCATGGGCGGGCTAGGGCGCACCCCAGGCGTCAAACGCGTGACGCAGGCATACCAAAAGGCCATGTTGCGCCGGACAATCGCTAAGTCGGAACGACGTTTGGCCAAGCTGGAAGGCCGTTCGACGCTTCCAGAATCAACGGCGCTTGAGCAATGACGCTCATCACATGCGCCACACACGGTCGATCCAAGCGTACAATTGTGTGCCGGCATATTGTTGAAAGCTTGGCTGATGGGCAGGCGCGAGGATTTTTCTTCACCGACGAAGAGGAAGACGAACCGCAGGCCTGGTGCGAGGACTGCGAGGCGCGCTATGTCGCTGCAGGTGAAACGTGGACCGACCAAGTTTTAGAGTATGTTGACCCGCAAGTGCTCTGCTTGCATTGCTATCGCCAGGTCAAAGAGCTCAATGGATTTTAGCCACAGCGCGAAGGCGCGTGGCAGTGACAAACGGGGACGCCATGTCTGTGCGCCGATTGGCTGGTGAACAGCCAGACAGTTTCGAATTTGACTCCTTGTCCGAAGACAAGATCGCATTCTGGTTGTCGAAATATCCCGATGAGCGCAAGCGTTCAGGCGTGATCCCATTACTCTGGATCGCGCAAAAACAAGCGGGAGGCTGGTTGCCGGAGGCGGCCATGCGCGCCGTGGCTGAACGGTTAGAGATGCCGTATATGCGCGTTTATGAGGTGGCCACGTTCTACACCATGTTCCGCTTATCCCCAGAAGGGCGCCATTACGTGCAGGTCTGCGGCACCACGCCATGCATGCTGCGCGGCGCGGAAGACCTCAAAACCGTGTGCCGCGAACGAATTGGCGAACAGGGCGTCGTGAGTGAGGACGGGGCGTTTTCCTGGCTCGAGGTGGAGTGCCTGGGGGCATGTGTGAACGCGCCGATGGTGCAAATCTCCAATGCCGATGGCGATTGGTATTATGAAGACTTGACCATGGAGTCCTTTGCCGAGTTGTTGGATCAGTTGCACGCCGATCATCCGGTGGAGCCCGGCCCGCGCATTGATCGTCAAACCTCTGCGCCTCAAGGCGACGCCACAACGCTCACTGACCCCAGCCTATTTGACGGGTCGCGGGCCAAACCCGCGGCACTGCCCAACTTGCCGTCCAATGACGGACAAGACGCCGATGGCGGCGCATGACGTGACGACAAGGCCCGATCGCCAGCAGTTAAAGAAAGCTCTGTTCTGGGCTGTGGTCCTGGACGCCGTACTGGTCTTGCTGGGTGTCGCCATCTATTTCCAAACCGGAGATTGGCTTTGGATTGTCTTTGGAGCGGCGCTCGGGGCGGGAATTGTGTTGCCGGTGGCGATCACCGCCGTGCGTCAGATGCGTGGTGAGCGCTAAACGTGAGGGAGGCGCGGCGATCATGACACATCATCGAACCGGCCTGATGTTTATGGGGGATGGACCGGGGGCGGCTGTCGGTCACAGTTCCATCTGGTCGGCTTGGCTCCACAATCTGATACACCGTGGTTATTGGCGTCTTACGACCGAGATGAGTGTGATGCAAACGCCAGCAGTGTTGCAGCCGTCGCCGTTCAAGGAGACAGGATTCATGCGCGTCGTGCTTTATACCTTTGCTGTGTTGCTCCTGTCCGCAGCACTTGGGGTATTGGGTTATGAGCTGTTCATTGCTGAAACCAGTGACGGAGACCTGACCGGGGTTTCAATGGCGGCGCTGATGGCGATCATCATTGTAGTCCTTGCACAATCGCAAGGATCGAAGTCAAAGTCTGAACAATCAAAGCAAGAGGATTCGGATGTTACAGGATAAAGATCGGATCTTCACCAATCTGTACGGTCGCCATGATTGGCGCCTCGAGGCCGCCAAGCAACGCGGCGCGTGGAACGCGACCAAGGACATGCTTGACGCCGGTCAAGACTGGATCATCGACCAAATCAAGGCGTCCGGTTTGCGCGGTCGCGGCGGCGCGGGCTTTCCCACAGGCCTGAAATGGTCGTTCATGCCCAAACAGGTCACCGACCGGCCGCACTATCTGGTGGTCAATGCCGATGAATCCGAGCCGGGCACCTGTAAAGATCGTGATATCATGCGCCACGATCCGCACCTGTTCTTGGAAGGATGTATGGTGGCGTCCTACGCCATGCGCGCTCATACCTGTTATATCTATATTCGTGGCGAGTATCAGTTCGAGTGCTTGCGGTTAGAAGACGCCATCAAGGAAGCCTACGAGGCCAAATTGATTGGCAAGAACAATGTGCATGGCTGGGATCTGGACATTCACGTCCATCATGGCGCCGGGGCCTATATCTGTGGCGAGGAGACGGCGCTACTCGAGAGCCTGGAAGGCAAAAAGGGTCAGCCGCGCCTTAAACCGCCATTCCCCGCCAATGCCGGTCTTTATGGGTGTCCCACAACGGTGAACAATGTGGAGTCGGTTGCTGTCGCGCCCACGATTTTGCGCCGTGGCGCTGACTGGTTTGCTGGGATTGGTCGGCCCAACAATGCGGGCACCAAGGTCTTTTGCATCTCAGGACATGTGGAGCGCCCCTGCAATGTGGAAGAGGCCATGTCGATTCCGCTTCGCACTTTGCTTGAACAACACGCAGGTGGCGTGCGGGGCGGTTGGGATAACTTGAAGGCGGTCATCCCTGGTGGTTCGTCAGTTCCACTATTGCCAGCAGAAGAGTGCGAAGACCTGCCCATGGATTTCGATTCTCTGCAGGAGAAGAAATCCGGACTGGGAACAGCCGCAGTGATTATCATGGATAAGTCCACGGATGTGGTGAAAGCGATCGCGCGGATTTCCTATTTCTACAAGCATGAGAGCTGTGGTCAGTGCACGCCGTGCCGGGAAGGCGCGGGCTGGATGTGGCGGGTGCTCGATCGCATGGCGAAAGGCGAGGCGGAACCCCATGAGATCGATCTCTTGTTGGAGGTCAGCCATCAGGTGGAGGGGCACACCATATGTGCGCTCGGTGACGCCGCGGCGTGGCCTGTGCAGGGATTGATCCGCCATTTCCGCCACGAAATTGAAGAACGGATCGAAAAGTACCGCGCCAGTAAGCCGCTGGTGGGCGCGCTGGGGTATGTCAAATCTCAAAAAGATGAGGCAGAGGCGGTATGATCCTCAAATCTGGACCCTATGCAGGTGATCGCTGAAATCAGGACGCCCAGATTTGATCTCGCCATCCCTTGGTTCGCGGCTCAGGACATGACCCGGGCGCTGTGCTGGTATCGCGACGCGCTGGGATTTGAGATCCGCGCCGATTATGGTGATTTTGGAATTGTTGTTCGCGATCGGGTGCTGATCAATTTTTGGTTATGCCCTGATCGCCATATCGCCGAAAACACCTCAGCCTACTTCAATGTCACCGCAGTTGACGCCCTCGCCGATGAGTTTCGCGAACGCGGCGCCAGTACGCGCCTGAGCGGGCCAACCACATTCGACTACGGCATGCGTGAGCTACATGTGTGGGATAGCGAAGGAAATTTACTTAGATTGGGCGAGCCGGTATCGGCGTAGCCGCGCCTTCCGAACGCACGGTCTTTCCGACATTTTCCTTGGTCTGCAGCATTGCATTGATGGTCGAAAACCTGCGCGGCTCGGGTGCATCGCTATGGTGAGGAGTGGCTTGGTCTAAAGTGATCTGGCGCCCCTGTTCGCGTGAGGCTGGCGCCCAGATGCGTAATTGTTCAGAGATGGCCTTGGCTTTGGGCATAGCGGCAAAGAGCCCCCACCATCGGCCTGCGAAAAACGCAACGCCTAGGCGCGCGCGGGCGCGATGTGCGGCTTTGGGCTTGAAGATTGATCGCAGTAAAGCAAGGTGCCAACGTCCGGTCGCGGCGACCACACATAGCAATGACCGCAGGTAGAACCAGAGGCCGACCTTGCGTCGCTTCTTGGCGAGCGTGTGGATGTAAATGTCCTGAATGCCCACCGATAATCCATGATGGTAGAACAGTTTACGGGCGTGTTTCATGGTCATGCGCGCTGGAGGCATGTAATGTTTAAATGTCAGATCAGTTTGAGCAGCCCAATCCCACCCCAGGACAACAATCATCATGGTGAGTTCCGCGTCTTCGCCCGATAAGAGCTTTCCGCCCGTTCGCCCAACGCAATAGGGAGAAAACCCGCGTGACATGGCGTCTCGGACAGCGCTTGCCCGCAATGTAAGGCCCGCCGAGTAAAATCGCGGCGGTTCCCCTTTGCGCGGTTGTAATTGGGGCCCGATGCCGTAACCGCGTTGAGCCAGTAGAAACCATCCTGGAAATTCGCTTTCGGGTGCGGCCAACGCACCTTGGGCGGCCAAC
>CAZWVH010000025.1:0-19097 GCA_964636945.1 uncultured Caulobacterales bacterium | reverse complement strand
GCGGCCAACGCACCTTGGGCGGCCAACAAGCCCAGATTGGGATGCCGCTGCATGCGCTCGTAGACCGTGGCGATCCAATGCGAAGTTACCCAATTATCGTCATCCACAAAGGACACAAACTCGTAGGTTGCTTCGGCGACACCGCGCAGGCGGGCATGCGCAACGCCCTGGCGATGTTCAGTCACAACACGCATGGGGAAGGGCGCACCAAAATGCGTCCATAGCTCCCGAGCAATGGTTGCAGTGCCATCGTTGGATGCATTGTCCACCAAGAGAATTTCGCAAGGGATCGAGGCGATATCGCGCTGATCGGCTAAATGCTTAAGCGTCGGCTCGATGCGATTGGCGGCGTTATAGCAGCAAATGACAATCGATACGCCGTCTGTGCGTGAGCTCGATTGCACCGGCGGAACGGTTGGGTGTTGCGTGGCAGATGTCGTCATCTGTTACCCGATTGGCTCATTGGCTCGTTTGTTTTCGATTGGTCGGCATTGGCTAAGCCAAACCACCCCACACACCTCATTCGAGGTGCTTCCTTCCCTAAAGGATGGATTGTTGGAGGATTCCGCATGCCATGATGCAAGCCCCCAAAACCCAGCCCGTTGCAATCGTATCACTTCGGTGCGCCCAAATTCAAATGTTTGGGTTCAAAAAAATTAAACTCCTTATTAACTGTCTCAAAAACGCATCGTACGGGTCTAATTGTGTCCGATGTGGCGGTTGTCGCAGGGTCCCTTCGGCCAAGATCGGTGTTTATTGCTGACGTCGGATCCGGCCCAATGTGGTCCACGCTTCAATCACCACCGGACGCGCAAAGACGACCAAGCCAACTCCATAAGCAAGCGCGCCCACACCCATGGTTGTGACGAGTTGAATGAGCGGCGTGGACGGATGGAAGGGTGAATGCCGCCAAGCCAGGATAGCAATGACCAGGGTCAATACGCTTATGCCAATGCGTCCCACAGATCTGGCCGACTGGGCGATGCGGATCGACGTGCGGCGCTGGACAATCATGTACAGGGGAATCAGCAATAGCAGGCCCACCGGCACACGCATCATTGCGGCAAGTTCCAATGAATAGAGCGCGCCCACGGCAACCGCAATTGGGCCCAAAAACAATTCCCATAGGGTCCAACGAAAGACCGCTCCTGCATGGCCCGTGGCGTTCAATGCGGCGACACCGAACATGTTGAAGCAACGATCAATGCCGATAAATCCCGCGATCATGGCGGTTGCGATCGCAACTTCCCACTGTGCGCCAAATAAGAGAGGGATGTAGATTGGGCTGATCATTGACAGCCCAATGAACGCGGGAAGGGCGACAAGCGCGGTCAATGTCGTAAAGTTGGTGAAGAGCTGATTGAACCGGTTTGTGTCCGCGTGAACCGCCGGAAACGAGATTATCCCCATGCGCACCACGGGCATGACAATCACCTCGGTCACAAAATCCAGGAGCCGCAATGCCACGGTGTAAATGCCGACAGCCGTGGCGCCCAGCATGGTCCCAATGACGATTTTGACCAGCTCCATCCCGCCGCTGGATGCAAAGCCCTGCCCGATAAAATTGGCGCTTTCTGAGGTGACGGTCTTGGCTGTGGCCAAGGAAAACCGCATTTGTGGCGTCCAACCGACAAGCAGGGCCAGCAAGATGGTCGACAAGCCAAATCGAAGAAAGTGATAGGCGACAAGTGACCACAATCCCGCGCCTAAATAGACCATTGTCAGTGCAATGGCGCCGGCGATGACCGTGGACATGGTTGTGCGCAGGGCGAAAACGCCAATGCGCATTTGCCGGCGTAGAATAACTGTGGGCACGGCGGCATAGGCGGCAAAGATGACCGTTGTGCTCAATACGGCCGTAACCGGGGCGACGCGCGGGTCACCCACCAATTTCGCCAATGGCCAACTGAGGCCGAGCACGACGAGTGATCCCGCAAGTCCCACGCCCACGGTGTACCAATGGGCCGTGTCGAAATCCTCGTCAGTGAAGTCCTGGCGGCGTTGAGCGACTTCAGGCATGCCGCGCGTCACGATGATCTGCGCCAAAGTGGCGAGCGCCAGCGCCACACTCACCACGCCATAGGCCTCAGGGCCCAGCTGCTTGGCGAGGATGAGGAATATGATCAAGGTGAGCGCCTGACGGGTCAGCGACTCCAGGGTTCCCCAAAACGCACCCATCGCCACTTTACGGCCGGTAACAGTGGTTTTGAAACTCATGAGTTAATCTCGCAAACGCCGCGACGGCATCGTAATCCAGGGGCTAAGGTCTGTCGCGAGTTCTATGCACGGCGGGCAAAATCGCGAAAGGTTGGGGGGAGATTGACCAGGAGATCTGAAATTTGATCGAGTGTGTGGCGTGGCGCATTGACCAGCCGGCTCCCCTTCAGCCGGATTATGCCGATATCCTGTCGGAAGAGGAGCTTGCCCGCGCGGATCGCTTTGCCCAGGCGGACCATCGCCTAAGATATCTCAAGGCGCATTATGGCGTGCGCCGCCGCTTGGCCGAACGCTTGGGCGTCCCCGCAAAACAGCTGGAGTTTAGCCGTGGTCCGCACGGCAAACCGCAGTTGAAGACCGGTCGCGCGCATTTAAATCTGAGCCACACGCGGACATGGGCGGTCCTTACGTTCAGCGATACCTGGGAGGTCGGCGTGGACATTGAGGGTGAAGACCGTCCGGTCACATCCCTTGCAACGAGCATATTGTCGCCTGCCGAACGCGATCAATGGCGCATGGTGGACGAGCCCCTTCAAAACTCAACTCTATTAGAGTATTGGACGGCCAAAGAGGCGGTGCTTAAGGCTGTCGGAGTAGGTCTGTTCGTTGATCCATGCACCGTAACAGTCGAGCGGATTGGCCAACATTGGCAGCTTCAATCACTACCCGATGAGTTCAAGGTTTCCGATCCAATCTGGTTGGCCCCAATCAAGCCAGCGCCGGATGTTTGCGGGTTCGTCGCTGTGATCGGACCACAGTCGCGGCCAAGTGTGACATTGGATGTGGTCGGCTAAGGACGGCAAGACGGATGGCCCAAACTAGTCCGTGTGGCCTAATGGGATGGGATAATCCTTCCATTGGTTCAACATCGCCGAGTCCAATGTCAGGCGTTGCGCGAGTGCTGGGTCTAGCGGCGGATCGAATGAAGTGGGGTCTCCATCCGTCGGGAGATAAGCGTGAAGAAAGTGTAGCGTGAACGCGTTCCTCATGGCGTGGATCACTGACGATTGCTTTGCGCTTCGACCACCGCCCAAAACCCTGCGCAACAGAGAAGGAGTTGGTGCGTCGGCAAACTGGCCATGACGGGCGGTGGGAAACAACGCCACAAATGTGTTGTCATTCGAGATGTGGCGTCGAACCAGTTGCAGATCGCGAATGATCATCTGCTGTTCACGACGCCCATGGAGGGTCCGTTGGTGCTCGGGCTGACTGTTCGGCAAGGAGTCGAGTCCATAAATCATGAGATAGGCGCAAGGCACAGCATCCGCCCCACGACCCCAATGTCCGCCGTCTAAATTCACAACACTGACCAATCGCGGGTCGATGGAACACAAATGCGCCAGGGCCGTTCCGCCGAACGAAAATCCCACGCCGGCGACGTGATCAAAGCGTGCAATGAGCGAAAGCGGCTCTGAAGAATGCGACTGCGCAAGGCGCTCTAATGCAGTGAGGGCGGCGCTGATTTTTCGTCCCTGGGCCTGCGTCCGCTGATCGAACCGGCGAATGTCCTCACCCAATCCCTTTGGCGAGGTGAGAGCGTAAGGCATTTCCTGGATGGCGCGCGCTTGCGATGACTGGCCACTCCACGCGCCATTAAGCTTCACGTCATCGATGGATAGCACCACATAGCCATGACTGGTGAGGAAGGTCAGCAATTGTTGGTTAGTGTGGCGGCTCGCGCCCCAACCGGGGCTATGCACGATCAACGGAAACTGGCCGCTCGCGAGCTGGGCTTGTCCTTCGGCCGTTGGATAATAAAGCAAGGCGGGAATTTCGGGCGGAATATCCGGTGATGATCCATCAGGGTGGTGCAACGTCAATTCCAACCGATCATAACCAAATGGTCCCGGCTGCGGCGTGTCGAAATTTCGAAGCATGAACAACGCCTCCAACGCGACGAGCAACACGACGACACAAAGGCAGACCAGCGTTGCGGCGCGAACCGTTACATTGCGCCCGGCCAATGTCATGCCTCCAGCTGACGCGCCTCGAACATGGCATTGATTTTTTGGCCGATCAGCGCGCCATTCGATTTGTCCAGCGCGAGCCAGTGATCGCCTGGGACATCGAGAATGGACAAACGCCCTTTGGCGTGCTGGGGCCAGCCGAATTTAAAGTGATTGAGCAAGGGATGCCTGAGTTCCTGGCTGCGCACGAGCAGCACGTCAAAGTCCACGTCCGGCGGGGTCCACTGCATCTTCTTGTCTTGAAGACTGTCTTGGAACCAAGGGTGCCCAAAAGGATCGGCGGGAAGATCGGTTTTCTTCATCCCAAACTTACGCAACAATTTGAGTAGTCCCAGTTTTTCGAGCAGGGAGAATGAGTGTAGCCACTGGCTCGTCGTCATTTGATTGCGCCGCAAACGTCGCAATTGCCACTGCCGGTCGTTCAACTTGTATGAGCGCAAGATGAATTCTTTGCGCCAAGCCGGGCCATTAAAAATGAAACGCGGCGCCCAGCTGTCGAAAATGGCGACAAACGCAATCTCTTCACCATCGTCTTGCAATTGGCGGGCGGCCTCATAGGCAAGGCATCCCGCCACGCAAAATCCGCCAAGGGCATAAGGTCCCCGTGGTTGTTGGGAACGCACCAACTCGACCACTTCGCTGGCGATGTCTTGAAACGGACGCTCATGGAAGGGTTCGGGGCGAAATGCATCATAGAGCTGCGCGCAATACATGGGGCGCTGTTCGCCAATAACTTTGGCCATATCCAGATAGCGACCGGCGTCGTTGATCACGATAAAAGGATTGGCCTGCGCAGCGCCGTCGTCCAGGCGCATAACTTTGGCGCCCGCGCGGCCGAGCAGTCCGTGTGTCGTTGGGCCCGAAGCTGTGATCGCGTTGCTGAATCTCAAGGCGATAGGCAAACTCAACTCGGACAACTTGGTTTGCGGTGATTTGTAAAGGGTGCGGATCACGGTCACCACCGCATCGAGCAACTCATCAATGGTTTCGTGCTCATAAAGATCGCCGTCCCCCTCGCAGGATAGGCGGCGGCCATCATTGCGATCCACCATGAAGAAATTGAGATCCCAAATCGGCCCGCAGGGCAGGGACGGGATAGATACAATGTCGAACGGATCGTACGATTGCCCATCGGTCTGGGAGATATAGAGTTTCTGATAATTGGCGTTGATCAGGCACACGGGTTGATCACCGGGCTTGGCCGGACTGCCCATCAGATCCAGCACTTTTTCGTAAGGCAATTGCTGGTGGGCCAACACGCCTTCGGCTACGCCTTGGACGTACTCGGCAAAGGCGGCGATGGTGGGATCGCCATTGACCAAATACCGAAAGATGACGGGGTTATAGACCGGGCCGATCACAGGCTCCAATTCGGGCTGTGAGCGGCCGGCCACATGCGCGCCGATTTGAATGTCGCGGGCGCCGGAAATGACATGCATTACTGCGGCGATGGCCGCGGATAAGATGGTATTATGGGTATAGCGGGTCTTCGCCGTGAGGGCGTCGAGCGCCGCACTGACATCCTCGGGAACGACCATAGAGCGAATGAAACTGGCGCCCGAGCGACGCTGCGGCCGTTCGTGATCTGTGGGCGGGCTAAATCTCGTCAAGTTCGACAATTGCTTGGCCCAGTAATTGCGCTCATCGTTGAGAGCGCCGCTCTCGAGTAACTCTTCTTGCCAGAGCGCATAATCGGCGTAGTGCAGTTCTGGTTCGGGAAGGTCGAGCTGTTCGCCATGTGACGCAGCTTGCAGTTCGCGGCCCAGTTCATCCATCAACAAGCCGATCGACCATCCATCAGCCACCAGGGAATGCAAGGTCAGATGCAGCATGGCGTCATTAGGCCCGCAGGTCACAAGCAGGGCGCGGATGAGGGGGCCGGTCGACACATTCATCGGCTTGCGCGCTTCATTAAGACCAAGTTCGTCCAGCCTTTGCGATTGAAGTTCCGCGCTAAGAGTCGAGATGTCGATCGCCTCTATGGGCAAATCCAAGCGAGGTAAAACCAATTGTCTCACACCTTCGCCGAGGTCCTGGAAGATGGTGCGCAAAACTTCGTGCCGCGCCACAAGGGCATTGAGCGCGTGTTCGAGGAGCTCCGTCGTGATCGGCCCTTTGACACGCCAGCGAAAGGCCGCCAATACCGCCACATTGTCAGGGTCGTGCATGGCGTCAGCCCAAATCCGCTGTTGGTATGTCGTGCAAGGCAGCGGTTCGAGTTGATCGAGATCGACCGGGTGATGGGGAGTGACAAACTGGTTCATAATCCGCTCAACGTGTCGAAGCTTTTTGGCGACGTCGCGCGCGGCCGCGGAAATCGCTGAGCTTTGGAGCGGCGGCCATTTCCGCATCCCCGTCCTTGTGACCATCAAAATAGGCGGCCAGGTCTCGAAGCGTGGGATGGGCCAAGACATGGCGCGCTTCAAGCGCGATTCCCTCTGACGCAAATCGCACGCCGAGGCGGAAAATCTGCAGCGAATCCGCGCCTAACGCCAATACGTGCTGGTCTATATTGATTGCAGACAGGCCCAACACATCCTGCCAGATGGCTGCTAACTTCTTCTCAGTGGGCGTGCTTGGCGCGCCTTCGATTGGTCCCGCTGGAGGCGCCTTGGGCAAGACCGCGGCTTGGACCGGATCGGGCAGTTTTTTCGGATCAAACTTGCCGTTTGTATTGAGGGGGATTTCTTCAACCACGTGCAAAACTTTGGGCTGTAAGTGCGGCGCCAGAGCGGTTTGCATGTAGTCAGTTAGGGTGTCACGCAGCCTTGATTCGGACGCGGACGATTTGACCGCCACGGCTAAGCGTCGCGCGCCCGACGCGCCGGTATCAACAAAAGCCCGCGCGGCGATCACCTCTGGATGTTCGCTCAGCACCGCCTCCACCTCGCCCAACTCAACCCGATAGCCATTGATCTTCACTTGGGAGTCTTGTCGGCCGAGAAATTCCAGCTTGTCGCCTTTCCAGCGGACCAAATCGCCGGTGTGGTACAGCACACCGCCAGTGTCGGTGAAAGGATCGGGCGTGAACCGTTCCGCCGTCAGTTCGGGGCGGTTGTGATAGCCGAGCGCCACGCCTTCACCGCCGGTGAGCAATTCGCCCGCGACGCCGTCAGGAACCAGCTGTGCCTTCTCATCGCATACAAAGACTGTGGTTCGCGATAACGCTCCGCCAATGGGGGCCGATCCTTCAGTCCAGGTCCCGTCGCTGAGAACGGATGTGGTGGTAAAGGTGGTGTTTTCCGTTGGCCCATAGCCATTCATGATTGTGGTGTTGGGCAAAGCGGCGATGGCGCGCCGAGCGTGATCCACCGACACCGCCTCACCGCCGGTGATGATCAAACGAAGCGGGGCGAGGCCATCAACCACTTCATCCACCAGTGCGTTGAACAATCCAGCGGTGAACCAAGCTGCGGTGGCCTTGTGTTTGGCCACGGCATGAGTGATGTCGAGCAATGTTGGCTTGACCTGCGGGACCACCGCAACACAGCCGCCATTGAGCAAGGGCGCCCAAAATTCCAGCGTGCTCAGATCAAACGCCAATGGCGCGCAGGCTAGCATCACATCGTCTGCGCCGATGGTGAAGGCGGCCTGATCCTTCACCAACCGAACAATGCCGCGATGAGGGACGACAACCCCTTTTGGTTTGCCCGTCGATCCGGACGTGTACATCACATAGGCGGCGTCTTGCGGTTGGGCGGGTGATGTTGCCGGCGGCGCAGGATCGATGGACGGTCCGGCAATGTCGCTGAGTTTCAAAACGGTATCAGCAAGCGTCCGGGAGTCAGGCACAAGATCAAGCGCCTCATCTTGAGCCAGAATAATCCGCGCACCGCTATCTTTGGCCATGAATTTCAGCTGGGATTCAGGATAGGCGGGGTCGAGCGGCACATAAGCCCCACCCGCCTTCCAAACCCCCAAAATGGCAACAATCGCTTCTGCAGAGCGTGTCGCCAAGAGGCCAACGCACTCGCCACGCGTGACGCCGAACTCTTGCAACGCCGCTGCGACTTGATCGGCATAAGCGTTCAAATCTTCATAATTGAGCGAATGATCATCCCACAGTACGGCGGGGGCAAGCTTGTGACGGCGAGCGGTGTCTTCAAATTCGCCAATTGTGGTTTGGATGACCGGCCGTTCACGCGTATTGCGGGCGTTGCCGCGCACCAGCAGACGCTCGCGCTCTTCGGTGGTCAGAATCTCCAGATCGGCGATGGATTGGTCGGCGTTGCTCACAATGGCGAGCAGCACCTGGCCATAATTGCCGATCCAGCGTTCAATCGTCGCTTCGTCGAACAGCTCGGTGGAATAGTCTACGTCGATGCGCAAGCCAGCTGGCGTTTCGGTCACGTTGAAGAATGCGTCGAAATGCACGGCCGCTTTAGCGTTATTGGACAGCGTTGCGCCCACACCCGCAAAGTCGTCGTTCACCGCGGCCTTCTCCAGGTTAAACTGGATTTCTGTGAGCGGCTGTCGGTTGGGCGGGCGCTTCACGCCTAGCTCGCGCACAAGCTCAGCATAGGTGACGTTCTGGTGCTCCAATGCATCGAGCACGCATTCCTGGGCGCGCATCAAGTGAGCCCCCAAACTATCATTGGTCGAAAACGCGCATCGGATCGGCAAAAAGTTGACCGCATGGCCAACAAGCGACGGCTCGTCCAACATGCTTTGTCCAGCGATGGGTACGCCCACCACCACATCGTTGGCGTTTGAGAGCTTGCCCACCATGATTTGAAATGCGCTGAACAAAGTGGTGAACAGGCTGGCGCCCAATTTGGAGCCCGCGGACTTCACAGACCGATAAAGGTCTTCGGACAAATGGTGTGTGTAGGATGCGCCGGCATAGGCTTTGTGTGCAGGCCTCAGGCGGTCTGTCGGCAGTTCGGGCAAATCAGGGATGGTTTGAAATTGGTCCCGCCAGAACTTCATGTCCTGAGCATTGTCGATTGGTGTTCCGGCATGCGCGGCAAATGACGCCGCCGGGGTGTCGAATGAGGACGCTGAACCGGCTTTGCGCTGGCGATATGCGTGTTCAAGGTCCTTTAGAATGATGCCCATGGACCAGCCATCGCAGATGATGTGATGGGCGCTGAAGATCAGCGCATGTTCGTCGTCCGCCAACGACAACAACGCAGCGCGCACCAAGGGTCCGTTGACCAGATCAAACGGTGTGCGGGCGTCATCGGCGATGAAGGACTTCAGTTGTTTCTCGCTGTCGCCCCTGAACATGTGATGGGGCAAATCCATGGAAAGCGCCGGCAAGACGTGCATTTGCTCACCGGTGCGAGAAAAGTGCGCGCGCAAGGCGTCGTGGCGGGCAACCACATCGTTGAGAGCCTCGCTGAGCGCGGAGTGGTCGATATGGCCGTGGAGGCGCAAGGTCACCGACTCGTTGAACGCGCATGACGCCATATCGCCCATTTGCGCCGCCAACCAAATCTCTTGTTGAGGCTGGCTCAGCGTGGTTTCGGTCGGTCCGCCGTGGGTGAGCGTTTCACGCGCCGCACCGGGACGTATAATCTCGCCTTCCTCTAGCATATCCAATGCTATGCCGAAGGATTTCACGATGTGCTGGCAATCGGCCTCGGAGTGTTCCGTGGTCAAGAAACAGGGAAAGCCGTCCTGCAAATTCACGCCGAGTTGGCGCAGGGCCACGAATAAGGACGCGGCCAATGGCCCTTCCACTGAGACATCGGTGATGAACCAGCTTGAGAATGTTTTGGTCTTGAGGCTCAGCTCGCGCTCTGCGAACAATCCATTGAGTTGGTCTACCAAGGCAGACGTCCGCTGGGTCAGGCGTTCCTGCAAAGCGGGCCCCTCTGCCTCCAGCTTTTTCAAGACCGCCAGCGCTGCGGCGAGCACCAGTGGATGGCGCACAAATGTTCCAGCAAAGAAGGTGGGCGCCACTTCAGGCACGGAAACGTCGCCATAGTGCCAGTCGCCGCCGTCCAGCGCGTCCATGAACCGCGCATCGCCAGCCAGCACGCCAATGGGCATGCCGCCGCCAAGGACTTTGCCATATGTGGCCATGTCGCCTTTGACGCCAAATAGGTGCTGGGCGCCGGCGGGGTGGGTGCGAAAACCGGTGACAATCTCGTCCATCACCATGGCCGCCCCGCCTTCACTGGTCATTTCGCGTAAAGATTTGAGAAATTCCACAGGCTGCAACTCGGGGTGGCGGCTTTGCACCGGCTCCACAATCACGGCGGCGATGTGGTCCATGCTGCGCCGGATCCAGTCGAGACTCTCAGGCGCGCCATAGGGCAGCACCACCATGTTCGACAGCGACGAGCGAGGAATGCCAGGGGCGATGGGCATGGCCACCGGCGGCACGCCATAGCGCTGGGCTTTCACCAGCACTTCGTCGAATTGGCCGTGATAATCGTTGGCAAACACAACGATCACCTCGCGGCCGGTGACGGTGCGCGCCACGCGCATGGCCGCCATCACCGCTTCTGAACCGGTATTGCAGAACGTCACGCGTTCCATGCCCACCATGCGCGAGAGGCGTTCGGCCACCTCGCCGGTGAGATTGCTTTGCGGTCCAATGGGAAAGCCGCGATCTTCCTGCGCACGCAGGGCTTTGATCACAAAGTTAGGATTATGCCCGAAAAAGGTCTGACCATAGCCATTGACCAAATCGACAAACTCATTGCCGTCCACGTCCCAAATCCGCGATCCCTTGGCTTTGTCGAACACAATGGGGAAGACCGCTTCTTTCCATTCAGGCCGGAAGCCTGCGGCGGTGCGCGGATCAGCAAGAACGCGACGGTGTTTGGCCACATAGGCCTTGGATTTGGCCATGCGTTTGGAGATGCTGCGGCACAAATCATCCAAAAACGCCTGCTGTTTGGGCGTGACCGCATCGGCGTCAGCTCCGCCCTTCTTGAACATGCGGAAGCGATCGCGTTGGGCAGCCTCGGGGCCATCAATGGAAAAGGGCTCAAGGGCAGGCGCAGCTGAACCGATTGGGCCAGTGGGCGTTCCACCGCCTTGCAGCGCTCGCAGCTGTTGGGCGAAGAGGTTCTGCATCGCTGCTTGGTGCTGTTGGAATAGCGCCATGGCGTCGCCTGACGCCCCGGGCGGGAGCTGGGCAAGGGCGCTCAGTTCCGGCATGGCGTGCGCAGCGCCAGTGGCCGCTGCGACCGACAATTTGGGATGATCGGCTGGCACGTGTTCATCCATCATCTCTGCGAGCTTGCGGATGGTGGGATACGTGCTGAGCAATTGGCGGAAGGTGACGTCGATAGCATAGTCGCGCTTCACGCGTTGAGCGACCTGGCCCAGAAACAGGGAGTCAAAGCCCAGCTCCAAGAATGTCGCGTCCGCGTCGCTGGCAGACACCTCTTGGCCGGATAACTCCTGGAGCAATCCCGCGATGAGCGCGATCAACTGATCGGGCTTATCCATGGGCGCAGCGGATGAAGCGGGAGACTGATTCGCGGGCATGTTCTGATCCCCAGACAACGGGAGATTGGGCGCAGTCAAGACTGACGGCATAACGGCGCTGCGCGGAGGGGCGTCGATCCAATGGCGCTCGCGCGCAAACGGGTAGTTGGGCAAGGCAGCGACAACACGAGCGCCGGGGGCCAGTTTGGCCCAGTCGGGCTCAATGCCCAAGGTCCACAACCGGCCAACGGCCTCGGCAAACATCTTGCGGTCGTTCAACCGGTCCGCAAAGTCGGGCATGGACGTGACCACACCGGCATAGCGTTTGCGGTCGAGACCTTGAGCGGCAAAGGTGGCGAGCGTGCGGCCCGGACCCACTTCGAGCAACGCAGGACGGCCCTCTGCCGTCACGGTTTCCAACGCGGCTTGGAAGCGAACGGGCTCGCGGCAATGGCGCGCCCAATATTCGCCTGAGGCGCCAGCGTCGGCGCCGGCCCAATCCCCGGTCACGCAAGAAACATAACGCAATTGCGCTGGCCCATACCGAAACGCGGCGGCGCGTTCGCGAAGAGCATCGACAACGGGATCCATCATGGAGGAATGAAAGGCATGAGAGGTGTGCAGTCGCCGGTGGGCGACACCGGCTTGGTCCAGTCGTTTCTCAAAGGCGTCCGCGGCGTCGAACGGGCCCGCAACCACGCAGAGATTGGGGGCGTTGACCGCCGCCAAATCCATGCCTGAGCCATCAGTAAGCGCAGTCACCGTCTCAGTGTCAGCGCGTACACTGACCATGGCGCCAGCGGGTGCGGATTGCATGAGTTCGGCGCGCGCAGCCACCAATTGCAGAGCATCGTCAAAGGCGATCACATCGGCCAGGCTGGCGGCCACCAACTCACCCACACTGTGGCCAATCATGGCTGATGGCGTCACGCCATAGGACATCCAGGTTTGCGCCAGGGCATACTGGGTGAGGAACAAGGCCGGTTGGGCGTACACGGTGGACCGAATGGGGTGAGGGGTGTCTTCGTCGGCTGGCGGTTCAGAGTGCAACAGATCTCGCAAATCCAGGCCCAGCGGGGATTTCAGGATTTCGGCGCCGCGATCGATCCAGTCGCGAAAGACTGGCTCGTGCTGATAGAGCGGCAACCCCATGCCCGGATATTGCGCGCCTTGCCCGGGAAACATGAACACGACGGGCGGTGCGGATTGATCGTCATTGGCCGCGGTTTGGCTGGAGGAAATATCGCGCAGGGCGGCGATCGCCTCTGCGCGCGTTTGGGCGGCGATGGTTGCGCGATGGACAAAGCGCGCGCGGCTGTGCTGCAGCGTATTGGCGGTGGCCGCGAGCGCCAAATCGGAATCGCGCTCCAAGGCCTCGGCCAAGTCATGGGCGGCCTGAACCAAAATTGGTTCTGAATGCGCCGACATTGGGAGCACGTGAATGCGGCCGTCATCATCGCGTTTGGCGGGCGCAATGCAGGCTGAGGGCGTTTCTTCCAGCACCACATGCACATTGGTGCCGCCCACGCCAAAGGAACTTACACCGGCCCGTCTGGGTTGCGCGCTGCGCGGCCAGGCGGTGGCGTCAGCGACGATCCGGAACGGGCTGTGCTCCAAGTCCATGCGTGGGTTGGGAGCGGTGAAGTTCACCATTGGCGGGATGGTCTCGCTGTGCAGCGCCATGGCCGCGCGGATGAGCCCGGTCACGCCGGCCGCCGCGTCGAGATGGCCCACCGTGGCCTTGCCTGAACCCAAGACGCAGTCGCCCTCTTGGCCGAACACATCCACCAATCCTGCAAATTCAATGGGATCACCCAGCGGCGTCGCGGTGCCGTGGGTTTCCACAAAGCCCACCGTGCGCGGTTCTACATCCGCCACGGCGTAGGCTTGCGCTATGGCGTCGGCCTGACCTTGGGCGCTCGGGCCGGTAAAGCTGACCTTTTGCGCGCCGTCATTATTGACGCCCGAGCCGCGAATGATCGCATAGACCCGATCGCCGTCGGCCACCGCGTCTTCCAGCCGTTTGAGCAATACCGCCGCCGCGCCATGACCAAACACCGTGCCTGAGGCGTCCTTATCGAACGGACGCACCACGCCGTCGCGCGAGGCCAGTCCGCCATCGAGCGACAAATAACCCCGCCTTTGTGGGAAGGTGATCGACACTCCGCCAGCCAGGGCCGCGTCACACTGATATAACAACAGTGATTGGCACGCCTGGCTCACTGCCAACAGGGAGGTGGAGCAGGCGGTTTGCAGCGTCATCGCCGGGCCGCGCAGATTCAGTTTATAAGCAACCCGCGTGCACAGCGCGTCGGGCAGCGATCCCACCAGCTTGTCATACTCGCCCACCTGATAATGGCTGGCAAAGTTGGCCGCCGCCGCTCGGTCAGCGAACTGGTTGTTCATCAGATATGTCGGCATGCTGGAGCCGCCGAACACACCGATGGAGCCGTCAAAAGCGTTGGGGTCACAGCCACCATTTTCCAGGGCGTGCCAACACACTTCCAAAAATACACGGTGCTGGGGGTCGGTTAGCGCGGCTTCACGCGCGTACATGGCGAAAAAAGCGGCGTCGAATTTGTCGGCGTCATCAAGGACCGAGCGCGCCTTGACGAAATTGGGGTCGGAGCGCGTGGCGTCGTCAAAGGAGTCGTCCAATTCCTCGTCGGAAAAATGCGAAATGGTGACCCGACCATCCAATTGGTTGCGCCAGAACGCGCCAATGTCAGGTGCGCCGGGAAACTTGCCGGCCATGCCCACTATGGCGACAGCGTCCGAAGGGAGCGATTGAGACGCATCGCGTTGGACAGTCATTGCGAAGACCTCTGTTCTAGTCGCCGTTCGCGCAGTCGTTGCATGGCGCTCGCTTGGCGGGCGCCTCTTGATTGGGATTGCGATCTGGTGGTTGACGTGACCGAATCTCCCCTCAGATACGCCCCAAACTGAGCAATGGTGGCGCAGTCGAACAGTACTGAAATTGGGATTGATTGATCGAGACGTTTGCACAGTTCGGCATGGACGCGCATGGCGTCCATGGATGTGCCGCCCAAGTCAAAAAAGCGCGTTTGGCGATCGACTTGCGCGCGATCCAGGACATTCGCCCATACATCGGCGACCACGGCTTCAAAATCGCCTGATGCGATTGTTGCGTTTGAGCTTTGTTCGGTTTGGGCGGGGCGCTGAAGTTCAGCGGGCAGGGGCAAAGACCGTCGGTTAATTTTCCCAGAGCTGGTCAGCGGAAAGGCAGCCATAACGGTCAGCGCCGCTGGAACCATGTGTAATTCGGCGCGATCTCGGAATGCGCGTAAAATATCCGCGCGCAGCTCACCAAAGTCCCGCGTGTGGCAATCCTGCGCCGGCGTCACATAGGCGGCCAGCCGCTTTTTGCCGTTCGACGCCTCAACGCTAATAACGGCTGCATCACCCACGCGGCGATCTTGGCGCAGCAGATTCTCCACTTCATCCAGTTCGAGACGTTTGCCGTCGATCTTGATCTGACGATCATTGCGCCCCTTAAACTCCACCACGCCATCCGGCCGGCGGCGCACGACATCGCCGGTTAGGTACATCCGGCCGCGACCTGACGGATCAAACGGGTCGCTGACAAAGACTGGGTCAGTGAGTTGAGTTTGATTGTGATAGCCTTGCGCGACGCCTTCGCCCGTCACGCACAATTGGCCCAGCTGGCCATCAGGAACGGGGCGCATATGTTCATCGAGAACATGGAGCGTCGTGCCACGCACCGCCTTGCCAATCGGGATCGTTGCGTCAGGTGATACATCGGCGCGTTCAATCACATGGCATGTGGTGAAAATACTGTTCTCAGTGGGGCCATATCCGTTCACCAGCCGAATATGAGGATGGGCGTCTAACAATTGGCCCACATGGCGTGGCGAGAGCACATCTCCTCCTGCCGCCAGCACACGCAATGGCTTCAGACCTTCGAGATTTTCGTCAATCATCAAATGAAACACGCCCGCCGTGAGCCAGGCAGTGTTCACGTTATGCTGAGCGATCACGTCGCCGATTTGAGCCAGAGAAGGCACGGGGTCGGGTAAAATCGCCACGGCGCCGCCACTGGCCAACGTACACCACACCTCCAACAAATGCGCGTCGAACGCCAATGGCGCAGCATGGAGAAACACTGTTTGTGGCCCGAGCTGCAGCGTGTCATTGGGCGCGGCCAGTCGCAATATCCCCTGGTGCGCCAAGCGGACGCCCTTCGGCGCGCCTGTGGACCCGGAGGTATACATGATACACGCCACGTCACCCGCCGCATCGACGGGTTCAGTATGCGGCGCTGCATTGGCGGGCCGCTCCAAGCAGGATGCGATGGAGATCGACGAAAGACCCAGCCTTGTCTCTGCCGCCGATTGATCGGTTTCGTCAGGCGTTATCAGGACTGTTGGGCTGGTGTCGGCGATCAAATACCGTAATCGCTCGTCAGGCAAATTGGGATCGAGATTGAGAATAATCGCTCCGGCGCGCAGCACGCCAAGTTGTGCAACAATGGAGTCAATTGAGCGAGAACCATAGACGCCAACCACACAACCGGGTTTGACGCCGCTCAATCGGAGCGCGCTGGCGACACGATGGGAATAGTCGATAAGCCTGGTGAAATCCATCGTCCGTGCGCCTTGCAACAGTGCAGTGGCGCTCGGTCTGTTTATGGAGACTCGGTCAATGGCTCCTACAATGGACACCCCACCCCCCAATTATAGTTGTGTTACTTTTTTAGGCGTCATCGCGCCTCTTTGCGCGCCGCTGCGGCCCCGAATTATGCGTACGCACAACAGGTAGCACCGTCAATGCTGATGCACGCCCGCCAGCATGACGCTGGACCATGGAGCGCCCACGGGGACGATGTATTGGGTCTCAATGCTTACGCTCGAACACCAGCCCGCTCAGCGCCTTGATCGCTCGATCGGGGTAGAATGGAAAATCGATCTGAATTTCCAGTACTGGCCATTCATCCAGCAATTGGTACCCATTTTGTTCAAATGCGGAAATAAAGTCGGATCGATTGAATACGCGATAGGGGCATAGGACGTTGCCTAAATTCTGGAGGGTCCAAAACTCCCGTCCGTTGATGAGCGGGACCTTGTTCAGGATAATCGATGCATATCCGGCTTGGGCAATCTGATGAACATTGAAAATATCAGGCGACATGTATTGGACGGCGCCATTTGAAAACATGATTTCGTTTGCTTCGACCGGCCGCAACTCTGTATCGAACCGTAGCCGCTGTTCTGCACGATCGGCGGCCAAGCGTTGGCCGGCTGCGGCGATGGCCGGCATCTCCACTATGGTCCAATCGAATTCGCGATAAAGGCGAGTCCGTTTCACATACTCGTAATAGGTGTGGCCCACGCCGCCGCCCCAATCGATCACATGGGAACGAGGACCCAGCAGTTGCTCCAGCCAAAAGTAACTGGGGTAGAGCGAAGGGATGGTGATTGGATCGCCCTCAGCCAGCATTTTGGCGAGGTGATCATCATCCCAGCCTTGGCGTTTGTCATCGGAAATTCTCTCAACGGCTTCCTCATAACTGTCGTAACAGCCATCAAAGCAATTGATCATGGAAGGCCGGGGCAAAATGACCCTGGCGTATGCGGCCTGGACGAATGGCGCATGTCGGGCCATAGCGCCGAGAGGCGTGCGTGACAGGAGGCGATCCAAGCGGCGCATCCGCGATCCTCATTTATGAGTGTGGGATAATTTAGCTTGCATCCCTCTAGCCAATGCAGCGGAGAACACAAGCGAGGCTTGCCGAGAAATGACTATCGCGATGGTGGGGCCACTGACTCCCGTTTCACAAGCGAGAACTCCAGCACGGCCTCTTGTCTGTCTTCACCACGACAGGTTTTTTCCAACAACGCCACGGCAGTTCGGGCCATGGCGGAAATTGGTTGGCGAATGGTGGTTAAGCCGGGCCAAATGGTCTGAGCCAGAGACGTGTCGTCAAATCCGGCCACCGAGACGTCGCCCGGCACTTGCAGGCCAAGCTGCTGGACGGCTGCGATAACGCCGGCTGCCATGTCGTCATTGCTCGCGAATATGGCCGTCGGGGGATCGGCCAGCGCCAGCAATTTTTGCGCGCCATCCATTCCTGATCGGTAGGTGTAGGCCCCCTCAACGATATAGTCGGGTGGTTTCGTGAGGCCGCGCGCGAGCATTGCCTGTTGAAAGCCGCGCTGTCGCTCTGGGCTGGACCGCTGATCTGGGTCGCCCGTGATGAGGCCAATTTTACGATGACCCTGGTCGATCAAATAATTGGTCATCAAACTGGCCGCTGCAGTTTCGTCCACCACCACATGAGGATGAGTGGCGTCAGCGCCTTTGGCCGAAACATAGACGCAAGGAATGCCGCTCTTGGTCAATTCCTTCGTCACGATGAGATTTTCACCGAGCGGCGGGCACACAATCAGACCATCGACACCACTGTCGTGAATACGCTTGTGCAGGTCTGTGGGATTGGTGAGCAAATCGGGACCGTAATTCTCCACCAACAGGTGGTGACCCTTTTCGCTGCAGGCATTGGTGGCCCCCAACAGGACCTCGCCCAAATAGTTCGCGCTCGGGTTATGATAAATCAGGCCAATCAAAAGTGACTTGCCGCCCGCCAGTCCGCGAGCCATCAAGTTTGGCCGATAATTCAGAGCCTTGATGGCGTCCTGAACACGTTGGGTGGTCTCAGCTTTAACTAAGTCGGGTTGGTTAAGCACCCGCGACACCGTCATTTGGGACACGCCAGCCCTTTGCGCCACCTCTCGGATGGTGACAGCCGTGCGTTTGGCGGGAAGGGCGGTGTCGTCACTCATTGGTGGCGGTGCTCACGGCTTCGAAAGATGGCAACTGAAATGTCCACGGTGTCACCGCGCCGGGCAATGGGGCAAGGCGGCGCGTCCCGCAAAATCTCCAATCACGGCGCAAAGCCCATCACGGGGCAAGGCCGCCGATGCCCAAGTTCGTGAGCGCCCCTGCCGCCGTGACCATTGATGTCGGTGATCTCACGGACATTCATCCGCCAGATAAGGTGACCGTGGGCCGTCGCGCCGCCGCCGTCATGAACGCTGTACAGGCCGGAGACAATTACGCTGCTGACGGCTATCCGCCCATCGAGGCGCGCAGCGGTGAGCACGGGGTCGTGGTGGTGATGGCCTCTGATGATTTTGTTGTTGTTGAGGCTGCGCGGCCATCGAGCTTTCAGGTCTGCAAAGCCGACGAGGTATGCGCTTGCGCGGATGCGCCGGTCTGCAATCTTTACACTGGCGACGGCCTGCCGGTCTGTCCGTTTCGCGTTGCAATTTCAAAATAGCGCCAATTGGCCAGTCACGTTTGCTCGGACGACTTTTGTCGGTCCGCCGCCTTACGCCGGCGCAAGTTTTGCCGGAGCGCCTCAGCAAGCTTTGCCTCCCGGCTGTCCGCAGGCTTATCTTGCGACGCATGCGGCGCGGTGGATGGTGGTTTGTCCTTGGGCATACACCAATTGTATTGGCGTATCTGGGCCGGCAGGCTAGGGCG
>CAZWVH010000024.1:0-40011 GCA_964636945.1 uncultured Caulobacterales bacterium | reverse complement strand
GCGATAGACCGCGCGCTCCACCACATTCTTCAGCTCGCGCACATTGCCCGGCCAGCTGTGCGACAACAGAGTTTCCAACGCATTTTGAGAAAAGCCAGGGAATGCGGGCGCGCCTAATTCACTGGCCATGCGTCTGCCGAAATGCTCCGTGAGCACTGGGATATCGTCAAGGCGCGCGCGTAATGGCGGAAGCGTGATCACATCAAACGCTAAGCGGTCGAGCAGGTCGGCGCGAAATTCACCTGACGCCGCACGCGACGGAAGGTCCACATTGGCTGCGGCAACGACGCGAACATCAGTGGCGAGAGTTTGCGAGCCACCCACGCGTTCAAACTCGCCATACTCCACGACACGCAGAATTTTTTCTTGGGCGCGCGAGGACGACGTGGCGATCTCATCAAGAAAGAGCGTGCCGCCATCAGCGCGCTCAAACCGGCCCACATGGCGTGCTGTGGCGCCGGTAAATGCGCCGGCTTCATGACCGAACAGTTCTGATTCCAAAAGGTCGTCGGACAGCGCTGCGCAGTTGATTTTAAGGTAATTGCGCGACCAGCGTTGGGATAGAAAATGGACCCTTGCGGCCACCAATTCTTTACCCGTGCCCCGCTCGCCAATCACCAAAACCGGTCGGTCCAAGGCTGCTGCCGCCGACACGTGCTCGAGTGCAGCCAGCAGGGCCGGTGATATGCCGATCAACGGCGGAGGATCAGTGCGCGAGTGGCTTTCGTACATGGTCATTCACACTAATCTATTTAGCTAAAATCACCAAATCATTTAGTTTCTCACACGAAATCATTAGGAGTGCAAAGTTCAACTTTTTCATTTTTACCAAATAAAACAATTATTTAATGATCGTGCCTCAAACTGGCACGCAGTGTGCAGTAGACAAATTGAGCGGCGACCTGGAGAGACCAAAGCCATCAGGTTCGCCCTTCAAGGATGGAGCAGTGAATGACCAAGTACGACCCTTATGAGGAAGTCCGCCGGGAACGCGAGCAAGCAGAGCTCGAAGACGATGTCTGGCGCCGGCGCATCGGCAATGCTGGTGATTGGTTGCGCCGGCGTCCCATGGAGAGCTGGTTGTTCTTCGTGGCCGGTCTGGTGATTGGACACTTCATCCTGTGACAAGAACTCTGTCGAAAGTGGAGACGTAATCATGGGCATATTTTCTCGCCTAAGCGACATCATCAACTCCAACATCAACGCCATGCTGGATAAGGCGGAGGATCCGGAAAAGATCGCTCGGCTGATCATCCAGGAAATGGAGGATACGTTGGTGGAAGTCCGCACTGCTGCGGCCCGCTCGATCGCTGACAAGAAAGAGCTGACGCGCAAGCTGCAGGAGTATCAATCCAGCGCGCATGAGTGGGCCGCAAAAGCTGAGCTCGCCATCGACAAAGGTCGCGAGGATTTGGCTCGCGGCGCCTTGACCGCCAAGCAAAAAGCGACGCGATCCGCTGAGATTGTGGAGCGTGAGCTTCAACTGGTGGAGGACGCCATCGCCAAGGCCAATGATGACTTGGGCAAACTGCAAGCTAAATTGGATGAGGCCAAAACCAAGCACAAGGCGCTGATGATGCGCCAGCAAACGGCTCAGGATCGAATTCGGGTTCGCGAGCGGGTTTCCGACAATAAGATCGACGATGCACTCAATCGCTATGCGTTGGTGGAACGTAAGGTTGATGAGCTCGAGGCTCACGCCGAATCCTACGATTTGGGACGTGGCCTGACATTAGAGGGCCAATTCGCCGAACTGGAAACCTCGGACGCGGTGGAGGCTGAGCTTGAAGAGCTTAAGCGTCGTAGAGGAAGTGTGAGCGTTGCGCCGCGGCCTGGACCTGCGTCATCGTCTTACGAAGAATAATCTAAGAATAAAGGTCGGGGATTAGTTATGGAAGGTCCAGAGTTCGTAATTGGCGTGGTGGCGGTAGTCTCACTTTTTATTGTGTTACCTGCCATCATTCTTGGGAACATCACCAAGTGGAAGTCCATGGGCGGGTTGAAACCGGAGGACGAGCGCATGCTCGAGGACCTTTGGCGGTCGGCTCGCAAAATGGAACGCCGGATCGAGGTGCTTGAGTCGATTCTCGATGACGAGTCACCAGAGTGGCGAAAGCGCACTCGCTCATGGAAAGAGCAATAATTGAGTTGGACAAGGAGCGTTGTTATGTCTGACGACTACTCATCTTCGCCTAATCCAAGGCGGTTGTATAAAAACAAGCGTAATGCGGTCTTTGCGGGCGTGTGTTCAGGTCTGGCCGATTACTTCAATGTAGACGTGACCTGGGTGCGCATCGCGACCATTGTCAGCTTGTTCATCGGGTTCGCACCGTTCGTGCTGGTTGGCTACATCGTCGCGGCCTTCGTCATGCCTGAACGGCCTTTGAGCGTGCCCGAGCCCGCCTCGCCGGAAGAAGATCAGTTTTGGCGGGGCGTGTCGCGCAGGCCGGAAGCCACTTTTTCCAACCTTCGCTATCGTTTTCGGGACATGGATGAACGTCTCGCTGACCTAGAACGCGTTGTCACGTCTGATGAATGGAAGCTCCGCCGCGACTTCCGCGAAATCGAATAGAACCATCCTTGGGATGTGGGAGACAGATCAATGTTGGGGTTCAAGCTCAGTGCAGCATTAGCGGGTCTGGCGGCGTCTTGGCTTGGCGTGGGTGCAGTGATTACAGCCGACAACGCCGCCGTGGACGATCCAGTAACCCTTTTGCCGGTGTCGGCGCGAGTGACCACGCCGATCGACGCCCAGCCGCAATGGCGCCTCATCGCCTGCTTGGGGCCCGCCCATGTTGATCTCACTTGGGGCGCGCCCATGGCCATAACCATTGGCGATGATCAGTGCGCCACCGAAACCTTGTCAGCCAGCTTAGTGAGGGCCTCTCTCGACGGGGATCATGTGTTGCAACTCACCATTTAATGGCGCGCCATGTCATACATTTCGCTTAAGTTGACGGACCAGGAACCGCGCAGGATGAAGCGCCTCGGCCGCCCCGCGTTCAAGCGCGGCCGGCTCCCCGTTCAGTTCGCTTGCAAGAGCTTCGGCTAAGAGGGGCGCCCACACCAGTCCTCGGCTGCCCAATCCGCCTAAGATCCCCAATCCATCATGCACAGGCGCGGGCGCATCGCCCAAATGCTTCAGTCCGGTTTTCAATCCAACAAATCGCTCCGTATACGCCTCGGCTTTCACAACCGCACCTACCAAAGGCAATCGGTCAGGCGTCGTGGCGCGCAAGCTTGCACGACCGCTTACCGCTTCTGGATCGATCTTGGCGGCCAATTTTGGCGCATATTGCTGCAACAATTCAAAATTGCGCCGGTCGCTCTCTTCATCTGCCGAGGGTGGGCCGTCTTTTGTCCAAGCGTCGTATGTGGCGCCGAACAGCAAGCCGGGACCGTCCGGCGCGGCATAGCCGCCAAACATCAAGGCATGGTCAGGCCCCTGGTCAGTGAGGGCGGCATAGCTCAACTGGCCCCGCATGGGCTGTATGGGCATGTGGGCTGTTTGTGACCACTCAGCTGCGTGTCCGCCGGCGCAGATCACACAGACTTCCGCTTCAGCGATCGGGCGTCCGTTTTCATCGTGCGCGCACCAGCCGTGTGCGGTTTGGCGTAACGTTGCAACCCGCGCGCCGATGCTGACTTGGATGCCGGCGAGCAGCCCCGCCACCATGGATAGGGGACGAACCAATCCCGCTTGTGGTAGCCACAGCCCGCGGGACAAGCCGTCCGCGCCAGCAGCGATCGCTTGATAGGATTGCAATTCTTGTAATTGATCTGGAGGGAGCGCGCCGCTTATGGCGAGCTTGGTGAAACGGTCACCATCTGAGTCGTTGAGCGCCAACATCGCGACGCCAATGGGCAGAACGCCTCCATCGTCCAACAGGTCGAGCACATAACTGAAAGCGCACCGGTGGAAGCGCGAAATGGGCCGGTCATCCAGATCAAGGCGCGGGGCGAGGAGGCCAGCTCTATTGCCACTCGCCCCAGCAGCAGGTTCATGGGTCTCGAGCACTTTGACGCTAAAGCCGCGGTCAGCGAGCGCGCGCGCTGTGCACGCGCCGGCAATTCCTGCACCGATGATCATGGCCGATCGGGCATTGCCTTGATTGATGGCTGGAAACAGGATGGATCGGCGGGACGATGGCGAACCGTGAAATATGGCCTCCAATCGCTCACGTTTGGCGCCAAAGCCGGGGCATTTTTCGACGGAGAAGCCAACCGCTTCCAGGCCGCGGCGAACGGCGCCGGCGACGGTGAATGTGGCCGCGCGCCCGCCTGGTTTGGTATGGGCGCCAATGGCCTCCAAGATCTCTGGCGACCACATGTCGGGATTGCGCGATGGGGCAAAACCATCCAAGAACCATGCATCAGCTTGAAATTCGAGCGAGTCGAGCGCAACGATTGCGGGCAGATAAGCCAGGGTCAGCGATACCCGTTCGTCTTGAAACCGCCGGCGGTGTACGCCCTTGATCGGTGCGGGCAGTCGGGAAATGAGAAGCTCTGACAGATCCCCCAGCTGGGGGAAAAGCTGATGGGCGCGGCGCATCTGGTCGGCCGACATGGGCGCTGCCTCGATTGACACCAAGTGCAGCCAGGCCCCCGCCGGACCGGCGCGCCGCCACAGATCCAACATCGCCAGTACATTGAGCCCGGAGCCAAAACCAAGCTCGCCAATGATCAAATGTTGGTTTGGGCCAAGCCTTGCCAGCTGTTCCTTCAGCCGGCAGCCATGAATGAAGACGGTTTCCGTCTCGGCCAAGCCGTCAGCGGAGGAAAAATAGATATCTTCATAGTCACGCGACCGGGGCCCGCCGTGAGCTGTCCAGTCCAAGTCAGGGACTTCGGGGGCGAGATGACGGGTGGCGTGATCGGACATGGCGGTCGGTATACCGCATCGGCCGATTGTCGCCAGGAGTGATCATCGTCAGGTGGTGAAGAGGTTTCTACGCTCACCAGCTGTGACGGGAATAGCCTCGGCCAGAATAACGGGACACTGAGGCGTAGGTCCGACCTGCGCGCGGTCCGAAAAACAACCAAATCAAGGCCCCGAATGGTTGAGGGATCAAGATCACCAGCAGCCAGATGGTTTTGCCCAAAGTGCCGTGGGTTGATTGTGCAATGCTCAAAATCGCCCAAATCACCAGCGCCAAATATAACAGGCCGAAAAGGCCGAAGCTTACGTCCATGACCGTCCTCGTTGTCCCTGCCGGTTCATCGACAGGCGATATTGTTTTATTGTTTTACGATGATGATCCTAGCGCAGCTTTGCACGGACGTCCAGGCGCATCAGCGGGGTTCGAGGTTCAGTCTTGGTAAGACCCCCAATGACGGTCCAGTCAATCTCACTGAACCGTCATGTGGATCGATAATAAGGTCGCAATCTCAATCGGTTTCTTCCAAACGCCATTCAATCGTGAGCGTGTGGATCTGATCGGGCCCGGTCTCCTGAGAGACGGCAAATTGCGCGTCGCGTATAAACCAGCGCGCTTCGCGATGAAACCGGGCGCTCGAACACTCAACAGTGTCCAACAGCCGAGCCTTGCCGTTTCCGGAGACGATGAATTCGGCGGAGCATGCGCCCTCACGCATATGGACTCGAGCGCCGCGTGGATAATCAGGCTCGACAAAATCGACGACTTCGACGCTAGAGTTAATCAGGATGCGGTACGGGACCGCGTCAGGGACGACCTCTGAGTGGGCGGGGGTCGACAGCATCACGCATGCCGCCGCCGCCCCAATTCCAATAATGTTTTTCATAATTCGAAATGTGACACTTTTGTAAAATACTGTCACTATACGGAATATAATCCGCTCACGGATATCCCAGATATCTGTTGCAATGATTTAAATCTTACGACATTAAAGTTTTGTAATGATAGGATTTTCTAGTGTTTTAGGATGTGGCAATGAGGGGTGTCGGTGGCGATCCCGTCGAAGAAGCCGCTCAATTCGACGCAAGGGCGCGTGCAGAGTTTTCTGCGGCAATTGCGATTTGCGCGAAACGCGCTATCTCCATTATTGTGCAACTGCGAAATGAATTTGCGGGGGCGCGGGATATTTAACGCCTTATGTTACTCAGCGCACGAAACAACGCTGTGACCAGCGTTGCGATTACTCAAGATCGCGGGTTTTGGGTCCTGTTTGCGTGTTTATTCAATAATGGCGTTTCAAATTCCATGCTGTTCGCCATTTTGCCGGCTTTTGCCGTGGAGGTCGGTCTGCCTGCCGTTGCTGTGGGCGCCACCTATATCGTCGCGGCATTTTTGTTCACGATCATGAGCCAAGTCTGGGGCGGGTTATCCGACCAGTACGGGCGCAAACCACTCATGGTCATTGGTCTGCTCGGCGCGGCGGTTTCCATGTGGGCCATGGCCGAGACCATCGGCCTAGCGCGTGCGGGCGTCGTCGGGGCCGGCCTGACTGCCGCGATGCTGATCGGTTCACGGGCCATCTTTGGGCTCCTCAATTCTGCCGTGGGACCGGGCGCCCAGGCTTGGGTGGCGGACCAAACCGCACCCGCGGACCGCACGCGGTCCATCGCGCTGCTGACGTCGGCATTTGGGCTTGGGGCCGCCTGTGGCCCGATGATCGCAGCGCAATTGACGCCTTGGACAGGTTATGCGGGACCGTTTGTGATCACCGGAATCGTCGCGATTCTCGGCGCTTTGGCGGTTCGCGCGTTTGTGACTGAGTCGATTGTCCGCTCAGATGTGGCCAAAAAACGTCCTGGCGTGATTGCGCAGCTGAAGCACGCCGGCGATGTGCGCCTGCGGCATATCCTGTTGAACAGTATGTTCATGTGGATTGTTCAAGCAGCTGCTCTCCAGACCATCGGGTTTTTGGTCATGGACCGTATGGGCGTATCAGCGGACGCCTCCATGGCGATGACCGGGCTCGTGCTCACATGTGGAGCGTTGGCGGCGTTGTTCGCTCAGCTCGTTGTGATCCCGCGCTTGGACTTGCGCCCGCGCCGCGCATTGGTGGCGGGCGGCTTTTTGACCATTCTCGGCGCGTTGATCGTCACCCTGGCGCCCATGCTGTTTGCGATTGTGATCGGCTTTGTCGCGTTAAGCCTCGGGGTGGGGCTCGCCCGACCCGGCGCAAGCGCTGCAGCAAGCCTCGCCGTGGAGCCTCAGGAACAAGGCATGGCGGCCGGATTGGTGGCCGCCTCCGCGGGGGTCGGATTTTTTCTATCGCCGATCATCGGCACCGGCTTTTACATGATTTCAGGCGGCGCTGGAAGTTTCGCCGTGATGGCGGTGACGGCGATCGTCGCCACCATTATTGCCGTTCGCTCAGCAACCATCGCGGACGCCTCGGCGCGAGCGGACGCCGATATCGCGCCCGCCGCACCAAAGCTATGACGTACCAAGGGTTTAGCTTTCTTCGCCATCTTTGCGTACAAACACAGCGTGACGACCCCACAACCAGGTGTCGCCGTCAGCGCCCTCTGGATTGTACTCGCCAATCATTCGGCCCGAATTTTCCGACGACATGGACTTTCCGCGGATCGCCAATGTCTCACCGTCGGGTGACGTCCATGTTCCTTGCGACTTCATGGTGTAGAACCCGTCCTCGTCCGGGCCTGAGCACGATGTGATGTCCATAGCGACCACATCGGTGACTTCGCCCTCAGGCGAGAGGGATTCCTCACGAAATCCTGTTTCGGTGAATGTCGTTGTGCTCGAGAGATATTCGCCGTCATCGCCGATTTGATACTCGGCATATCCGTCTTCTGTGGCTTCAATGCGCGCCGTGGAAGACCAAACGCCGAACCCGCCACTGGCGAAGTCCAAATAGTGGACGCTGCTGTCCCATGTGCCCACGGAGTCCGCCCAAGACGCCTTGGCGCAGTCCATGGTTTCGTCGGCCAGGCCAGCCGCCGGCGCGGCGATGAGTGCGGCCGTTGCCAGAAGAATTTTGCGCATTTTTGTGCTCTCCCCATACAGTTCATGTTGACGCCGCAAAGAAGCGACATTTGCACGGCGAGTTGAAGGCGCATCCGTTCATGTTGGGTTGGGGTTCTTTAAAGCTGCGCACGAACGGCGTCGAGCAAATCCTGCGTGGCAAAGGCGTCAGCGGGCAGATTGTTGGCGGTTTGCCAGGCGCGCAGCGCCGCTTGGGTATTGGGGCCGACGCGACCATCGACGCCTTTTGGATCATAACCCAGTGCCCGCAATGCACGTTGCAGCGACATAATCCCCGTCCGATTTAGCATTTGTGTTCTGCGCGGCCAGCTTGCCTGCACACCCGGTTTGCCTGCTAGCCGATCGGACAACAAGCTCACGCCGAGTGCATAAGCGGTTGAGTTGTTATACTTTTTGATGACGTCGAAGTTTGGGTAGGTCAGGAATGCCGGACCATTGGCGCCGGCGGGCAAAAGCAGCTTTGCGCTGACCTGCGCGCGCGCGGCTGGCCAAGGCTGGCCATCCATGCGGGTTATGCCACGTTCCGCCCAGGCGCTGACGGCCTTGCGACGACCGTCCGCGAGCGCATAATTAAAGCCATCGGGCAAACGGACTTCCACGCCCCAGGGCTCGCCGCGTTTCCATTTGTAGCGATGCAGATAATTGGCCGCCGATCCTAAGGCGTCGCCGCGATGGGCCCAAACATCCTTGCGGCCGTCTTGATCATAGTCCACGGCATACTGAACGAAGGTTGTGGGCATAAATTGGGTCTGCCCCATGGCGCCAGCCCACCCACCGATGAGCTCGTCGCGCTCTGCCGCTCCCGATTGGATGATTTGCAAGACTGCAAGCAATTCGCGCTCGAATAATTCGCGTCGGCGGCCGTCCCAAGCCAGGGTCGCGAGCGCTTGGACAACGTCGGTATTGCCGATTTGTGCACCGAACGCACTTTCCAGCCCCCAGATCGCAACCAAAGGTGCGCGATCGACACCCCAGCGAGTTTCGATGGCGGCGAGGAGTTCCGCTTCTTCCAACAGCAACGCGCCGCCCGTATCTTGGCGCGATTGTGATACGGCGCTGTCGAGATATTCCCAAACTGGCCGGACGAATTCAGGCTGATCGCGGTCAAGCTCAATGGTGGACATGAGCGGTTCCACGCCGGACAATGTGGCTGCCGCCAATTCGCGATCATAGCCCTCATCGACCGCACGATTGATGAAGCTTTCGCGCCAGGCGTCAAAAGTTTCTTCATCTTGCGCATGTACTGGCGCGATGAATAAAAGCGCCCATATCACACCTATGCGTGCGATATGATTGACATGCGCAGTTCGCGCAAGTAGCCATGCGCGCTTACATTTGCTTAGGATTCGGATCGCCGTCATGAAAGTCAGAAGCTCGCTCAAGTCGTTGAAGCAACGCCACCGCGCTTGCCAAGTGGTGCGGCGCAAAGGGCGGATTTATGTCATTAACAAGCAGGACCCGCGTTTTAAAGCCCGCCAAGGATAGCTGTGGCTGATCACGTTGGATTTTCGCAGTTAATTTCCGTCCGCACGGCTTCCGTCGCGCGGGGCTTCGGCGTGTTCACTGCGCTATTGGGCTTGATGGCGCTGCTGTCTGGCTTGGTTCACCCAGCGCTTGCTCAATCGGTCGATAATCCCGATGTTCTCGAAGAACCAGCTGATTCGCCTGAGGATCGCGACGATGCAGTGCGCCTGTCTGTGGGCGAGGACCAGGAGGCCGAGGAGCCCAAGCCCGAAGAAACACCGGAAGAACGGATGGATCGCCTCTTCACTGAGCTAAAATCGGCTCCTGACGCTTCAGAGGCGGCGTTCATCGCGGAAGAAATCGAAGCAGTTTGGCGCGGCCAGGTTGATCCCACCGCAAGGCTGATTTCTCAACGCGCCATGGCGGCCGCCAGTATTGGCGACTACACGCTCGCCCGCCAGCTGGCTGACGGTGCAATCGCCTTAAGCAATGAGACGGGTGCAGAGGCGTATGTTCGTAGCGCCGACATCGCACTGGTGAGCGATGACCTTGCCCGCGCCATCTTGGACTTAGAAAGCGCAGTTGCGGTTGACCCGCGCCGGTATGACGCGCTTTTGACACTGGCTGGATTGTTCGAGCGCATTGATTCAGCGCGCGGGGCGTATGAGGCCTATGGAGCGGTGCTCGCCTTGTACCCCGAACACGAATTCGCAAGCGGTCGGCGCGATGCGTTAGAACGCGATGTGAGCGGTCTCGACCTTTAAAGCCGATTTGCGCGTGCTCGAGTGTGGTGTACCAGTGCCGAGCTCCTGGTTTTCTTCCACACATGCGCCAAGTCCAATTTATGATCTCTCACTTGATCATCGTTATCGGCGCCATCATCGCCATCGGCCTGTTTGTCGGCGGCGTATTTACGCTCTGGGCCAATCACCGATGGCCCAAAGATGGACACACGGTGAAAGCTGGGCCCTACCGACTGCATGTGCGTGAGGCGGGAGAGGGGCCGCCAGTGCTTCTTATCCATGGCGCGGCGGCGCATGGATTGGATCTGATGGAGAGCATGGGCGATCGGCTCAAGGATCACACCCGGGTTTTGGCCGTGGACCGACCGGGCTTTGGGCACAGTTCAGTTCGCGGATTATCTCGGCGCGAACGCTTGGCCAGCCATGCTGACGCGCTGGCGCGGTTGGTTGTGGCCGATTGTCGCGAGCCGCCCCTTGTTGTCGCCCATTCTTACGGCGCCGCAGTCGCCTTGCGATTGGCGCTCGATCACCCCCATTTAGTGCATGCTCTTGTTTTACTGGCCCCGGCAAGTCACGGCTATGTGGGCCCTGTTGCGTGGTACAATCATGTCGCCACAATCCCAGTTGTTGGTTGGCTGATGAGATGGCTCGCCACGCCTGTACTCGGGCCACAATTCGCCAAAGCCGGCGTGGCTGAAGCCTGCTCGCCCGGCGAGATGGTCGATGATTTTGCCGCCAAGACCGGTCAGCCGCTTCTCTTTCGTCCAAGATCATTTTTGGCCAACGCCCGCGACCTTGTGCGCGCAAACGCGGAGTTGGCTGTTCAGGAACTGCGCTATGGCGCCATTCAACATCCAGTGGCGATCATAGCCGGTCCAGATGATAAGGTTGTGTACACCCATCGCCATGCCGAACGTCTGGCCGCGTCAATCAAAGAGGCGCGCTTGTGCTTAACTCCGCTGACCGGTCATCTTCCCCATCACCAGCAGCCTGACCTTGTGATTGAGCATGTGGACGCTTTGCTCAATGAGCGCGGTAAACACCGCTCACAGGCCGCAGAATGATTGATCCCCGCGCACGTCACGCCCTGGCTTACCCGTTTGATCCGCCCGATGAACCATTTGTCTTTGCGCAAGGCGTTGCGCATGCATTTTCCAGTGCGACCGAGGGACTCATCGCCACGCGCACTCCAGTTTTGGCCGTTGGGTCAAACGGGTCGCCTCAACGCCTTGCGCAGAAGTTTGGCGATCAGGTCGTGATCCCTGTCACCACGGCAGTTGTGCCCGACCATGTGGTGGCGCATTCGGCAAAATTCTCGGCGTACGCCTCGGTGCCCGCCACCTTGCATCCATGGCCGGGAGCGATGTCTCGCGTCCTGGTGACGTGGCTCACGGACGCCATGTTGCAGATCATGGATCGCACCGAGGATTTGGGGGTGGAGTATGATCGCGTGGGCGTGATGGTGGATTTTTCGATGGCCATACCGACCGCCGATCGGACAGGCAGCTCGAAACTTGTGGACGCTTATGTATCTTTGGCCGGCGCCTTTGGCGACCAAAATGGGCCGATTGTGAGCGCCGCGTCCCGGGTTGATGGGGCCGACGGTCTGACGCATCTCGATCAAAAGTTCATACAAACCAAAGCGATGGAACTATTGGACGACAAAGGTCCACTGGAACGATTTATTCTTGCCAATGTGGAGAACGATGCGCTAAGACGAGAACGTTCAAAGAACATTTCGCGCACCGCAGGGCTTCAATTCCACGCCGGGAGGTCCTAGCGTCGGGCGCAACAACGTGAAGACGAGGTGCCTCCATGACCGTGATCCAAGCATTTTCACCAAGCCAGTCTGAGTCCGACACGCCGTCGAATGACCGCATGGGCGGCGTTGCGCAGGACCAACTCAAGGCGTTTGTGTCACGCATTGAACGTCTGGAGGAGGACAAGGCGAATGTGATGACGGACATGAAGCAGGTCTATGATGAGGCCAAAGCGATGGGCTTTGACGTCAAGATTCTGCGCAAGGTCATCCGTCTGCGCAAAATGGACCGTAATGAACGCGACGAACAAGAAGCGCTTTTGGACTTGTATCTGGCGGCAATTGGCGATGCTTAACTGTGCCGTGAACGGTTAGCGGTTGTGAGCTCGCGCGATGTCAGGCCGGGCAAGACCAAACGTGCGCTCGCCAAATTGCGCCGCGCGGTTGCCTCTGCCGAAGAGGGCGGAACCGATGCGCGCATGTCCCAGTGGGAAGAGGAATTTGCCGAGAGCGTGGAGAGCCGGCTGGAGACTTTTGGATCTGCGTTCACTGACCCCACAAAGGGTCGGCTTGATGAACCGCTCTCCGTACTCCAGACGCAAAAGCTCAACGAAATCGCGCGCAAGACCCGCAAGGCCGCTCAACAAAAACGCCAGCACGAGTGCAGCGCGGACGCCAAAGGCCACCATGGGCGATCCCGGCTTCAGGCGCCAAAGTCGTTGAGCCGCCGGGCAAGGTCGCTTAAGCCATCTCCATCACGCATGCGCGACGTGGATCAGGACCTAAACGATGACGAATCGTCCTAAGAACCCCAAATTGTTGGCGATCATTGCAGCCCTTGCCCTGTTTTCACTGTTGAGCGCAGCGGTCGGCTCCTACCTTTGGGCGCGCGCCGAAGCTCGTGAGCACTCTCGCACAGACGCCTGACAGGCGGACGCCATTGATTTGCGGCAAAACCCCGTTGGACAGCCGCGGACACTCAGGTTAGGCCAAGGGCGTCATTTCACTCAACATTCGCCAGAATCCCATCATGTCGCTCATCGAAGAATACCGCGCCCGGGTGCAGCAGGGCGCCTTAGAGGCTGACGACGCCCAATTCACCACGCTTCAGCAACTTTCTGAGCTTAGCAATCGTCTGCGAGGCTGGTCACCTGGACTGAAGAGCATGCTGTATGGGCGGTCCGGGCCAGGGGTGAAAGGCGCTTATCTCTTTGGTGGTGTCGGTCGCGGCAAGTCTATGATTATGGACATGTTTTTTGATGCTGCGCCGGTGTCTCGCAAACGGCGCGCGCACTTCCACGAATTCATGCAAGAGGTCCATGCCGGAATTGCAGAACAGCGACGGTCGCGGTCTGGTGATCCCATCGCCAAAGTGGCTCAAACCATCGCAAGCGAGGCGTGGTTGCTGTGCTTTGACGAAGTTCAGGTCACCGACATTGGCGACGCCATGATTTTAGGCCGGTTGTTTGAGGCCTTGTTCGGCCGGGGCGTCGTCTTCGTGGCCACGTCCAATCGCGCGCCAGAAGACCTATACAAGAATGGCGTCAACAGACAGCTATTCGCGCCATTCATCGATATGATCCGGGCCCACACGCGGGTGATCGAAGTCAATGCCGCGCGTGATTTTCGCCTGGAACGCTTGGAGGCCGCGGGGCTTTGGCACACGCCGCTCGGCCCAAGCGCGCGCGAAGCCATGGACCAAGCTTGGTCTCGGTTGATCTGCGGAGATGATGAGCGCGGGGAAGTGCTCACAGTCCAAGGCCGATCGCTTCGCGCGCCGCGAACGGCGGCAGGGGCGGCGCGGTTCACATTTGATGAACTGTGCGGCCAAGCGCTGGGGGCGGCCGATTACTTGGCGCTAACCCGGCGCTATCACACATTGTTTATCGATGGGATTCCCATCCTGACCCCCGCCCGACGTAACGAAGCCAAACGGTTTGTGACCTTAATTGACACTCTCTATGAAGCGCGGGCCAAGCTCGTGGCCTCCGCTGATGGCGATCCTGACGCCCTTTATCCACAAGGAGACGGCGCCTTTGAATTTCAGCGCACAGCTTCGCGTTTGTTGGAGATGCGCAGCCACGAATATTTGGCCGCTGAACGCGAAGCTGCTTAAAGTTGTGCAAGAAAACGGGCAAGTTATACCGCGAATCACCATAATGATTAAAACGTCGCAATTTTAGGGGGTGCCTCGTGCTGCTCAAGCCCGTAACATTTCGTAATAAACGACCCATTGGTGATTCATCTTCATCTCCAAAGGGGACCGATGCTGTCGTTTGCCGCGAAGGCTGGTTTTTCCAAATGTCTCGGTTGGAGTCCGGCGTCGAGTCCATGAGGGGCGCGGCGCACCGGGCGATCTCTTAGGCGCGCGAGTTGAGTTTTGCCTGCCATGTGTTGTGCAGGTGGCTCATGGAAGTTTTTGACGGCGGTTAATTGTCGCTGGACGCCATTGGCTTCGTTCGGGGTGGTGCGCAATACGTTGCCCTTTGTTGCGAGCCGCGTTATGCCCTGGCGCATCACTATTGGGCGTTTTTTCCATTTTCGGTTTGTTTCGCAAGCGGCGTGCCGCGGCGCCTCTGTCGTCGTTGGGGGCTCCGCAAACGACCGGCCCGCCCAGCACATCACAGGATGAGGACATCACCATGGCTCGCAGCAAAATTGCTCTCATTGGCGCAGGGATGATCGGCGGGACGCTCGCTCATGTGGCGGCGCGTGAGGAGCTCGGCGATGTTGTGCTGGTGGACATGAAAGACGGAGTCGCCAAGGGCAAGGCGCTCGACATTGCCGAGGCTGCGCCAGTATTCGGCAAGGACAGCAATCTGAGCGGCGCCTCGCTGGATGAGTATGAAAAGATCGCAGGGTCCGACGTGATCATTGTGACCGCCGGGGTGCCGCGCAAACCGGGGATGAGCCGTGACGATCTCATCGGCATCAATCTTGGCGTCATGAAGGATGTGGGCAGAGCAATCGCCACCCATGCTCCCGATGCGTTCGTGATCTGCATCACCAATCCTCTAGACGCCATGGTTTGGGCGTTGCGGGAGTTTTCGGGACTGCCGCACCATAAGGTGGTGGGCATGGCTGGCGTATTGGACAGCGCCCGATTCCGCCACTTCTTGGCTGAGGAATTTAAGGTTTCGGCCGAAGATGTCACCGCCTTTGTGATGGGTGGCCATGGTGACACCATGGTGCCGCTTTTGCGCTATTCCACGGTGGCTGGGATTCCGGTGCCCGACATGATCGCCATGGGCTGGTCGACCCAAGAAAAGATGGACGCCATCGTCGATCGCACCCGCAAGGGCGGCGGCGAAATCGTGCAGTTATTGGGTACAGGGTCAGCGTTTTATGCGCCGGCCGAAAGCGCCATCGAGATGGCGCGCTCGTATCTGCGCGACAAGAAGCGTCTATTGCCGTGTGCGGCCTATTGCGACGGTCAGTTTGGCCTCGACGGGCTTTATGTGGGTGTGCCGGTGATCATTGGTTCGGGGGGCGTTGAAAAAATCGTCGACATCCAACTGAACGCTGACGAAAAGGCCATGTTCGATCATTCCGTTGGGGCCGTGCGCGAACTGATCGCCGCTTGCAAAAGCCTGGAAGGCGAGTTGGCGTAAGCCGAGCTTGCCGGCCCGTCGACTTTTCGCCGGCTATCAGGGTTTCGACGTTGATTTGATTTTGGGGTCCGTGGGACAGCCGTTTCGGCGAAGTCTTCAACCGATGGCTAAAGGAGTCAAACGGCGTGTTTCGGCCCGCAGAACACGCCTTCTGACTGTTTGTGCCGCATAATTGCCCAAACACTTGCCCCTGTTTTGTCGGCTTGCGCTGAAACATCTGTTAGCGTGACATGAAACTGAGACTGACCGCCAGGGGGAGAGCATGGCGAAATTGACTGTGAACGGCGTGGCGATTGCGGTCGCCGCCAGCGCGTTTGGACTGGCTGCTTTTGGGCAAGATGCCGAAATGACTGGGAGCCGAACACCCTTTTGCGACGCGCTGAGCGCGAGCATGGCCGCGGCCCAATCGGGACGAATGGCGGCGTTGGCCAAGCCTGGCGGGGCCGAATGGGAGCCCGCGCCGTTGTCGCGTTTAGCTCCGCCATTCACGCCGTGCGCACAAGCCGTCGAGGGCTTCGAACTATGCTCGCTCAACAGTGAGGCCAATGGCTTTGCCTGGGTTGTGTCCAATCCGGCCACTGAAAATGGCGCGGCGATTGCCGCCCAGGCCTTGGTGGACAACGCGACGGCATGCTTTTCACCTGACGCCCTTGTGGCGAATGATCCGCCCTGGGCTGCCGGTGAAGCCGTCGTGATGCGGGAAAGTTGGATTTCACAGGACGGAGCGGCGCGATTAACCATCATTGGCGAGACATTTGGGCAAGGCCGCGGTGCGGTGTCCATGCGAGTGGCAGAGCGCGATGCGAGTGCTGAAGCCTCGATTGCCGAAACAATCGGCGCGGGCCAGCTTTAGCGGCGAGATTTCACGCGAACGCACGCGCACTCAACAGCTTGTGATGCGCGCAACAATGCGCTTCCTCCCTCGCAATGCGCCGCCTATGTGTTGGCGATAACGATGGGAGCGCATTATGATTGAGAATCGAATTCGAACTGGCGCGGTTAGCGCCGCCTTTGCTTTGGCCACGGTGGTGTCATTGGCCGGCGCCAGTCACGCGGAGGACGGTGCGGTTGGTCCAGAAATTGGTGCGCCTGCGCCGCATCAATTTTCGCTGACTGACGCCACAGGCGTTGAGCAGACTTTGTCCGATTTGGCCGGAGAAAACGGTTCGGTCGTTGTGTTCGTGCGGTCAGCCGACTGGTGCCCGTTCTGCCAAAAACAATTGATCGAATTGTCGGGCATGGCCGCTGAATTTGACGAACGCGGCTACAGCCTGGTCTCGGTGTCTACTGATACGGTGGACGAACTGGAAGAATTCAACGAGCGCAAGGACATTCAATTCACCATGCTCGCTGATCCTGACAGCGTCGCCATTGAGGCCTTCGGCGTGCGTGATCCCGCCTATGATGAGAATCACCGGGCCTTTGGTGTGCCGTATCCCATCACGTTCGTGCTCGACGAAAGCGGCGTGGTCACTGACAAATTCTATAACGCCCCGGGATATGGCGAGCAGGGCGGTTATCGTGTGCGCGTCGATTCCAAGAAAGTGATCGAGGCATTGGACGCCTCGGCTGCTTCTTAGGTCATTCACTCAGCATTGGTGGGACGGTCGCCCGCCGTCCATCCCGCTTTGCGCACCGCTGGCGCATAAGTGCGGCTGACTGGAACACTGAGCCCATTGCTCAAGGTCAGCCGCATGCGTCCATCGCCCCGACGGATGGTCTTCACTGCGGAACGGGCGACCCACCACGATCGATGCACCTGCAGTCCATCCAGCCTTGACACTTCGTTGATGGCGTCGCGCAAGCGCATCAGCACCAATTCATCGCCACGCGAGGTGTGGACGCGTAGATAGTGATCTTCGCTCGATATGGCCAATAGATCCGCCGATTGCAGCTTTGGTGAAAGGCGTTCAAGAAAGGGCGGCGTTTGGGAGAATTGCGCGACAATGGCGTCTTGATTGCGATGGGACACAGTCGAGTGTGACGCGCGCGCAATCAACTCTCCAAGCGTAATCATCGCCGCCGTAATCACTGCGACATAAAAATAGGTGATCGGCCAATCGGACACGTCCGTTGGCCGACCGTCGAGGACGCGATTGACGCCCAAAACAACTGCGGTAATCGGCAGCGACGCCAGAGCGCCGTCAATGAGATTGAGGACCAGAGGCCGGGCGCGAAGTCCCAGTTTTCGGACGAACCAGACTGCGGCGGTGGTGCACAGATAGCCCGTCGCGATGAGGCCAACCCAGTAGACCCACACTAACGGCCAGCCCAGTGTGTGCGTGTTCCATGGCGCCAGTACAGCCAAGAGGCTGCCCGCCCCGAAAACCACGGCGGCGGTCTTGGTCCATTTTTCTCGGCCCTGTCGCTGGGTCCAATGGACGGGCGGTGTTTGGTCACGCATCGTGAAATGATTTTTGCGGCATTTCGCGAAGAAATGCACCCAACTGACGCAAAATCAGTGGCGGTGACGCGGTATTCTCGGCACATTTGCGTCAGTGACGACCGATCGGCGCGAGGCTATGTGGTCGGAAGTTTGGACGATGAGGGAGTGCGTCATGCAAGGTATACTGATGAGTGCGGCCGTTACGATCGCTGCGGTTTGCGGCGGTGCGCTGGCGCAGGATGACGGCGGGACGCCAGCGCAAGGCGGCGCGGTGTTACGCGTTGAAGTGCGCAATCTGGAGCCCAAGGGTGAGGTCGCAATTGGCGTTTATCGCGGCGCGGACAATTATGATGCGAGCGAGCGCGCCTATGGTCTTCGGCATCCCGTGGATGGCGAATCGGTAATCATCGTGTTCGAAGATGTGGAGCCTGGCGAATATGCCATCAAGCTTTACCACGACGTGAATGGGAATCGGGAACACGATCGGAACTTCGTGGGCATTCCCAAAGAGCCTTACGCCTTTTCAAACAATGCCCGGGGAAACATGTCTGCGGCGAGCTATGAGGACGCCAAATTCCAGGTGGCTGTTGGCGAAAACGATCACTCGATCACGCTCGAATAAATAACCACGGATCCGCCAAATCGCGGCGCAGCGTCCGATTTCATAACAAATTTGCTCACTTGAGGTGTCGTGATGAATCTCGAGGTGTTTTTTGCTGCGCCGATTGTGGTGCAAGTGCACGCGCTCACAGCGCTGGCGGCGTTTAGCCTGGGCGTGGTTCAATTCATGCGTCCAAAGGGAACGCTGCCGCACCGTGTGTTCGGATGGACGTTTCTGATCCTGATGACCGTGGTGGCGGGGACAGCGCTGTTTATCCGCGACGTCAATGATGGTGGGTTCAGCCTCATTCATCTGTTCGTTCCGCTCACCGCGTGGGGCGTGATTGGCGGATTGGTCCATGCCCGTCGCGGTCAAATCAAACAACATCGCAACGCCATGTTCGGGATGTTCATTGGGGCATTGGTGATCGCAGGCTTGTTCACCTTTATGCCCGGTCGATTGATGCACGCCGTAATTTTTGGCTAACCCCCAGTCAAGACGGTGTTGGCGTCATCGGGCTGTCACACGGTGGCGCTAGATTTCGCCATCAACGAGAAGGAGCCGACACCGATGCGCACGACGATCGCTGGACTTGCCTCAACGTTTTTGATGACGGCCTGCGCCGCCAATGTCGCCCCGCCAAACGCCGAAGCGCCCTCTGAGCGCGCCCTGTTTGTTGGCGAACGGGTTGTGCTCGGCGAAGGGGGCTTGGCTCTTCCTGAACGTCAGCCGGGCGTTGAACTGCCCGTCCCGTCAGCAAGCTTGTCGCGCATTGGTTTTGGGTCGTGCATGGATCAGGACAAACCCGCCCCGGCCATGAGCGCCTTGGCCGCACTCGCGCCCGACCTTACTGTGCTCATGGGCGATAATGTTTATGGTGACGCCGATCGCGGCGACGTGACCTTGCCCGAATTGCGCCAAGCCTATGCACATCTCGCCAACAACGCCGATTTTCAAACTCTCAACGCGACATCGCCGATTGTCGCGGTTTGGGACGATCACGACTATGGCATGAATGACGCGGGCGCTTCCTTCACGCCCAAACCGTTGGCGGAGGAGATTTTCTTCAATTTCTGGCGGGTCCCCGAGGATGACGCCCGTCGCGCGCGGCCAGGAATTTACTTCTCTCAGATTTTTGGCGAACCGGGACGCGACGTTCATCTGATCGTGTTGGATACGCGTTACTTCCGATCGGATATGAAGCGGGAGAATGGCCGCTCGGGGCCCTATGTGCAAATGGACGACCGCGAGGCCACCATTTTGGGTGATGCGCAATGGTCGTGGTTAGAGGCGCAATTGAGCAAGCCCGCTGCACTCACGGTGGTCGTATCGTCAATTCAAATACTGGCCCAAGGACATCGCTTTGAATCCTGGGACCGGTTTCCGCTCGAGCGCCAGAGATTGTTGGATCTCATCGATGAAAAGGTCTCTGGCGACGTTGTGTTTGTAAGCGGCGATCGTCACAGGGCTGGGATCTACCAATGGGATCGCACAAATGGCGATCGAGTGTTCGAACTCACCGCATCCTCGTTTAACCTCCCCGTGACCATGTGGGGCGGTGAAGAAGAGCCCGGTCCCAATCGTGTTGGCGCAACGTATCTTGAAGAAAACTTTGGCCTGATCGATATCGATTGGGATGCGCGGCGACTTGCGGTGTCGATTCGTGATGTAAACGGGGATACCGTGCACAGCGCGACGGCTGATCTTAACGCGATGGTTGGCGGCTAGCTCCCAATCCATTTTTGGGATGCGTTCGGTCATACTCTCTAAACCCGATTGTGACACCTTGCACACCACTGTGTTGAGTCGGAGACTTGCCGCCATGACTGCTTATCGTCGAATTGCGCCATTGCTGTTTGCGCTATTGTTGGTCCACATCGCCGTTGGCGCTCTTTTGGTCGCCGTTCCGCTGGCCCTGACCGAACAGGGCGCCGGGGCGCTTGCCGTGGGATTGGTCGCTGCGTCTTACGCCGTGGGGGTCGTGTTTGGCTTGCATGTGGCGCCACAAATCACTGCTACACTCGGCCCGCTAAGGGCTTTCACCGTGTTTGCCGCATTGAGCGCGGTCGCCAGTTTGGCATTGTCCGCGGCCGGTCCCGCTTTGGCCTGGGATGTCCTGCGCGCCGTGGCCGGGTTCTGTCTTGCCGGCGCACTCACCGCTGGCGAAACGGCCGTGGCAGGCGAGGTCGATCGTCAGCCTCGCGGCCACCTCTTGTTGGTTTATGCGGTATTGGCGGTGTTTGGTTTGGTGATCGGCCCATTCCTGGCTCCCCATGCGGATGTGAGCCTGGGAGGGTTCATGGTGGCCGGCGGAGCGTTGGCGCTGTCAGTTGTGTTCACCGCCGCCGGTGAACTGCCCAAATGCAAGAAAGTCATGCTCAAACCGTTGAGCCTAGGCGCGCTCGCACGCTTGGCGCCGGCAGGTGTTGCCGGGGGCCTTGCCTCTGGCGCCATTATTGTTGCGGTGTTGTCCCTCAGCGCGGTGTTCGTTTCGCGACGTATGGCCGATGAAACAGGGCAGGACATTGCCTCAGCCGCGGCAAGCCTCAATGGGGCCATCTGGATTGGCGGGCTCTTGGCGGCCCTTCCCATTGGCTGGTTGTCCGATCGCATGGACCGCCGGTGGGTTATGGCTCTTGCCGCGACCGTGGCGGCCATTGTCGCGTTCATGTTTCCCATCTTCTCAGAAGGCGCGATGGCGCTCGCCGACGATGGCGGCATGTCCATCATGGTGTTCCTGGCAGCGCTTTGGGGGGCGGCTGCGTTTTCCGTGTACTTCACCGCGGTCGCTCATGTGGTGGACAGGGCGCCGAACGAACAAGTGCTCGCCGCAATCGCTGGCATGATCGCCATGTGGGCGTTTGGCGCGGTTTTAGGCCCGGCGATTGGCGGAATCGCCATGGCGATCCCGCTCATTGGCTCTGCAGGTTTATTTTGGCTTGCAGCCGCAGGGCATGTCCTTCTGGCATTGTTTGCGTTTCGCCAAAGGGCGCGTGAGGCTGACGCCGCCGTTGAACCCGTTCATCCCTTGGCCATCGCACTGCCCACCTCATTTGCCATCGGCCGGCTTGACCCCCGTGTGGATGCTCAGCTGGTCAGCGCGGAGGCTGCGCCGCATGCGCCTGAACCTGACATCATTGATGTGGAGCAGTACGAGCGTGAGGCAAAACAGGCCTGGTCTGAGCTTGATGAGCAGGAAACGGATCGTCAGTCCCAAGCCAGTCACACGGATGGTGGGTCTGATCACGAGGGCGAGGCGAGCGAAGAGGACGACGGGACCCGGTCCAATAATCCATCGCCGAGCTAGACATCGCCACACCGGTGAGTGCTGCATTGCACGATCGATTCGCAGGTGTATAACAGCGGCCAAACCCAACGCACTTGTGCGTTGCGCCCTTCTTTCGATCGCACACCGCGAGGCCGCTCTCCATGAATATTCATGAATATCAAGCCAAAGCCCTGTTGAAATCTTACGGCGCCCCGGTGGCGGACGGCTATCCCGTGTTTGATGTGGGCGAGGCGGCGGACGCGGCGGCGAAACTGCCTGGGCCCTTATGGGTGGTGAAGAGCCAAATTCATGCCGGCGGGCGGGGCAAGGGCAGTTTCATAGAAGCTGAAGCCGGCGAAAAAGGCGGTGTGCGACTGGCCAAAAGCACCGAGGAAGTGCGCGAGTTTGTGGGCCAGATGCTCGGCAATACGCTGGTTACTCACCAAACCGGCCCCGCCGGCAAGCAAGTCAATCGTCTCTATATCGAAGACGGCGCGGATATTGACCGCGAGCTATATGTTTCACTGCTGGTGGATCGCGCGGTCGGGCGCATCGCGTTTGTGGTCTCCACAGAAGGCGGCATGGACATTGAAGAGGTGGCGGCCAGCCATCCTGAGAAAATTGTGACGGTGCATGTGGACCCGGCCGCCGGCTATCAGCCCTATATCGGCCGCGTGATCGCCGGGGCGCTGAGGCTGACGGGCGATCAGGTCAAGCAGTGCATTAAGCTCATGGGAATTTTTTATCGCGCCTTCACCGAAAAGGAGATGGCGCTGTTGGAGGTCAATCCACTGATTGTCATGAAGGACGGCAATTTGCGCGTTCTTGATGCGAAAGTGTCATTTGATGGCAATGCGATCGCGCGTCACCCCGACATTCTGGAGCTGCGCGACATCACTGAGGAAGACGACAAGGAAATCGAAGCCTCAAAGCATGATCTCTCCTATGTCGCGTTGGATGGCAACATTGGGTGCATGGTGAACGGCGCCGGCTTGGCCATGGCGACCATGGACATCATTAAGCTCTACGGCGCGGATCCGGCTAATTTCTTGGATGTGGGCGGCGGCGCCTCGGAAGAAAAAGTCACTGCGGCCTTTAAAATCATCACCGCCGATCCGCGCGTGAAGGGCATTCTGGTCAATATTTTCGGCGGCATTATGCGTTGCGACGTGATTGCGCGCGGCGTTCTGGCGGCGGTTAAAGAAGTGGGCCTGCAAGTCCCATTGGTGGTGCGCCTTGAAGGCACCAATGTGGAACTGGGCAAGCAAATCATCAATGAGAGCGATCTGAACGTGATCTCTGCTGACGATTTGGATGATGCAGCCAAGAAAATCGTCGATGCAGTGAAAGTCGCCGCGTAATTGGCGCCAAACGCCGCAGATGCAGTTCGCTGAGCGGACAGCGCCAGGTCTGACGCCCGGGCTCGCAAGCTGTTCATGACATGCTCTGGCTCACAACGCCGCTTGATGATAGATTCTTATTATGAGTGAAGCGGTTCAAACCCCCTATCGGTTTACGGTCGACGAGGTTCGCGGCATGGTTGCGGCGGGGCTGTTGCGCGAGCCTGAGCGCTTGGAGCTGATTGAGGGGGAGTTGCTGGAAATGCCATCCGATGGCCCGCTACATCGCGACTATAGCTATGCGTTGGGGCGTTGGTTATTCAAAGCGCTCTCGGCCGAATATGTGATCATGCCAGGCACGACGCTTGAATTGTCAGACATCAGCGCGCCTAAGCCGGACTGGTATGTGTTCGCCGCTGACATGCCGACAGCCAAGGTGCGTGGCCCTGACGTCTTGTTGGCCATCGAACAGGCTGATTCGTCATTGGCGTTTGATCTGGGACGCAAAGCGCGCCTCTATGCCGCCCATGGCGTGCGCGAGTATTGGGTGATCGACTTGCACGACACCCGCACCCATGTGTTCCGGGAACCCTCGCAGGATGGGTATGGCTTTATGCACCGGGTTCCAGCCGATGAGCCCATCACCGCCGGTCACATTCCCCACCTCACTTTGCGCCTCGACGCCTTGGCGCGCGTGGGAACGCGTGATCGCGACATCTAAGGTCTTCGCAATTGCAGCGTCGCGTTTGCTGGTCTAAGACGGGGCGCAGTCGCGGGCGTTCTGTCCGACGTCATTTTTCGCCCGGAGAATTCGCTCATGTCCATCCTCGTCAACGCCGAAACCAAAGTCATTTGCCAAGGCATTACCGGCAAAACCGGCACGTTCCACACTGAGCAAGCCATTGCCTATGGCTCAAAAATGGTGGCTGGTTGTACGCCGGGCAAAGGCGGGAGCACATGGACGGCGACGGAGAACGCTCCAGACGGCGCGAAGGGCGCAAGCCTGCCCGTCTATGACACTGTGCGCGAGGCGAAGGAACGCACGGGCGCCAACGCCACGGTGATCTATGTGCCGCCGCCGTTTGCAGCCGACGCCATCCTCGAGGCGATCGACGCGGAGATGGATCTGATCGTTACGATCACAGAGGGAATTCCGGTGTTGGACATGGTCCGCGTGGGCCGAGCCCTAGAAGGGTCGAAGTCGCGATTGATTGGTCCCAACTGCCCGGGCGTGTTGACGCCCAACGAGTGCAAGATTGGCATCATGCCCGGAAGCATTTTCTCCAAAGGCTCGGTGGGGATTGTCTCGCGTTCGGGCACGCTCACCTATGAGGCGGTATTCCAAACCACGAATGAGGGCCTTGGCCAATCGACCGCGGTGGGCATTGGCGGCGATCCCGTCAAGGGTATGGAGTTCATCGACGCCTTGGAGATGTTCCTGGCTGACGACGAAACCACCTCCATCATCATGATTGGCGAAATTGGAGGCTCGGCTGAAGAGGAAGCCGCCCAGTTTTTGAAGGACGAGGCCGCCCGCGGGCGTCAAAAACCGACTGTGGGCTTCATCGCAGGTCGCACGGCGCCTCCCGGACGCACCATGGGGCACGCCGGCGCTGTGGTGTCTGGCGGCAAAGGCGACGCACAAAGCAAGATTGACGCGATGAAGGCGGCCGACATCATTGTGTCTGATTCTCCAGCCCAATTGGGCTCAACGCTCAAACAAGCGCTGGCGGCCTAAGCGTCGCGGCGCCTCGGGCGCCGTCCAGCATGGCGGCGCACGGAAAAACCACGTACACCGGAAATGATCTTGGGGCGTTGGGAGGAGCGTGATGCGGATCCTAATGTGGGCAGTTGGCGCACTAATACTCGCCGGCTTTATGTCGGTGGCGTATGTGGGCGTACGCCCGCCATTGTTGTTTTTTCCCGACCGGGTGGTGACGTTTCGCCCCGATCATGGCCGCAATCCCATGACCTTCGAGGACGTGCGCTTCACAACGCTTGATCAAGTTGAAATTACCGGATGGTGGGTGCCTGCTGACGACGACGATGCGCCCACCATCTTGTATTTGCATGGCCCAATCGGGGATTTAGGCGATCAGCTCACCTGGATACGCCTGGCGCGCGATAGCGGTTTTCATGTGTTTGCGATTGATTATCGCGGGTTTGGAGAATCCCAGGGCTCGCCTTCGGTGAGTGGGCTGTATCGAGATGCTGAGGCTGCGTATCGCTGGCTGATCGACGAGAAAGGCGTGACGCCGGACAATCTGATTATCTTGGGGCGGGCGCTGGGCGGCGCCGTTGCGGCGCATTTGGCCCAACAACACACCTCCGCCCTTGTGGTGCTGGAAAGCACGTTCACCCGGGTCACAGATGTGGCGAAGCAGCGGTTTGAGCGCGAATTCGGATCGGCTCCGCCCAATGCGGTGTTGCGCCTGATTTACTGGAACGCCAACATGAATACGCTTCGGCGCGTTGCCGAGATCAATGCGCCGATTCTCGTATTGCATAGCCGGGAGGACGAGGCCATGCCGTTTGCCTATGGCGAGGCGCTCGTTGCCGCCGCTGGTGAAAATGCGACGCTTAAAGAAGTGCGCGGGCGCCACCGATCCATCATCGACTCCACGGGCACCGCCTATTTTGTCCCTGTACGATCAGCATTTGAGGCGGCGCGCCGTCAGTATTAGCCACATGCGCATGACCCAGAATTTGTAGTGGTGTTCACGAGAACGAATTGTTAAGTCAACGCGCGAAACCTATGTCCTTTGTGACATCCACAAGCGAGCCGTCGTCGCGCTTGACCGCCGCCCCGACTTGCGACAGTTCGCCACCACGCACACCCTGACGAATGGGATCCCATGTCAGACATCGACCGTAGCGAGATCAATGAAGCCCTCCTGGAAACCGCGTTTCTTTACGGAGGCAATGCCCAGTATGTGGAACAATTGTTGGCGCGGTACTTTGAAGATCCCCAATCGGTGGATCCCAGTTGGCGCGCTTTTTTTGACCAGCTCGGCGATCGCGCGGCTGAGGCGGTGCAGGCGGCCAATGGCCCATCCTGGAAGCGTCGCGATTGGCCGGCGCGCGAGACTGATGAGCTGACCGAAGCCCTGGATGGTTCGCATCGAGTTGACGGAAAAAACCTGCCGCCTGCGCCCAAAGACTTAGGGCCGCAGGATCAGCAAGTCCGGGCAATCATCGAAAACGGCGCTCGCGGTGATGTTCGGCAGGAAACACAAGATTCGATCCGCGCATTGATGATGATCCGCGCCTACCGGATTCGCGGACATTTGGCCGCCGATCTAGATCCGCTGCGTTTGTCCGGCTTTGGCGAGCAACCCGAGCTGGACCCCGCCACATACGGATTTGGTCCAGAAGACATGGATCGGCCGATTTTTATTGGCGGGGTGTTAGGGCTCGATACCGGCACGTTGAGCCAGATGCTCGATATCCTCAAGCGCACCTATTGCTCCACTATGGGCGTGGAGTTCATGCACATCACTGATCCGCAGGAAAAACAATGGCTGCAAGAGCGCATAGAAGGGCCCGATAAGGGAGTTTCGTTCACGCCGCAAGGCAAGCGCGCCATTGCCCAAAAGCTGATCGAGACGGAAACCTTTGAGCGGTTTTTGCATAAGCGCTATCCGGGCACCAAGCGCTTCGGCATTGATGGCGGTGAATCTATGGTCCCGGCGCTCGAACAAATTATCAAGCGCGGCGGCGCAATGGGGGTCGAGCAGATCGTTGTGGGCATGCCGCATCGCGGCCGATTGAACGTGCTTGCTGCGGTGATGGGCAAGCCCTATCACGCAATTTTCCAAGAATTTCAGGGCGGCGACACCCAGGGCGCGGAAGAATACGGCTCGGGCGATGTCAAGTACCATCTGGGCGCCTCGTCCGATCGAGAGTTTGACGGCAATTCAGTGCACCTGTCCTTGACTGCCAACCCGTCGCACCTTGAGGCGGTGAATCCCGTTGTGCTGGGCAAGGCGCGCGCCAAGCAAACCCAAGTGGGCATCATGAAGGAAGACGGGTCGGGCTATGTGCGCACGTCGGTTCTGCCGTTATTGCTGCATGGTGACGCGGCCTTTGCGGGTCAGGGGATTGTGGCCGAGTGTCTCGGCCTGTCTGGGCTGAAAGGGCATCGCACCGGCGGCACGGTGCACTTTATTGTGAATAACCAGATCGGGTTCACCACGAGCCCGCGTGACAGCCGCTCGTCGCCGTATCCGTCTGATGTGGCGTTGATGGTGCAGGCCCCAATCTTCCATGTGAATGGCGACGACCCCGAGGCGGTGGTCTATGCAGCTAAGGTTGCGACGGAGTATCGCCAGATCTTTGGAAAAGACGTGGTGGTGGATATGTTCTGCTACCGTCGCTACGGCCACAATGAAGGCGATGATCCCTCGTTCACCCAACCATTGATGTACAAGCGGATCGGTGACCAAAAACGGGTGCTGGAGCTCTATGTTGAACGCCTCGAAGCTGAAGGCGTCATGGAGCAAGGCGAGTTCGATCAGTGGACGAAAGAGTTCGAGGACTTCTTGGACGAGGAGTTCAAGAAAGGCGAAACGTACAAAGCCAACAGCGCGGACTGGCTCGATGGATTGTGGTCTGGCATTGGATTGCCGGCCGACGACGATCGGCGCGGTCGGACTGCTGTTGATTTCAGCAAGCTGCGCGAGCTCGGCGACCGCATGACGCGCATCCCGCGCGATATCAATGTTCACCGCACCCTTGATCGCGTGATCAACCGCCGACGTGAGGCGGTGGAATCCGGCAAAGACATTGATTGGGCGACGGCTGAGCACTTGGCGTTTGCGTCTTTGTTGGACGAAGGCTTTCCTGTACGACTGTCCGGGCAAGATTCCGCCCGAGGCACATTCTCCCAGCGGCATTCGCACATTGTCGACCAGGTCACAGAGCAACGCTACACGCCGCTCAACAATTTGAGCCCTGACCAAGCCCGGTACGAAGTCATCGATTCCATGTTGTCCGAAGAGGCGGTCTTGGGATTCGAGTATGGCTATTCGCTTGCCGATCCCAACACGCTGGTGCTTTGGGAGGCGCAATTTGGCGACTTCGTCAACGGCGCCCAGGTGATCATCGATCAGTTCATTTCGTCCGGCGAGCGCAAATGGTTGCGCCTGTCCGGCCTGGTCATGCTGCTGCCGCATGGTTATGAGGGCCAAGGGCCGGAGCATTCCTCCGCACGCCTTGAGCGGTTCTTGCAATTGTGCGCCGAGGACAACATGCAGGTCGCCAATTGCTCAACGCCGGCAAACTATTTCCACATTTTGCGCCGACAGGTGCATCGTGATTTCCGCAAGCCACTGATCTTGATGACGCCGAAGTCGCTATTGCGTCACAAGCGGTGTTTGTCCGATCTGAGCGAGTTCGCCGCCGACACCTCATTCCACCGCGTGTTGTGGGATGACGGAGATCATTCCGTCACTCGACCCGACACCGGAGCGTCGCGCACCTCTGTGGTCTTGCAGCCCGACGAGCACATTCGCCGTGTGGTGCTGTGCTCGGGCAAGGTTTATTACGACCTGCTTGAGGAACGTGAAAAGCGTGAGATTGACGACATTTATATTCTACGCGTCGAGCAGTTTTACCCGGTTCCAGCGCGCTCGCTCATGAAGGAACTCGCCCGTTTTCCCACCGCGGAGTTTGTGTGGTGCCAGGAAGAGCCCCGGAACATGGGCGGCTGGTCGTTTATTGAACCAAATCTGGAGTTTGTACTGCGCAAGATTGAGGCTGAGCATGGTCGCGTGCGTTATGCAGGCCGACCAGCCTCTGCGTCCACAGCAACAGGACTGATGAGCAAACATTTGGCCGAGCGCGAGCGGCTCTTGGAAGACGCGCTGGGATAACGCCAACAGGAGAAGTGGGATATGGCCGACATTGTGGTGCCGAGCTTGGGCGAGTCCGTCACGGAGGCGACGGTGGCCCAGTGGATGAAAAAGCCCGGCGATCGCGTGGCGAAAGACGAGCCGGTTGTCGAGCTGGAAACCGACAAAGTGACGTTAGAAGTTGCTGCGCCCGAGGACGGCGTGCTCGGGGATATTGTCGCTGAAGAGGGGGCGACCGTTGAGATCGGCGCCATTCTCGGTCACATGGACGGAGCGGGCGCTGGAGCCAGCGCTCCGGCGCCGAGCCCTGCTCCAGCCGCTGCGCCGAGTCCATCGCCCGCGCCTGCGCCAACCCCGTCGCCGCAGCCAGCCAGCGGCAATGGTGCTTCCGCCGTTAGGAGCACAGGTGAAATCATCGATGTCGCCATCCCGCAAATGGGCGAATCCGTCGCTGAAGGCACGATAGGAACATGGTTGGTCAAACCGGGCCAGCGGGTCAAAGCCGATGATCCCATCGTCGAGATTGAAACTGACAAAGTCTCGGTCGAGGTCCCGGCTCCACAAGACGGTGTGATTGCCGAATTGATGGTCAATGAAGGCGATACGGTGGGCGTGGGCACCGTGGTTGCGCGCTTGGAAGCGGGTGCTGGTGGCGGACAGTCTGCCCGGGCAACCCCGGCGCCAAGCCCCTCACCTGAACCCTTTGAACGCGAAGAAGGTCGGGTTGATGCGTCATCCCCATCCGGGCGGCCCATGCCATCGGCGCGCCGGGTGATGGCGGAAAACGATTTGTCGTCGGAGGATGTGCGCGGCACGGGTCGCGGCGGCCGCATCACCAAAGCTGACGCTCTCCAGGCGGTCGAAAAGGCCGGTTCGGCGTCACCGTCGCCGTCGCCGCAAGCCACCGCGTTACGGCCAGCCAACCAGGAGCCGCGCGAGCTGCGTCCTCGCGAGGAACGCGTGCGCATGACGCGTTTGCGCCAAACCATCGCCCGTCGCTTGAAAGAGGCGCAAAACACCGCAGCGATGCTGACCACCTATAATGATGTGGACATGACTGCGGTAATGGCCACGCGCAAGAAGTTCAAAGACGAATTCGCCAAGAAACACGGCATCAAACTTGGCTTTATGAGCTTTTTCGTCAAAGCCGTGATCCAAGCGCTTCAGGACGTGCCGGCGGTGAATGCGGAGATCGACGGCGACTCCATTATTTACAAAAACTATTTCGACATTGGCGTGGCGGTCAGCTCCGACCGCGGGCTGGTGGTCCCGGTGGTGCGCAACGCCGATCAGCTCTCGCTGGGCGGCATTGAGATGGCGATCGCCGACCTGTCAACCAAAGCGCGAGAAGGCAAGCTCCAGCTGGATGAGATGCAAGGCGCCACCTTCACCGTCACCAATGGCGGCGTGTTCGGCTCGCTGATGTCGACGCCGATTTTGAACGCGCCGCAATCGGGCATTTTGGGCATGCACCGCATCGAAGAGCGCCCTGTGGTGGTCGACGGCGACGTGGTGGCTCGGCCGATGATGTATCTGGCGCTCACCTATGATCATCGCATTATTGACGGCAAGGAGGCGGTGACCTTCCTGGTGCGCGTGAAAGAATGCATCGAAGATCCCGAGCGATTGGTCCTGGATTTATAGGTGCTTGGGCATTTTGGATTTGGGGCGGGCCAAATCTTGGCGAACGCAAGATTGACGCGCCGGACGTCATCGCCATGCGCGTCCGAGGCGGCGTTTATGCTCGGCAATCTTTATTGCTCCGCAATCTTGGCGGGTCCGCGCCGCTGCGCTCGGCTTGACCCGCCCTACGCGCCCAATTCGGCGAGACTGATACTCAGCTCGGGCATGAAAGGGAGAGCCATTGCCTCGTCAGCGTGCGCTTGACGCAATTGGCCATAGCCGTCAGGGCTTGGCGCGGCGTGGATGTGGGTGAGCTTGATCTCCGCGTCGATCACCCACAAATGCCGGACGCCGTGTCGCGCATAGAGTGGGGCCTTGACCTCCAGATCGAACTTCAGCGAGCTGTCGGCCACTTCGATCACCAACAGCGCATCCGGCCCGCGCACGGTGTCGGAATCCATATGCTCGGGAACAATGACGATGTCCGGATCGACAAAGGACGACTCCGAGAGAAACAACGAGGGCTCGACGGCGGCCAAATACCTGAGCGGAAGATGACGGTGGAGCCATCGCGCCAGACGCTGTTTTATAAATTCATGCTTACGGTGCTTGGCGGCCATATGGATCAGCTGCCCCTCGATCAGCTCCACTTTCTCGTCCGGCGCCAGCACGCCGGAGCGGTACATGGCCGTCACCTCATCGGTGGTGAGCAAGCGGCGATGCTCGTCGGGAATAGCCAGGGCAGTCATGGCGTTTGTTGGGCTCCTTTTGTTCTCTTCTGGCAGGCCGATCAAGCCTTGTCATTGCATTTTGGCCAATCGCAGAATTCCCGTCCAATCTGAAGACAGTATTGGCCGCGGCCGGGATGCGTCATCCGCCCCGCTTGCCCACACGCCCCATTGACGCGCTCAACAATCCTTTTAGTGTCGCGGCAAATCACCATATCTAAAAAGCACATTTCCCCGATCAGACCAGGCGAGGCGGACCCATGTCGGACACATATGACGTCGTGATTATTGGCGGTGGCCCGGGCGGGTATAATTGCGCCATCCGCGCCGGCCAGCTGGGCTTGAAAGTGGTGTGCGTGGAAAAGGATTCGACCCTGGGCGGCACGTGTTTGAACGTTGGCTGCATACCGTCCAAGGCCATGCTGCACGCGTCCGAGTTGTATTCCGCCGCCAACCATGAGTTTGCCGATTTGGGTATTGAGGTGGGCGATCTTCGCCTCAACCTGCCACAAATGCTTCAGCAAAAGGATGAGGCGGTGAAAGGTCTCACTGACGGCGTGGCGTTCCTATTCAAGAAAAACCATGTCGAGCACATTCGCGGTTTTGGCCGGCTGGCCGGCGCGGGCCAAGTTGAAGTGCTGGACGAGCGCGGCGAAGTCGCCCAGACGCTGAACACACGCCATGTTGTCATTGCAACAGGCTCTGAGGTGGCGACACTACCGGGTGTGGAGATTGACGAGCACCGCATTGTTTCCTCCACCGGCGCGCTGAACCTGCAGGAGGTTCCCGACCGGCTGTTGGTGATTGGCGGCGGATATATCGGTTTGGAGATGGGTTCAGTGTGGGGCCGGCTGGGCGCCCATGTAATGGTGGTCGAGTATCTGGATCGGATCACGCCAGCCATGGACGGGGAAATTTCCAAACAGTTCCAACGGATCTTACAGAAACAAGGCATGCGGTTTGAGCTCGGCCAAAAGGTCACCAAGGTGGAAAATGAGGGCAATGTGGTGCACGTCACCATTGAGCCCGCCGAAGGCGGCGAGGCGCGGACGCTGACGGCTGAAGTGGTCTTGGTGTCCATAGGGCGTCGTCCGTATACGGACGGGCTGGGTTTGGACGAAGCGGGCGTGCGCACCGATAAGCGTGGCTTTATCGAAACCGACCATTTCCGCACCACGGGGCAAAATATATGGGCTGTTGGCGACTGCATCCATGGTCCCATGCTGGCGCATAAGGCCGAAGATGACGGCGTGGCCTGCGCTGAGCTGATTGCAGGCAAAGCAGGACATGTGAATTATGACGTGGTGCCGGGTGTGGTCTATACCAATCCGGAAGTGGCCAGTGTTGGGAAAACCGAAGAACAGTTGAAAGACGCAGGCATTCCTTACAAAGTGGGCAAGTTCCAATTCAAGGCCAATTCACGTGCTCGCACGAACCACGAGACCGAAGGCTTTGTGAAGATTTTAGCCCACGAGGAAACTGACGAAGTCTTGGGCGCGCACATGATTGGCGTTGGCGTGGGCGAGATGATCGCCGAAGTCGTGCTGGCCATGGAGTTCGGCGCCTCGTCGGAGGATATTGCCCGCACCATCCATCCCCATCCCACAATGACTGAGGCCATCCGCCAGGCCGCCATGGGCGTTGAAGGCTGGACCATGCAGAGTTGAGGCAATCGGCGGGACTTAAAGCCGCTTGGCCGTCAGCACGACAGATTCTAAAGGCACCACAAACTTGCCGTCGCGCTTAACGCGCTTGTGCAGCTTATTGCGCGCCTCCGCCATCAAGCCGGCGCGCTGCACGGGATTGACCTTGTGAGCCAGCGGCGAGATCGCGATTTCCGCGTCGACGAAGTTTTCCAGCGAAGGAAACTTGGTCCATTCGCGCCGGCGTTGGAGCATGATGGAGCTAAACCCGGCCGCATTCGCCGCCGCGCCCAGCATCTTGGCGACCCCAAGCGAAAACTGGGCCGCATAGGAGGCGGTGAACACCGGACTGGCGTGACGCGAGATCAGGTCAATCAGCATGCGCCGCACGCCATCCGAGGCGCCCGCGCTCCAGGCGGACACCACGATGCGCCCCTTGGAGCGCAGCGCCATGCGTGCGCCCACCAGCGCGTCTTCCGGGTCGTTGAACCGACCGAGCGAAAACGCGCTCATGGCCACGTCGAACCCAGCGCCGTTGAAGTGCCCATCGGTGATGTCGCCCAGCCGCCACTCAATCTGGGACGAACGAGATTGCGCGATTTGATAGAGTTCGGGATTGGCTTCTAACCCCGTGATCGACACTGGCTTTGACGCGTTCTGTTGAACATAAAGGCTCAGTGCGCCCGACCCGCAGCCCAGGTCCAATACGCGATCATCAGCCTTCAGATTGGCTGAATCCATCACAAATTTGTGCCATGGCGCCTGAACGATCGCCGCACTTTCCGCATGGGCGAGCGCGTCGACATCATAGTCGCCGCGGCTTGGTAATTCGATTTCAATCATGTGACGTCCCCATTGACCCGGCATGTTAGATGTTGGGGGAGAATGGGGCAAATTTAGCGCACAGTCAGGGCCGAAGCGTGATGGAGGCTGTCAATGGGCAGGAGGCGTTGGGGCGAGGGGCGCTCGGACATGGATGGCATCCTTCGCGACGGCATGCTTGGTCGCGAAATCACGCCATTGGAGTATGTGGGCGCAGTGGCGCTGACATTTGTGGTTTTTGGACTTTTAGGCGGGGTGTTGGTTTACGTGTTTCTTGGCCCCATCCTCGGTGGATGGACGCTGTTGGCCGCCGCTGCCGCTTTTGTGGGGACTGGCGGCGCGGCGGCGTGCATTCGACCCGTGGTGCACTTTGTCGTGGCGCTTATCCAAGCGGCGTCGTGGTGGTAGGACGTAGGTAGAATCATCACCGCGTGATCAGCAGGTCTGGTGACTCATTTTTCGCTTTCTTGGCGGAAGAGCCGTGATGTCATACATGTGAGCAATATACACACCGTTTGCACCGGGCCTTGACCCCGCTGGAGACTGAACATGACTGAGACAGGCGCCGCATTGGCGGCGCATGTGGCTTTAACGGCAACCCTTAAAAGGCCTTCGTTTCCCACTGGCGGCCAAGCCGATCAGTGGGACCCAGAGGCAATGGGTCGTCATTGGTCCCCCAGGGTTCCACCGCCGCCTGGTTTCCCGGGTCCGGTGGGAATCCAATTCAAGGAAATTCGGGTGGGGAGCCGCCGCTATGCCCGCTGAAGCCCTGAGCCCAATCGCCCCGACGCTCGACACGTTTGATCTTACACTCGACGGCGTGCCGCGTGGCGCGCGGGTGGTGGCGGCCATGTCCGGCGGGGTGGATAGCTCCGTCGTTGCGGCGTTGTGTGCGCGCGCGGGCTATGACGTGGTCGGCGTGACGCTGCAGCTCTACGACCATGGGGCGGCCATCGAAAAAAAGGGCGCGTGCTGCGCGGGCCAAGACATTCACGACGCGCGCCGCGTGGCCGAGAGCCAAGGCTTTCCCCATTATGTGCTCGACTATGAAAGCCGCTTTCGCCAATCGGTGATGGAGGAGTTCGCCGACAGTTATCTGGCCGGAGAAACGCCGATCCCGTGCGTTCGCTGTAATCAAACCGTGAAGTTCGCCGATCTGTTGGCCACGGCCAAAGATCTCGGTGCGGAGTGCTTGGTCACCGGCCATTATGTGCAACGCTTGGTCGGTGACGATGGACGCGCGCAATTGCACCGCGCCGCCGATCCGGACAAGGACCAAAGCTATTTTTTGTTCGCCACCACGGCCGAGCAATTGGAGTATTTGCGCTTTCCCTTGGGCGGTTTGCACAAGGAGCACACGCGCGCGCTGGCCGGAGAGCTGGGCCTAGCGGTGGCCGACAAGCCTGACAGCCAGGACATTTGTTTTGTGCCCCAAGGCAAATATTTCGATGTGGTGGAGAAAATCCGCCCGGGCGCGGGTCGTCCCGGCGAGATCGTGCATGTGGATGGCCGAGTGCTCGGTACTCATGATGGGGTCATTCATTTCACCGTCGGCCAACGGCGCGGGCTCAACATTGCCGTGGGCGAGCCGCTCTATGTGGTCAAGCTCGATGCGGCAAAACGCCAAGTGATCGTCGGACCGCGCGAGGCGTTGGGCGTGAGCGCGGTCCGCCTCAAAGAGGTCAATTGGATTGGCGATGGACCTAGCGATCCCGGCGCCCATGACGGCGCGCCGGTCTGGGTGAAAGTGCGCTCCACGCGGCCGCCCACGCCGGCGAAGTTTGCCGTCACCGAAGAAGGAGGATGGGCTGTGACGCTCGACGAGCCCGAAGAGGGCGTGGCGCCGGGACAGGCCTGCGTGTTCTATGATCCGGCCAGCGGAGGCTCGCGGGTCTTGGGTGGGGGATGGATTCAGGGGACCGGTTAGGCGGGTCGCAGCGGCGTTGCTGTGGGTATTCCCGGCCCAACACGTGATGTGGTCCAACCGTCCCCGATGCGCCCAAAGCATTGGTTTGGTCCGCCGGGACATGCTTGGTTGCCACGCGTCCTTACGCACAATTTACCGCAGGAGTCGCATTGACGAACCGGGCGTGGAGCCGCAATGATGGATCTAGCGTCGAGGGACGCGGATGGATGTGGGTCGACTCAGCAATGGCGAACATATTGCGAGTCGTAATAACCTGTTCGGAACAACACGGTTTACACACACTATGATATCTCGAGTATTCGGTCGCGTTACCGCTGCTTTTTTCGCGTGCTTTTGTGCTGTGGGATTGCCTCCCACGCATGCGCAAGTTCCTGATTATATAGATGAAGTTGCCGATCGGCTCGATGCGGCATACGAGTCGGGCGAATTTGTCGGCCTGGCGGTCGCCGTGGTGGATGGCGGGCAGCTGTCGCTGCTGCGAACCTATGGCGAGACGCATGCTGGCTCGGATGATCCGGTCACGCCCAACACAGTGTTTCGCCTCGCTTCGGTGTCGAAAACGATCTCGGCCAGCCTTCTGGGCGCGCTGGTGGAGCAGGATTTAGTCAATTGGCATGACCGGGCGAATGCGTTTGCTCCGAAGTTTCAGCTGCGCACAACCACGGCGACTAATTCGGTGACATTGGAGCATTTGGCGAGCCACCGCGTGGGCTTGCCGCCACGGGCCTATGACAATTTGCTGGAAGCAGGCTTTACGTTTGACCGTCTATTGGACGAAACGGCGAAAATTCGCCTGACCGCTCAGCCGGGCGCTGTGTTTTCCTATCAGAACATCGTGTTCAGTGTGATCGGGGATGTGGTGGAGTCGGTGGAAGGGGTCAGCTTTGCCCGATCATTGGACGATCGGCTGTTTACCCCGCTCAACATGCACACTGCCAGCGTCGGGCTCGATGAATTGCGCGCTAACGCCAGTTGGGCGCGGCCGCATTCTCGCCGCAGCCGGGCGGCGGGCTGGCGCTATTTTCTACCCAATGAGGATTATTATCGCGTGGCGCCGGCTGGCGGAATGAACGCCTCGATTTTGGACATGGCCAAATGGGTGCGCGCCCAATTGGGGCATGACCCCGACGTGCTGAGCGACACCACGCTTACCCGGTTGCACGCGCCCTTGGTGGACACTCCCGACCAGTTCAACAGCTTTCGCTGGATGCGCTCTCGGTTGAACGATGCTGATTACGCCCTGGGTTGGCGGGTGTTCGACTATGATGGCGAACGTGTTGTCATGCATGGCGGCGGCGTTGCGGGGTATCGCTCAATGGTCGTATTGGCGCCCGAGCATGATTTTGGCTTTGTGGTGCTGTGGAACACCGCGACCAGCCATGGCTGGCGGATCATGCCCATGATTTTGGACGAATATTTTAACATGCAACGTCGCGACTGGTTGGGCGTTTCCGCCTTGGTGGCGCAGCGTCGCATGGCTGAGGAGCGCAGCGCTCGCCAGGGCGAGCCGTAGTTATGGCGGCCCGGTTTGCATGGCGTACAGCCTGGGCTGTGCTCCGATTCAAGGGCGCCGAGGCGGCGAACCGCCAAACCTGGAACTTTACGGCAGCGCCACGAGCTCGCGGCGACGTCGCCTTGGGCCGGCCCTCCCATACCGCCAATCCAAGAGCGCCGCGCTCCGGCTGATCGCCCGGCGTCTAATCCATGACGGCGCGCGCCGGGGTTGGCGTTGAGGTGGGAACCAGGTGTGGGATAAGCGCGTCAAAGCCGCCATTAGGCGGGGCGGGGCAGATGCGCACGGTCTCTTCGCGCAATTGCGCGCGCCGTTCAGGTGTCGGCCGATAGATCTTCCCGTCCTGGGCGAAAATCTGCTCGATGTCGGTACCGTAATTGCCGCTCGACGAGACGCGCATGGGCGCCCAAAGGAAGAATCGGCCCGGCGCCCATTCATCGGCGTCAATCACGGCTTGGTGGAAGACGCGGTCGGCGAATTGTTTGCCGCCGCTGTCTTTGGGAAATCCGAACGCGAACAACCAATCATGGGCCACTGACGCCTCGGCGTGGCGTCCAAGGGTGGAGTAAAATGCTTTGGCCAGAAGGGGCACGGAGGCAAAATCGGTGACGAAATCGGTCGGCGTCAAGACGTGCACCATGTAAGGTTCGCCGGTTTCGTCATGCACGAGCCTCACGCGAAAATAGTGATCAGAAACCAGCCGGTTCATGCGCCGATTTGCGCGTCGATTGCCTTCATCATTGCTGTCCAGGCCATAGTCGAGCAGTTCAACGCTGAGCAGCTCTTCTTCACGGTCCACTTCATTATTTGGACCGCAGGCCGACAGCGGTTCGAAATGCCTCACATCCGGCACGGGCGTATCTTTCGGCCAATGTTGCATTCGACTGTCACTAAGCGCCGCACAGCCCGCTCCAAGCATCGCCAGAGCGCAAATCGCCGAAGCGCAAATCGCCAGATTTGTCTTATGACCGCCCAACGCTATCGCCCCCGGTTGACGTTTACCCGACACCGAAGCTAGCGATTCTTTCGCGTGTGGTCCAACGGGAAGGGAGGGCAAAGCCGGCATAATTTGTGCGCCGCGAATCGCCTCTGTTTGATATCTGTTGCCCTTGACCTTGGCGTCAACGCGGGCGACCTATCTCGTGTGCGCTACGGCGCACTGTAAGTCTGAGCGCTAGAGAACGGAGAACGCAATATGACCGATATCAACGATCCCATTGTGATTGCCTCAGCTGTGCGCACCCCCATCGGGGCGCTGCTTGGCGAATTGTCCACCATCCCCGCCAACGAGCTGGGCGCGATCGCTGTGAAGGCGGCTGTCGAACGCGCCGGCCTGAAGGGCGAGGACATTGATCAGATCTTCATGGGCAATGTGCTGCAAGCCGGCCAAGGCCAAGCGCCGGCCCGCCAAGCGGCGATCAAGGCTGGCTTGCCCGACAGCGTGGAAGCCGTAACGTTGAACAAAATGTGCGGCTCGGGCCTGCAAGCGGTGATCATGGCGCAAGCCGCGATTCAAGCCGGCCAAGCCGATATCATCATTGCCGGCGGCATGGAAAGCATGAGCCAGGCGCCGTTTTTGATGATCGATCATCGCACCGGCGTGAAGTTTGGCAGCGGCGGCCGGATCTACGACCACATGGCGCTCGACGGCTTGGAGGACGCCTATGAGGGTGCGCCCATGGGCAAATATGCCGATGAAACAGCGGTGGAGCACCAGTTTACCCGCGAAGCTCAAGATGCATTCGCGTTGGAGACCTTGACCCGTGCGCAAAAGGCCCAAGCATCCGGCGCTGACGATGACGAGATTGTTCCCGTGACAGTCAAGTCTCGCAAAGGGGATATGGTGATTGACGCCGACGAGCTGCCGCGCAATGCGCGACCGGACAAAATTCCTCAGCTCAAGCCTGCCTTTACACCAGATGGCACGGTGACCGCCGCCAACGCTTCGGCGATCTCCGATGGTGCGGCGGCGCTGGTGATAATGAAGCGCTCGGAAGCGGAAAAGCGCGGCATTACCCCCTTGGCCGAGATCATTTCCTCCGGCGGTCACGCCCATGCGCCCAACCGTTTCACCACAGCGCCCGTGCCGGCCATGAAAAAGGCGCTGGACCGGGCCGGATGGACGTCCAAGGACGCTGACCTTTATGAGGTCAATGAGGCGTTCGCCGTGGTGCCCATGGCGGCCATGAAAGCGCATGACATTGGCCATGAGCGGCTGAATGTGCGTGGCGGCGCCTGCGCTGTGGGCCATCCCATCGGCGCTAGCGGTGCGCGGATTTTGGTGACCCTGTTGTCGTCGCTCAAAGACCAGGGCGCTCAGCGCGGGCTCGCCAGCTTGTGCATTGGCGGCGGCGAGGGCGTGGCGCTGGCGGTGCAGCGGGTGCAGTAGGATATCCGCGTTCACGAAACGAGGGTTCGTAGCAACCGTGTTTATGTGCACCTGTATCCGACACCCATCGGCGATGACCGAGATCACCAACCCCTCGTTTCCCACCGTCGACTAAAGGTCGATCGGTGGGATCCAGGAGGTCATAGTGCGTGCTATTTGGCGACGCCGCCTTGTCCCTCAAAGCTGAGCCCGTCGCCCCCTGTGCGCCACTCACGCCCCGGTCTTTTGGGCCGCGAATTCCGGGCGCAGCCACCGCGTCAGACTGGGAAGCGATGATGGGATGAATTTGGGTGGAGCGTAGGGTGGGCAAAAGCGCAGCATTGCCCACCACAATTTGTACAACCGGCGTGAAATGGTGGGCATGTCTTCGACATGCGCCACCCTACAAGGCTGGCGTTCAAGCGAATA
>CAZWVH010000023.1:0-40910 GCA_964636945.1 uncultured Caulobacterales bacterium | reverse complement strand
GCGCCATGGACGCCCAAGGCTGGATCATCGATGTGGCCCATTCCAGCCCCGCCGTCGTTGAGGACGTGCTGGCGCTGACATCGCGTCCACTGGTGGTGTCCCACACCGGTTTTAAAGGCCATTGCGACACCCCGCGCAATATCGACGACGCGCTGATGGTGCGCATTGCCGAGGCTGGCGGCGTCATCGGCCAGGGGTTTTGGGATGCGGCGGCGTGCGACATCTCCCCCGCCGGCATTGCCAAAGCCATTGCCTATGGCGTTGCGCTGGTGGGCGAGGATCATGTGGCTCTGGGCTCAGATTTTGACGGCGCGGTGACGACGGCGTTTGACGCGTCACAAATGGCGGTGTTGACCCAAGCTTTGCTGGATGAAGGATTGAGCGAAGCGCAGATCGAGAAAATCATGGGCGGTAATGTCTATCGGGTGTTTTCCCAACACCTGCCGCCACAGTGATCGGCATTGGCCAGATGGTTCACTCGACTGCCGGCGGGCACTGCGATGGGGCAGCGCCGCGATCGAGCGCACCAATGAGCCCGGGCGCCTGAAACGCCAGACCGGGGCAGACTTTGGCGCCACCCGCCGACAGACGCGCCGCAGTCCATTGATTGCACATGTGAAAAAAGTGAAAGCCGGGCTCGGCCTTGACAAAGGCGCTGGCGCCGGCGACCCGGCCTTCGCCGACAATTTGCGGGTTGCCTTCTTCATCCATCACCATGGCGGCCTCTATGTCAGCGACGATATTCGCAAGTCCCTCATTGGAAACCGCCGCCATCACTAACTCCGAAGGCCGCCACACGGCCTCCACGGGTCCGTCCCGTGCGGCAATGATGTGCAGAACGGCGGGCGTGGGCGGTATGATCGCAGCAATGGCGGCGCCCGCTCCGGGATCGGGATTTTGATAGTAATTCTGGGCGCCATAGCCGATCAGAAACTCCTCGGCGTCTGGAAAAAGCGCGCGCACGGGGTGTTCAGGCGCAAACGCCTCGGCGCGAAGACCGAGACTGGTGTGAAAGCCGTTGGACCAGACTTTGATCAAGTGACAGTCGCCTGATTGCGGCGGCGCCGCCCGGTTTGGCGTGACGCAGCCAACCAAAAACACAGCGGTGCAAATCGCCAAAAGGGTTGCGAACACTCCCAAACTCCAAGGCATTGGCCGCTGCATGGTCTCTCTCGCCTCGCTTGTTCACAATCCCTTTCGCTCCGCGTCCGAAGCACCTATATTAAAGCCGTTGGTTCGCCAACTATGGCGGTAAACGTGCGTGTAATAACCGGACTGGACCCGGGGGCGGTACCCGGCGGCTCCACCATCTCTCCCCATCATTGGTGGGTGATCATGGGGCCGAAATAGGATCGACAGACGGCTAAAGGCGTGACTTCCGCCCGGGTGAGGCCCGTTACAGGCTCGTTAGCAATAGTTGCCAATGACAACGATGCTACGGAGTATGCTCTCGCCGCGTAATGCGGTGAAGCATCTCGCTTCTAACTCCTAGGCTCTAGCAAGCTTAGGCGGGGCCCGGGGGCGCCTGGCAACAGAAGCCCCCAATCATCTCTCTCTGCACCGTGATCATAACGCCTCTTGCCTGCGCCGCGCAGACACATGAAGGTTGCATGGCTGGCTATCGTGCGGGAAAACGAAATGAGAGCGGGTCTGATTCTCGCCGCGGGTCTGTTCGCCTGGCCTCATCCGGCCTTGGCCCAGGCCGAACCGAGCGAAATCGCGGACATCGCGCAGATTGTCCGCAAGATCCAATCGGACTACGATCAATCGGTAGACACAAAAGCTGAAATCGCGGCGCTGCGCGAGCGTGACCGGTACGCCCGCGACCTGTTCGTGTCGCAAATCAGCCGCACCGACCTCACCGACGACGCGCGCAACGCTCTTGTTGCTTGGGGCGAGGAGTTTCTCGGGCCCATCGATCGGGCGAACACGGATCGCCTCAAAGACATTGTGTCAGAGATTGGATGGGATGGCGTCCTCGCCGCCGGCCGCAGGACGGCGATCGACGCGTGGCATATTGTGCAGCATGCGAGCCATGATCGGGAATTCCAGCGCGACGCGCTCGCAGCGTTCGAGCCTCATGCGGGCGATCCCGCGCTAAATTCACACTATGCCGGCTTGTACGATCGTCTCGCTTTGGCGGACGAGCGCCCGCAGCGATATGGACGAGAGCTCACCTGCGTTGACGGCGCGCGTCGGGCGCTTGATCTCGAAGACCCTGACCAGGTGGATCTGCGCCGTGCATCGATCGGCCTAGAGCCGCTGGCCGAAGAGATCGCTTCAATCACAGAAGCCGTCGGTCCATGTCAGCTGTGGGAGTAGAGCGGCTCGCCGCACATAGCTGAGCGACTTTGCCCGTCCGGACACGAAACCCCTTGTGTTCGGGCGCGTTTGTTCTTTCACTTCCGCTCAGAGACCAGCCAGAACGAAGGGGGCAGCGATGAGCCTGGCGCGTCAGCACACCGCCTGGCGGTCGACGGCGTAGTTCCAATTGGTGGTGGTCCAGCGTCCATTCATCATGTCTTGGACATTGTATTCAATGCGCTGTCCCGCACGCGGGCCTTGTTGGTAGTAAATGCCCACCACTTGTCCCGACTGGCCCGATTCTATGCGCCAAGATCCGGCATTGACGCCCGCCGTGGCCGCTTGCGGGTTTTGAATCGTCGCCTCATTGCCCTCATGGAAGTAACCACCGGGACAGAAGTGCACATAACCCGAGGCGTGGCTGTAACCCAGCGGGCTGCGTTGCACATAGAACACGCGCATGCCGCTGATCGCGCCAGCCGCCCCTGCTCCTGGCCCAGATGGCTGAGCCGGTTGGGCCGGCTGCGGACGAGCACCCGCCGCGGCGCCATCTGGCCGCTCGCCAAAATTGGTTTCGACACCAATGGCTTGGCGCAATCCAGCGATGAACGCCGGATAATTGCCAGCGGCGATTTCATTGGACGCCGTGGTGATCATATTCTGCTTTAAATCGGGCGGCATGGCCCCGAAGCGCGCCTCGTAAGCTTGCATGAAATATGCAAAATCCTTTGTGTAGTCCTGCTGTTGGGCGGAAAGCTGTTGCTGGCCCATGGCGGGGTGAAGCGGCGCGATCGCGACAAGCACGACAACAAGCGCGATGATTGATCGATATGTCATGTGAGCGTCCCTTTGCGCGATTGAAACCAATACCCCCTAACATGATGCAGCGTTGAGCTCGATGTTGAAATCGACCGGTGTTGCTGCTTTTTGCCTTTAATCAATTGCTTACCAAAGCACAGAATTCTGCTCCGCAGCATGGCTAGATTTCTCATTCTAACGCCCCTAGAACGCCGTTGTGGTCATCCAATTAAATAGCGCTGGGGGGCGCTGAATTTGGAGGAGTATATGTGGGAGATGCTGGGTCTGGACGCGCTTGGGGAAAGCGTGCAGTCAGCGGTCGGTTATTCCATCGTCGCTGTTGCGGTGATTGGCTTTCTGCACAACCTATCGGCGGCGATTTGGGCGGCGGTGTATCTGGGGCCCATGGGGACAATGGGCAACCGAGAACTCCTTCCTCCCGAAGAGGGCTGGGGCAGACGGGCTCGGCGCGGTCTTCACAATTATTTGGAAAACACTCTGTTGTTCGCGCTGATCGTTATCGTCGCCCAGATCTTCACGGTGGAACACGCCGCGTTAGGCGCAGGCGCAGTCATTTTCGCGGTCGGGCGCGCGCTCTATCTTCCCGTGTACCTCATCGGGTTGCCGGTGGTGCGTACGCTGACCTGGCTTGTGTCTGTGGTGGGATTGGGCATGATGATGTACGCGCTGTTCGTTCCTAGCGGCGTTTGATGCAGTTGCCGCGCTTGTGATCCTCGGTTGATCCTGAGGCCAAACGGTTGCACTTGAACGTGACCGTTCGCACAAAGCCACAAATGGTGACCGGAAGGGGCGATCGAACAGTAGAGATGACGCACATGGCCCAAGACCAAATCGGCTACGACGCCCTGGCCCGAGAGGCGCTGCGCGGAGTTGTGCGTGACGCCCTGCGAATTGCCGCAGAGGACGGCCTGCCAGGCAGTCACCACTTTTACATCACCTTTCGCACGCAGGCGGAAGACGTTGACCTCGATCCCAAGCTCATTGATCGCTTTCCCGAAGAAATGACGATCGTATTGGAACATCGATTTTGGGATCTCACAGTCGACGACGATGCGTTCGAAGTGACCTTGGAATTCAATCGCGCACCAAAATACTTGCGCGTGCCGTTCGCCGCAATCGTGCAGTTTCATGACCCCAGTGTGAGCTTTGGCTTGAGGTTCGACGCGCCAGGCGATGACAAACCATCCCTACCTGCCCCCGACGCCGTCGACGGCGATACAGACGGCGCGGCTCCCCAAGGTGAAGCGGGCGCGGAAAAAGTTGTCAGCCTCGACGCCTTTCGCAAAAAACCCACATCATCTTGAGTTCTCTGCCCGCCGAGGGTAAGCGCGCAGCCAAATGCGCTCGCGCTCTGAGACCCGGCGCTCCACCAGTAATCTGTTGACTTGGCTGTCGTCGCGAAAAATTCTGCCGGTGAGCGCATCAAGCAAAGCCTTGGCGACATTATCCACGTCGCACCTGGGGCTTTCGGGCAACGTCTCAATTAAGATTTCCACGCCATAGGCGCTGGAATAGTCGGGACGGACATTGAGTTGCTTGCGCAGGAAGTCGTGAATCGGCTTTTTATACGTGCTCATCTGTGTGGTCAGGCCATCCACGCGCAGCACCACTGCACCCTCCTCGATCCGTCCACGCACGCGACCTCGGCCCAATAACGCCACGCCGTCACCGGGACCAATCAATTCGAAAAATGGGCTTTCCGAATCACTCAGTTTGTGTTTTGTTCTCATCACGTTCTACAAACGGCCTCGCTAGGAGCTGAACATGGGCATGATGACTGACAATATCTCACTGTCGATTACTTGCGCGCATTGCGGTGATGGCCGCGTGTCATTGAGCGACCACGTTACGGACGACGCCCCCGTGCATTGTCCATCTTGCCGGACAGAATTGGGGCAATGGGCCGAAGTGAAGGAGCAGGCCCGCGCAGCAGTGTTTGACGCCCTGCGTGACGATTTTATCGCCATGGTCAGTTGCGCGGCGCCCCACCACGCCGCCGCCGCTTAGTTCCGAAATTGGGGGCCGATGCGCATCGGCGCTTTGTTCTACGCCCATCAACGGCTATGCAGCAGGCCAGATTGGGCATTCCGACCGCCGCACCGCCTTGCGGCGGTCGCTTTATGGGAGCAAAGCCATGGCCGAGTTGCGCACCGAAACAGACACCTTTGGACCTTTGGAGGTCCCCGCCGATAAACTGTGGGGCGCGCAGACGGCCCGATCGTTGAAGAATTTTCCCATTGGCGATGAACGCATGCCGCTGCCGATGATCCGGGCATTGGGCTTGGTCAAGCAATGCGCAGCAAAGGCCAATGAAAAGCTTGGCGTCTTGGGCGGAGACATCGCGGGCGCCATCATCGAAGCGGCTCAGGACGTGATCGACGGCAAGCTCAACGATCATTTCCCGCTGGTGGTCTGGCAAACCGGCTCGGGTACGCAATCAAATATGAACGCCAATGAGGTGATCGCCAATCGTGCGATCCAAATTCTTGGCGGCGACGTGGGCTCAAAATCACCGGTGCACCCCAATGACCATGTGAACCATGGTCAATCGTCCAATGACACCTTCCCCACCGCCATGCATGTTGCCGCCGCCGAGGAGATTTACCACAGGCTTATTCCTGCATTGAGCCATCTGCGTGATGTGCTGGCGACCAAGGCCACGGCGTTCGGCGACACCATCAAAATTGGCCGCACTCATTTGCAGGACGCAACGCCACTGACGCTGTCTCAAGAGTTTTCCGGTTATATCGCCCAATTGGATATGGGCTTGATGCGCATTCAATCGGGGCTCGAAGAGTTATTGCCCCTCGCCCAAGGCGGCACCGCCGTGGGAACCGGACTGAACACCAAGTTGGGTTTTGCCGAATTGTTCGCCGAGTATATGGCCGACGCCACGGGTTTGGGATTTGTCACCGCTGACAACAAGTTCGAAGCTTTGGCCGCACACGATGCACTGGTCTCAGCCCATGGCGCGCTGAACACGGTGGCCGTCTCCTTGTTCAAGATTGCCAACGACATCCGACTCGCCGGATCGGGCCCTCGCTCTGGCCTAGGCGAGTTGCTTCTGCCGGAAAACGAACCGGGATCATCAATCATGCCAGGCAAGGTCAATCCCACGCAATGTGAGGCCATGACCATGGTTTGCGCCCAAGTCATGGGCAACCACGCCGGACTGTCATTCGCTGGCAGTCAGGGGCATTTCGAACTGAATGTGTTCAAGCCCATGATGATCAATTCCATGCTCCAGTCTGTTCGGCTCCTGGGCGACGCCGCGGTTAGTTTTGCCGATCGATGCGTGGCTGGGATTGAACCCAATGCGGAGCGGATTGGCGAATTGGTCAGCCGCTCGCTCATGCTCGTGACAGCGCTCAATCCGGAAATCGGGTATGACAACGCGGCCAAGGTCGCCAAGCATGCTCATAAGACCGGCAAGACGCTTCGCGAAGCCGCGCTCGAACTGGGCCTGATTGACGCAGATCGGTTTGATGCGTTGGTGCGCGCCGAAAACATGATCGGGCCAAAGTCCTAGTTGGATCGCCGTCCAGAGAACCAAAAATGTCCAAATTTGGGACGGAGTTGGCTGCTCGGCTGAACCGAAGTCTCTTGAACCATCGACGCAAGCCCTTACCTTTCAATGTGTTATGAAAAATTGCGGCTTCGGCTGCCAACTTTGTGCATAGGCGACATTGTCAGCACACCGTGAGCATGGTGTTATCCTACCCGGGGCGGCCTACAAAAGGCACTAGCGAGTGGAGCGTTCGCCCGGTAAGGCGTGCGTCGAGTGAATTGAGTATGAGTACACATTTGGTGAAACGATCTCTGGCTCTGGCGGGCCACAAAACAAGCGTCGCCTTGGAGCCTGAATTTTGGGAAGCCCTTGAACGGGCGGCGTCAGACGCTGGCAAGCCGGTTGCGCGTTTGGTGGCGGAAATTGACGCGGGTCGCAATTCGATCAATCCAGCACGGTCGCTGGCAAGTTCGATTCGGGTTTGGCTGTTAAAGCGCTCGAGCGTGAAAGAATTGGGGCCTTGCGACGCGTAAATTTGTGAGGTTCGGGGGCGAAACGTCTCAAACTGCGCTAAGCTCCGTTCATGGTTGATTCGTTCGGAGCTCCCAATTCCAACATCCGTCGACAATCGGTTGCGGCCGCGCCGCCATATCTCGAGGGTTTGAACCCTGAGCAGCGCACTGCGGTTGAATCGATCGACGGACCATGCCTGGTGCTGGCGGGAGCTGGCACCGGCAAAACTCGCGTACTGACCACACGACTTGCGCATCTCCTCGCCACCCGGCGCGCGCAGCCTTGGCAAATCTTGGCTGTGACGTTCACCAATAAGGCGGCACGGGAGATGCGTGAGCGTGTCGGCGGCTTGCTTGGTCCCATGGCCGAGGGCCTGCCATGGCTCGGCACGTTTCACGCGATCGGCGTCAAGATCCTGCGGATGCACGCGGAGCTGGCGGGGTTGCGGCCGGGCTTCACGATTGTCGATACTGACGATCAGATTCGGTTGATGAAACAGATCATTGAGGCTGAGGGCCTCGACGAGAAACGCTGGCCAGCAAGGCTTTTGGCCAGCATCATCGATGGCTGGAAGAACCGCGGCTTTACCCCTGAAACTGTACCCGAGGAAGACCGCTGGGCGTTCGCCGACGGACGCGGCGCCAAATTGTATGAGATCTACCAAGAGCGGCTGCGCGTGCTCAACGCCGTCGATTTTGGCGATCTCTTACTGCTGAATGTGGCGCTCTTGCGCGATCATCCCGACGTGCTCGCCGAGTTCCACAATCGCTTTCGCTATATCCTGGTGGACGAATACCAGGACACCAACACCGCCCAATATCTGTGGTTGCGCCTGCTGGCCCAAAAGCACCGCAATATCTGTGTCGTGGGTGACGACGACCAAGCAATCTATGGTTGGCGCGGCGCAGACGTGGACAACATTCTCAAGTTTGAGAAGGATTTTCCGGGCGCCAAGGTCACGCGCCTTGAGCGTAATTATCGTTCAAAGGGGCACATTCTCGGCGCGGCCTCCGGTTTGATCACCGCCAACGCGGCCCGGCTCGGCAAGACACTCTGGACCGAGGACGATCAAGGCGAGCGTGTGCGCCTGCGCGGTGTTTGGGACGGCGAGGCTGAGGCGCGTTTGGTGGCCGATGAAATCGAAAACTGGCGCAGCCAAGGCCGGCCCTATGCCCAATGCGCAGTTTTGGTCCGCGCATCCTGGCAGATGCGGGCGTTTGAGGACCGGTTCATCATGCTTGGCCTGCCCTACAAAGTGGTGGGCGGACCGCGATTCTTCGAGCGCGCGGAGATCCGCGACGCCCACGCCTATTTGCGGCTCGTTCGCGCGCCGGACGATGATTTGGCGTTTGAACGCATCATCAACACTCCGCGGCGCGGCATTGGCGGGACCACCGTGCAAAAGCTGCAAATGGCCGCGCGCGCTCAAGGGGTTTCCCTGACCCGCGCCACGGAGATGTTGGTGCAGACCGATGAAATCCGCGGCAAAGCCCGCACCGCCCTGCGTGTGTTCTTGCGCGACATGGAGCGCTGGCGCGCCCTGATCCCGACCAAACGCCATGACGAACTAGCAGAAATTGTGCTGGAAGAAAGCGGCTACACCACCATGTGGCGTGAAGACAAAAGCCCTCAGGCAGGGGGACGTCTCGACGCCCTTAAAGAGCTGGTGCGCGCCATGTCCGAGCACGATTCGCTTGAGGCCTATTTGGAGCACATCGCTTTGGTGGCTGATCGCGACACCGATGAAGCGGAGGACGAGCTGTGGCTGATGACCCTCCATGCGGCCAAGGGGCTGGAATTTCCTTACGTGTTTCTGCCCGGATGGGAAGAAGAGGTGTTCCCGTCTAAGCGCGCCTTGGATGACAAAGGCGCGGCCGCCTTGGAGGAGGAACGCCGTCTTGCCTATGTGGGCATTACCCGGGCGCGGGAAAAAGCGTTGATCACATTTGCCGCCAACAGGCAGATTTTCGGTCGGTGGCAGTCTGTGATGCCCTCACGCTTTGTGGATGAACTGCCGGGCGAGCACATCGATGCGGAATCGGAGACGGGCTATTATGGCGCGGCGGACGCAGGCTACGCCCAAATGGCCGAGCCCGCCGATCCATTTCGGTCCTCCTACTCCAGTCCGGGATGGAAACGGTTTCAGGCCTCCAAAGATCGGGCGCGCACTGCCCCGCCCACCATTGATGGAACGGCGGAATTGATCGCCCGCGACGACGGGGCCACTGCGTTTTCCCGGAACACCCGCGTTTTCCACATCAAGTTCGGCTATGGCAATGTGGTCGCCACCGACGGCAACAAGGTTGAAGTCGCCTTTGACAAAGCCGGGCGCAAAAAGGTGATCGACAGCTTTTTGGAGAGGGTGTGAGTCCGCCAATGCATCACGACGGAATTGACGTTGCGCCGGCATACCCCCATCAGGCGGCGGTCCTCACAGACTTGGCGCTACGGTCCAAGGCCGCCCACGGATATGACGCGGCTTTCATGCAAGCCTGCCGTGAGGAACTCACCGTGCGTCGCACAGCCATTTCCGATGGTTGGGTTCAGGTGGCCAAGTACGGCGAGCGGATTGTCGGCCTGTTTCAATTCAGCGTTGTTGATGGAGTGGCCGATGTGGACCTATTTTTTGTCGATCCATCAGTCCACCGGCAAGGTGTGGGTCGCAGTCTCTGGTTGGGGCTTGAACGCAAAGCGTTAACGCGTGGCGCATCACGAATTCGTATTGAGTCCGACCCTGAAGCCGTTGCGTTCTACCAGGCCATGGGCGCAAGGATTGTGGGTCGCGCGCCGTCCGGCTCGATCCCAGGACGCTCACTGCCGCTGCTTGAAAAGCCGTTGGCCCCGTGACGACCTTGTGGCGGCTGGAGCTGGTTGGCCCTCGTGAACCGATCGAACAGGCAGGGGAACGGTTAACAGTGGCCGATCCTGTAATCGCGCTGTCCGTTTCGGTATTCGAAGTCGAGGGCGACACACGATTGCGCCGCCTCGAAGCGCTGTTTGACCGTGCCCCCGACACAAACCGGCTCATAATGGAATTAGATCTGGTTGACGAAGCCGTCTCCTTGACCTGCGCGCCTTTGGCCGAGGAAAACTGGGTCGCCAAGTCGCTGGAGGGTCTGCCTCCCGTGCGTGTGGGCCGGTTTTACGTACGCGGCTCTCACCACCCCCCGCCTGCAGGAGGGCGGATCGATATTCTGATTGAGGCTGGCGAAGCTTTTGGAACCGGGCATCACGGCACCACCAAGGGCTGCTTGCTGGCTCTCGACCACTACCTGAAACGACATTCACCGCATCGGATCTTGGATGTGGGGACGGGCACGGGCGTGTTGGCCATCGCGGCCGCCAAAGCCACGCGTCGCAAGGTCGACGCCACCGATATCGATCCCGTGGCCGTGAACTGGACCAGAAACGCTGCTGACAGCAATGGCGTGGCGCATTTGGTCACCTGCGTGCTTGCCGATGGCGCTGCCGACTTAAAGGCAAACTCCTACGACTTGGTGATGGCGAATATATTGGCTGAGCCGTTGATCCTCATGGCTCACGATTTGGCGGACGCCGTCGAACCAGGCGGGCTCATCATTCTATCGGGATTGTTGACGGCCCAGCGCCGTGGCGCTGAAGCGGCCTATCAGAACGCGGGATTTACGCGTAAGGACCACATCGTATTCGAGGATTGGTCCACACTGGTCATGGTGCGGCGTTAGCCCCCATATTAGATAACGATGTGGATCAGTTGTATGCGCGGCTCCTCATGACCGCGCTGGAGAGTGGAGCAATGATACAGTCTTTCGACGTTAAGGGCGGCCCTGAAATGGGCCAGCGCAATGTGCCTAAACTGCGCAAGGCAATAGCCGCACAAGGCTTGGACGGCTTCATTGTTCCCCACGAGGACGAATATCAGAACGAATATCTGCCCGAATGCAATGAACGCCTTGCTTGGGCCAGCGGCTTTACCGGGTCGGCGGGGATCGCTGTGATCTTGAGCGATCAGGCCGCCATCTTTGTTGATGGCCGCTACACGGTGCAGGCTGAAACCCAAACGGACGCCGAGCTCTTCCAACGCCATGCTCTTGAGGACAATGGCCTTGGCAAATGGCTTCGCGACACGTTGAAGCGCGGCCAAGAGATTGGCTACGATCCGCGTTTACATACCCCAGCCAGCCTCAAGCCCATCCAGGAAGCCGTCGGCCAGGCGGGCGGCATATTAAAGCCCGTGGACACCAATCCTGTGGACCAGGCATGGACTGACCGACCGGCCCCGCCCATCGCTAAAATCGACGTGCAGCCCAAGGAATACGCCGGCCAAACCCACCGCGCCAAGCTGCAAGAAATTGCTTCGTCGCTCAATGAAGAACGGTTAGACGCCGCACTGATTACCGACCCGTCTTCATCGGCGTGGCTGTTCAACATTCGCGGCGGCGACGTGTCCCATTCCCCCCTCGTGCTCGCCACGGCGCTGATCGATCGATCGGGAAAAGCGACACTGTTCGTGGATCCGCGCAAATGCACGGAGGCAGTGCGCAAACATCTGGGCACGCGAGTTGACGTCAAGTCAGAAAACGCCCTGCCCAAAGCGCTGGCTGGACTGAGTGGACATCGGGTGCGGGTGGACCCGGCAAAAACCTCCTCCTGGCATTTCGATCAACTGCAGCAATCAGGGGCCATTGTCTCGCCCGGACTTGATCCCGTGGCCTTGCCCCGCGCATGCAAAAATGAAACGGAGATCGCCGGCTCCCAGGAGGCCCATCGGCGTGATGGCGCTGCGCTAACCCGGTTCTTGCACTGGTTTGCGCGCACAGCGCCTGAAGGCGGACTGACGGAAATCTCTGCGGCGCAAGAACTCGAGCGCATTCGGCGCGAAAGCAATTCGCTCAAAGACCTTTCATTCGAGACCATTTCCGCATTTGGCCCAAACGCCGCTCTCCCCCATTACCGTGTGAACACGGCAACTGATCGCAAAATCAAGCGAGGTTCACTGTACCTTGTGGATTCTGGCGGGCAGTATCTTGATGGCACGACCGATGTCACGCGCACCATCGCAGTGGGGCGGCCAAAGCGCGAAATGCGCGAGCGATTTACACTGGTGCTGAAAGGCCATATCGCCCTATCGACCCTGAGATTTCCAGACGATGTCAGCGGCCTGCAAGTTGACGCCATCGCCCGCCAGCATTTGTGGGCGGCCGGACTTGATTTTGATCATGGCACCGGCCACGGCGTTGGCGCCTATCTTGGCGTGCATGAGGGGCCGCAGCGTATCGCAAAGTTTGGCAGCACAACGCGGCTTAAACCCGGCATGATCGTCTCAAACGAACCAGGCTTTTATAAGCCCGGTGACGGCGGATATGGCATCCGCATTGAGAATTTACAGTATGTCACCGCCCCAACGGAGATCGACGGCGGTGAACGAACCATGATGGGATTTGAAACACTGACACTGGCGCCGTTGGACCGCACATTGATTGTGAAATCCTGGTTGACCAAGGCGGAGAAAGACTGGGTCAACAACTATCACGCCCGCGTTTTGGAAGAGATTGGGCCCTTGGTGGAGGGAGAGGTCCGCATATGGCTTGAATTGGCCTGCGCACCGCTATCCACTCCGGCAAGCCAACTCAAGCTCGCCGCTTAATCGCGAAAAACCTGTGTGAAGCCGCCGCTAGACGCGATCTCCCAGCCTCACCCATCGATTGGTGGAAGACTCGCTTTCTTTTTCGTGCAGACACTCATCACATTCGCGGGCGCTTTCAGCCTCGCTCGAGGAGACATTGCGCACCTCTTGTTCGCGCCATTTGGGCTGGTATGTCGGACCTGCAGTCAAGGCATAAAAAAATGCGGCCATCACGCCCAGGGCGTATGCGACTATAAATATAACCTTGATGACGTCCTGCAGTGGCCCCTTCATTGTTCCCCTCGTCGACCGCTTTATTGTTGAGTCCAAGATGAACATGAAGCGGCTTGCCGTGAGGTGTGCGCAACCTTACCGAGTGGTCACGTTTTCTCCATTGTTTGTGATCAACCGGCGAAGGATCTTGAAACCCTTGCGCTGGCGCATTGGAGTCAGCTCTGGCGGCGAATGTGATCTTGGGCGCATTTGGCCCGCAAAGCCGGATGACTGCAGTTTCTGTGAGAATGAACGGGCCAGTACAGTGGAATACCCCGATCTATTGCCCATCGCGGACAAGAGCGAGCCAATCTTCCTCTGAAAGCACGGTGACGCCCAGCGATTGCGCCTTTGTCAGTTTGGAGCCCGCCTTTTCCCCCGCCACCACGATATCGGTCTTGGCTGAAACGCTTCCCGTAACCTTGGCGCCCAAGCGAGCGGCCAGCGCTTTGGCCTCGTCCCGGCTCATTTGTTCCAGCGCGCCAGTGAACACCATCACTTTGCCGGCAATGGGGCTATCTGCGGCGGTTTCGGCAGGCTGCGCACTTTCCACTGTCACCTGCGCCAATAATCGCTCTAACGCGGCCACATTGTGTTGTTCATTGAAAAACAAGCCCAGCGCCGTCGCCATGGATTCGCCAACTCCGTCGACGGCCATCAAGGTTATCCAAGCGTCGTTGAGTGGATAATCAGGCTTTTTCAACGACGGATCATCCTTGCGCAGACGCTCATACTCTTCGCGCATGCGTTCACGTTCAACAACGAGCGGGCCGATTTTGTTCATCGCCGCGATAAAACCATCCCAATGCTCGTAGGTGTTGGCCAGAATGTTCGCGTTTTCCTCACCCACATGGCGCACGCCCAGCGCATTGATAAATCGGTTCATGGGAATGGATCGCCGCGCCTCGATGGCGGCAAACAAGTTGGCGGCCGATTTTTGACCCCAGCCTTCGCGCTCTTCAAGCTTCACGTCATCATTGCGTGCAGCCAGGGTGAAAATATCAGCCGGCTCCCTGATCGCGCCCTCTTCGAAGAATGCTTCAATTTGCTTGGTCCCCAGCCCCTCAATGTCAAACGCCCGGCGCGACACGAAATGGCGCAAATGCGCCAAGCGCTGGAAGGGGCAAGCAAACTCGCCAGTGCACCGTAAAACCGCACCCTGCGCACCGCTGGAGGTTTTCTCGTGGTTCAGCTCGGTCTGTAACGGACATGGACAGGTGGTGGGAAAGGCAAACGGTTCGGCGCGACTTTCACGCTCGCCATCAAGCACGCGCACCACTTGCGGGATCACATCGCCAGCGCGCTGGATCACCACCCGGTCGCCGGGCCGGATGTCCTTGCGGCGAATTTCTTGGGCGTTGTGCAAGGTCGCGTTGGACACCACAACACCGCCCACCGTGACCGGTTTGAGCTTGGCCACGGGCGTTATGGCGCCGGTGCGGCCCACTTGCAGTTCGATGGCGTTGAGTGTGGTTTCGGCTTGCTCGGGTGGAAACTTTCTCGCAATGGCCCAGCGCGGCGCGCGGCCGACATAGCCCAAGCGTTGTTGCAGTTCGAGATCGTCAACTTTGTAGACGACGCCATCAATGTCATAACCCAAGTCAGCGCGTTTGTGTTCAAGGCGCACATAGCGCTCGATCAAAGCGGTGATTCCCGACAGCGGATCATCTGAACTCGCGCCGGGGGGACCCGCCTTCACCACGCCCGTTTCCGGATTGACGACAAAACCCCATTCTTCAAACAGCGTCAGCGCCTGCGATTGCCGCTCGGCGAAACTCGAACTCACCGCGCCCCACGCATAGGCGTAAAATTGGAGCGGCCGCTCAGCCGTGATCTGCGCATCAAGCTGACGCAGCGACCCGGCAGCAGCATTGCGCGGATTTTTGTAGGTGGGCTTGCCCTGCTCCTCCTGACGGGCATTCATCGCGGCAAAATCAGACTTGGTGATATACACCTCGCCACGAACCTCAATGCTGTCAGGCCATCCCGATCCCGCCAGGACATGGGGAATATGACCGAGTGTCCTGGCGTTTGCCGTCACATTCTCACCCACGCGCCCATCTCCGCGGGTGGCCGCGCGCACCAACTCACCATTGTCGTATAACAGCGACAATCCCAAACCATCGATCTTGGGCTCTACAGCGAAGTCGAGGATCACGTCGGCAGGCAAGTTCAAGAACCGGCGCACGCGGGCCACAAAGTCGGCCATGTCCTCGTCTGAAAATGCGTTTTCCAGCGACAGCATGGCGGCGCCGTGCTTGACCTCGGCGAATCCACTTTGGGGTGCAACGCCCACCTGTTCGCTCGCGCCGTCCGCCAATTCAGGAAAGCGGCGCTCGAGCGCATTGAGCCGTTGGCGCAGGACATCGTAGTCCGCATCGGAGATTTCCGGCGCATCTTGGCCGAAATACGCCTCATCATGGCGAGCGATTTCAGCACGCAGCGCCGCGTGCGCTTTGCGTGCTTCGTCAGGTGAATACTCGTCGCCGGAGCGATCAGTGAGCGACGGGTCTCTCGCGGCCATTACACGTGTCGGCTAGAAAACACGGCCAATGGTGCGGCCCCACCAGCTGCGCCGCTCCAACTCTAGATTTTCGTTGGTTTGGCCTGTATCGGCAAGAACAATGCCTTGGGACGTGAGGAGCGAATAGGTGTCTTCATACCATTCGCTGCCGGGATAGTTGTAGCCCAAGACCGCGGCCACTTGAGTGGCCTCACTGGCGATGCCAAGCGATACGTACGACTCGACCAATCGATGGAGCGCCTCAGGCACGTGGCTGGTGGTCTGGTATTCCTCAATCACCGTCTTGAAGCGATTGATCGCCGCCAAATGATGGCCGTTCTTGAGGTAGAACCGCCCCACTTCCATTTCTTTGCCGGCCAAGTGGTCCAATGTCAGATCAATCTTAAGCCGTGCATCACGCGCATAGTCGCTTCGCGGAAAACGCCGTTCCACCTGGCGTAGCGCGGCAAGCGCCTGTTCGGTGGTGCGCTGGTCTCGACCCACATCGAGAATTTGCTCATAATGACATAGAGCTATCAAATAATACGCGTAAGACGTCGTATCACCGCCGGGGTACAGGGCAATGTAGCGCTCCGCAGTGGCAATCGCTTCGGGGTATTGATTGGTGCTATAATTTGCGTAGGCACTCATCATCATCGCGCGACGCGACCATTCAGAATAAGGGTGCTGACGCTCAACTTCATTGAACAGCAACACCGCCTCTTCATAGCGCTTTTGTTCAAGACGCTCCAAAGCCAAATCGTAGATCAACTCGGCCGGGCGCTCCACATAGGGCAACTCTTCTTTTTCACTGCCCGCGCAACTGGATAGTATCATTGCGCCAAACGCCACCAGGGCCGCAATCGACTTACGCATAAGCGGTTCCTCCACTCGTGCCGCGTCACCGCGCCACACACACCTTCGACCCCTCAGATTGGGTTTTAACGCAATCCCCGCCGGCTATGAAGCCGCTGCTGACCTAAGTTTGCGGGAAATCGCAGGATCGGGTGCTCAAATAACCCCGATCGCACAGCTGGTCGGCCCAGACATAGACGCCATGACCGCCTAACGCAAATGCTGTCGCAGCCCATCTGCGCTGGCGGATATGGGACCAACCCAAAGTTCGATTGTGTTGAGACGACGCGACGGACACTCACTCCGCGGCAATCAGGCCAAACGCCTCCGCATGTTCAACAGGCGACCAGCTTTCCACGCGGTACGAGTTGGGGTCAGCCAAAATCGCACGCGCCATCGCATTATTGATGGCGTGTCCGGGACGTTCTGCAATGTAACGGCCCAGCACTGGCTGGTTGAGCACGAACAGATCACCCAGGGCATCAAGCGCCTTGTGACGGACAAACTCGTCGCCAAATCTCAGCCCGTCTTTGTTAACGACCTTGTCATCGTCAATGACCACGCAATTTTCCAATGATCCGCCCAGCGCCAATCCGCTGGCGCGCAACGCCTCAACGTCGCGGAGCATGGCGAAGGTGCGCGCGGGGGCCACCCAATTTTGGAAGCTATTGGGATCAACCGTCACCAGCACCCGTTGAGCGCCAATAACTTCATTGTCGAAGTCTATGGCGACATCGAGCTCAAATTTGTCCGACGGTTCGATGCACGCCCAGCGATCGCCATCATCAATCTCGATGGGGCGTACAATGCGCAACACAGTGCGCGGCGCGGCGCTGCGAGACAGGCCCACGTCCAGAATGCCTTCGACAAATAGGGCGGCGCTGCCGTCCATGGCGGGGATTTCGGGGCCGTCGACTTCGATCACGGCGTTGTCGACACCCAAGCCCGACAATGCAGCAAATAGATGCTCCACAGTCATGATCGTGGCGTGGCCGTGACCAAGAACGGTGCACAAGCGCGTATCCACCACCATGTCAGGGGAAAGCCGCGTTGGTGAAGACCACTCTTCACGATCAACGCGCCGAATTGAGATTCCCTCGCCAGGGCCAGCGGGGCGCACAGTAACGCGACAAGCCGCGCCGGTGTGCAATCCCACGCCATTCCACGAAGCCGGCGCTGAAACAGTGGTTTGATACGAACGAGAATACAAATCGAGCTCCTTCACTCCAGAGTCCGATTTTGCGTAGCAGTTTGGTGTGCAGTGCGGCAAATAACCGTTTTTTACGGAGTGTGACGATCAGTGCGCTACGAGCGCTCAGCTCGCTTTGCGACGCAGGAATGTGGGAATTTCCAGCTCGTCCTCGTCAAGCTGATCAATGTCCTCATCGTCAAAGGCTTCGTCGACCTCGGCCGGCTCATTGGCCGCATGCTGTGGGCGGACATCACCGTCTTTATCCTTGCGACGCCCCCATCCGAACAATCCACGACGCTTGCGTTTTTTGCGCGATCCGCCGTCGTCGTTCTCCTCATCAAAATCCTGTGGTTCAACCCGCTGGCCTTCACCAGAAACGTCGTCGCGGTCCTCGCCGCGCTGTTGGACCACAACAGAATCCGACACATAGGAGGACGAAACACGCTCCGTCATGCCGGTGGCCAGCACCGCCACGCGCAACATGTCGCCCATCTCGTCATCAAACGCCGAGCCCACAATGATGTGCGCATTCGGATCGACCTCGGCCCGAATCTCATTAGCGGCCTGATCCATTTCGTACAAAGTCAGCTTAGAACTGCCGGTTACGTTGATCAGCACTGACTTGGCGCCGGACAAAGAGACATCGTCCAGCAGCGTGTTGATCACCGCAGCGCGCGCAGCGCCACGGGCCCGATCGGCGCCGCTTGCCTCGCCCACGCCCATCATGGCCGCGCCGGATTTATGCAGGACGGCGCGCACATCAGCAAAATCCAGATTCACATAGCTGGGTTGCGTGATCAGATCAGCAACGCCGCGCACAGCGGCATGCAGGACATTATCCGCCATGGCGAATGCATCAGACACACTGGTGTGTTCATCCGCCAGTCGGAATAGGTTCTGGTTTGGCACCACGATCAGCGTATCGGCAACCTCACGAAGCTTTTCCAGGCCGGCTTCGGCCATCTCCATGCGCCTTACGCCTTCATAGGTGAAGGGTTTGGTGACCACAGCCACGGTCAACAATCCCATGTCGCGCGCGATCCGGGCGATCACCGGCGCCGCGCCCGTGCCCGTGCCGCCGCCAAGACCAGCGGTCACAAACACCATTTGCGCACCCTCAAAACAGGCGCGAATCTCATCGTGAGCGTCCTCGGCCGCTTCCGCGCCCACTTCGGGCTTGGCGCCTGCACCCAATCCGCGCGTGATCCGCTCGCCCAACTGAATGCGCACTTGCGCTTCGGATCGCGACAAGGCCTGGGAGTCTGTGTTGGCCACGATGAACTCCACGCCGCTAAGCTTCGCGTCGATCATGCTATCGACAGCGTTTCCGCCAGCTCCGCCGACGCCGATCACCACGATCCGCGGCTTCAGCTCGTCAACTGGAGTCGGTTTGACACCGGTTTTAGAGCGCATCACTCTCTCTCCTTAAGACTGAAAATAGAACGGCAGTCGTTCTAAGTCTTCAAGCGAATAGTCGAAGTGATCGCTTAACGCGAAGTTAAGCTGTTTCATTATGCGAAAAATTTATTCCTGTTCGCTCACGCGTTCAAATATTCTGCTGAAGCCAAGCAATTGTGCGGTGCACGCGTCCAGGCGTTTTGGAACTGCGTGCAGATTGCATATCCCAAGCGTCATGGGGCCAAGCCGCATAGTCGGCAGGACGGTCGAGACCGAACCGCGCCAGTCCCACCGCCGTTGCCATCTCAAATGGATCATCGCGTGCTTCGCCATTAACGACGCCGCGCAACGCACCGCGGCGCACTTTGGCGCTAAATACTTTGCCGGCAAGCGTCGCCAGGCCGCGCAAACGTGCGCCGCCGCCGGTGATCAGGATATGTTCGCCGGCCATTTCCATGGCGGGTAATTTGCAGGCCCGATCGTGCAGCAACTTCAATGTCTCTTCAACGCGCGCATGGGCAATCACGCTGACGCTCGCCATGGTGGTCATGCGCTCTTCGCCGTGGGCGTCTCCGGTATTGAGCGCGATGGGCGATCCGTCGGTCAGCGCTGCGTGGCTGAGACTGGCGTGGCGTCGCTTGATGTCGTCTGCTTGCGCCAATGTCACCGAGAGACCCTCAGCCAGATCACTCGTCACCCGATCTGACCCCACCGGCACACTGACCACCCCAGCAAGCGCGCCGTCCACAAACATGGCCATGCGCGTTGCCGCCGCGCCAAAATCAATAACCGCACCGCCAAGGGCGCGTTCCTCGTCGTCCAAGATCGCCAGGCCCGCCGCATAGGGCGCAGCGATCACGGCGCGCACATCCAACCCCGCACCCTCAATCGCCCGCGCCACAGACCGTGTGGCCAGTTCAGCCGCGCTCACGCTGGTCACGGATACCGTCAAATGTGCGCCGCGTCGCCCTCTTGGGTCGGCCAGACTTGCACCATCATCCACGGTCCAACTGACCGGACAAGCGTGCACCTGTCGCCAGTCTGGGCGTTGGCATTGGCTCAGCGCGGCGTTTAAGGCGCGACGCATGTCCGGATCAGAGACGGGAGCGCGCATCAGTCCGCTTCGGCCCAGGACAGCACACGAGCGCAGTCGTCCGCCAAAGCTGGCGATAACCCGATTGACCCGCACGCCCGCCAGTTGCTCCGCCTCGTCCAACGCCGTGAGCAGCACATCTTGAAACTTCGGCGTATCGACCACGCCGCCATCGCGTATGGCGTTATGCGCCCGACTGGCCCAGCCGAGAATCTCCAACTCACCTCGCCGCACGGCGCGTGCGATCAAACAGCGCACAGCACTGGCGCCCACATCAATAACGGCCACGCCCACGCGATGCCGGCTCGGTTTGGCGGAAAAGGCGGCGAGCCCCATCATGAAGGCGCCTCCTCACCCACTCCGGGCAGCATCACAACGCCATGACGCACGTCGAAACGCTTAAGCGGCCAATCGAGAAACCCCTCGCTTTGGGCCAGCTGGTAGAGCTGCTCGACCCCTTCAGTTGGCTGGCCTTCAGGGAGGTTGGCGACCATGCCAGACGCCAGGTGCAAATCCCATCGCCTGTTTCCCACGCGCGTGGCCGAGGCGACTTGGACTGCGAATGTGGGGCGTTCGTTCAAGGCGGCGATCAGATCCGGCGCCGCGCGATCCGCGCCAGGACCGAGCACCAACACCAAGTGATCTTGCCCATTGGCCGAAGCGCCCGCGATTACAGCGCCTTCCTGGTCGATAATCATGACGGGACCATCGACGCTCTCACGCCAGCGCGCCAGCGGCCGGCGCTCCTCGATCAACACCAGAAGCCGGTCGGGCATAAGGCGAAGAATGTTTGCGCTGCGAACCCATGCCACGGTTTCAATGCGCGCTTTAGCGGCGTTGAGATCGAGTTCGGTGATGGGCACGCGATCATGGGCGTCAAGCTCAGTGAGGATCGCCGCCACGTCCGCCCGCTTGGCGCCGCGCACTTCCACCGACTGCGCAATCAAGCCCGCTGCAAGCATGAGATTGTGCGTTTGCGCTTGTGCACGAGCGACCAGCGCCGGTCCATAACCGCTAAACCACAGCGCCGCACTACTCATGCCGGCAATAATGGCCAAAGCAACCGCCACACCCGAAGAGTTCTGCGATGGGTTTTGGGGTTTGGGGCGCGCAGTCGCTCGCGTGGGTTTGGGGCGCTGACCGTTGACCGACTCGCGTGGTTTTGGCCGCGTGGCGCTAAACAGCCTCTCGCGTTCTTCTGGCCTGTGATGAAAGCGTGTGTCGGTCACGCGCATCCTCCACCATCCACGCAATAAGATCGTCAAAACTGATCCCGACATGCGCCGCCTGTTCTGGCGCCAGGGATGTGGGTGTCATCCCCGGAATGGTGTTAATTTCAAGTAAGCAGAGGCGATCTGATTGCACATCGTAACGAAAGTCAGATCGGGTCAATCCTGCACAATCAAGGCATTGGTGAGCGCGCACAGCAAGATCGAGACAAGCGGCTTCAATGTGGCCGGGAACTTTCGCTGGCAACTCATGTTCCGAACCACCCGCCACATATTTCGACTCATAATCGTAGAAATCGGACTTCGATTTGATCTCAGTGACGCCTAAGGCGCGGTTGCCCATCACTGCGGTGGTGAGCTCCAGCCCAGGAATAAATTCCTCGACAAGCAATTCCTCGCCAAGGCCCCAATTGGGGTCGCTGAGCGCGGTGTGAAGCCGGTTATCGCCATTGCGAATGATGAATACGCCAACGCTGGAGCCTTGGGCGGGCGGTTTCACCACGCATGGCGTGGCCAGCGGCAGACCGTTGGCCAAAATGTCCTGGCGCGTCACCAACTTGCCAACAGGCACGTCAATGCCCGCCTCGCGGAACACCGACTTGGCCTTGTGTTTGTCCATCGCCAAGGCCGAAGCCAGCACGCCAGAATGGGTGTAGGGGCGATCAAAATGATCGAGAATACCTTGAACACGGCCGTCCTCGCCCCATTCGCCGTGCAGCACGTTGAACACCAGATCGGGCGCAGCGTCCTCGAGTTGACGCGCCACGCCATGATTGGCGTCGATCTCGATCACGTCAAAACCTAGATTGCGCAGAGCCTTGGCGCATTCCCGGCCGGACACGAGCGACACTTCCCGCTCGGCGGACATGCCGCCCATAAGCACTGCGATACGGTCAGACATGGGCAACCTTACTTTATTGTGGTGACGGTCACCGTTTCACAGCCGATTGTGAGACGGCAAGGCGGCAAGTCGGCGTTTTTGCGACAAATGCAGACCTCGGTCGTCATTTTTGGGACAGCTCCACACCAATCCGCTTCACTTCCCAATGCAGTTCAACGCCCGTGGCCGCGCGCACGCGCGCGCGCACATCCTCGCCGAGATCCTCCAGATCCGCCGCCGTCGCCTCGCCGGTATTAATCAGAAAATTACAGTGCTGCTCAGACATCTGCGCCCCGCCCACCTGCAATCCCCGGCCGCCCGCCTGATCGATGAGCATCCATGCGCGCCGCTGATCAGGCGTCCCGGGTGGATCAGGGTTTTTGAAAGTGGAGCCGCTGGTTTTTTCGCGAATAGGCTGGGAGGCTTCGCGCCGGGCGCTGATGGCGTCCATACGTTCAAAAATGGCCTCGGGCGCATCGGGTTGACCTTCGAAGGCCGCCTCAACGAAAATCCAGTCCTCCGGCGCATCGCTGTGACGATAGCTATAACCCAGCTCTTCCGGGGCCGCGATGATGCGTCGGCCTGCCCGGTCGAGCGCCACAGCCTGCACCAGCGCATCCTTTGTTTCCGCGCCATAACATCCCGCATTCATGCGCAACGCCCCGCCCAGCGTGCCGGGGACGCCCACCAGAAACTCCAATCCGGCGATGCCCGCTTCGGCCGCTTTTTTGGCCACCTGTTTGTCCAGCGCCGCGGCGCCGGCAGTGACCCGTGTCCCATCAACGCTGATGTGTCCGAAGGCTGGAGTGAGTTTGATCACCACGCCGGGCACCCCGCCATCGCGCACAATCACATTCGACGCTGCGCCCAGAACGGTGACGGCGATGTCGTCCGGCGTTTCGGCAAGGAACCGAGCCAAATCCGCTTCATCGGCGGGCAGAAAGAGGGTCTGCGCCGGTCCGCCAACGCGCAGCCAAGTGTACGGGGCCAATGGCGCGTTCTCGATCAATTTACCGCGCACCGGCGGAAGGTGCGGTATCAAGGCGGGAAACGGCATTACGCGCCCTTTATATGATGCATCAGCGACGTGTGTAGCAGCAATTAGCACGGTGCGCGTCAAGTCCGGTGGCGCCACGCGGCTGGATTTGAGCTTGACGGGATGTGCTTCAAAACGCGACACATCAATTCATGAATTCATGAATTGTCCGGGGGTGGGCTGTGTCAAGATTGCGCTGGTTAAGTATGCGCGGGGCTGGTTGGGGACGGCGAGCGGCGATTATCGCTGCGCTGAGCGTAGCGATGAGCCCAGAGTCAGCCCTGGGCAAGGATGAACCCACCGCCTCGACTGAGGCCGCTTCACCAAGTGATCCTCGCTTCACCATATCGGGGGCGACACGGTGGCGCTACGAAAGTCTCTCCAACCAATTTCGCATCAACTTGCCCGCTGCTGGCCGGTTTAACGGATCAGATCAGGCCATTTCGGGGCGAACACTGATCATGGCGCAAGCCGATTTCGGACGTGTGAGCTTTGCCGGCGAAATCATAGATTCACGTGTTTATCTCAATGATAGCGGCTCACCGATCAGCACGAGCAATGTCAACACGGCCGATATTCTACAAGCCTACGCCACGCTCGACTTGGGCGATGCGCTGGGGTTGGGCGGGCGCACCACACTTCAATTGGGCCGTTTCACGTTCACTGTGGGCAGTCGACGCTTTATCGCCCGCAATGGGTTTCGCAATACGATCAACGCGTTCACGGGCGTGAATTTTTCTCATTCCCGAGGCGACACGACGCTCACCGGCCTTTACGCCGCGCCGGTGCAGCGCAAGCCGTTTGACCGCCAATCCTTATTGGACAATGAGCAGGAGTTTGACGAAGAGCGCAGCGCCCAGCGATTTTGGGGACTCCATCTTGAGCAATCCGCACTTATCGCCGGTGCAAGCGGGGAGATTTTCGGATTCGGCCTCACCGAAGGAGACAGCGGTGAATTTCCCACGAGCGACCGCGAAATTTACACAGTGGGCGCTCGATTGTTTCGCGCGCCGGCTGATGGAGCTTGGGACTTTGACTTCGAAGCCGCCCATCAATTTGGCAACCGAAACCTCTCCATTGTTCCGGATGCGCCGGCCCAAGATGTTCATGCGCAAACCGCCCACGCTGAAGTGGGATACCAATTCGACCGGCCCTGGCGGCCGCGCCTTTCGCTTGAGTATGAGTACGCCAGCGGTGATGACGATTTTGGCGACGACACATACCGAACCTATGACCCTTTGTTTGGTCTTCGTCGGCGCGACTTCGGTCAAACAGGAATTCATGGGCCGCTGCGACGGCAGAATGTCAGCGCAGCTGGCGCCAGGTTAACATTCCAGGGGCCCGAGGGCCGACTCGATGGCCGAATTCTCTACAAAGCCGCGTTTCTCGCATCCGATACCGACTTTTGGCCCAATGCGGGTCTGATTGATGTGACCGGACAGTCGGGCGATTTTATCGGCCACCACCTCGATACCCGTCTGCGCTTCTGGTTGATCAAGGACACGATCCAGTTGGAAACAGGCGGAGCGATTTTGTTTAAGGGCGAGTTCGCCCGCACGGCGCCCAATGCGCCAGACGATGACGACACGCTGTTTGGCTATGTGATGGGCTCATGGTTCTTTTGAGCTCGGCCTCGGCGTCGCACAATGCTTATGGCCGGATCATCACTTCCTCATGGCCGTAATCAATCACCAATTGGTCGACCACGCTCAAAATATCCATGCCGATCAGCAAGACCGGTTCGCCTTCAAGCTTCCAGGCGGAAAACACGTGGAAATCGCCAAACACAATGGGCGCATTGTACACTGATACCGGTCCAAGCCGCATCCGCGTGGCGTTGACGGATGTTGCGGACACCACGTGTTCGGTAACGCCATAAACGACGGTTTGCTCGCGTATCCAACGGGTTCGGCGTCGCTCGGGGATGGCGATGAACAGCTCGTCACTGCCAAGTGTATTTTGCGCGCCGGTGTCGATGATCGCGGGCAGGGTTTGCCCGCCAATGCGCGCCTCAACCAACACCAAACCAGACTCGGTGAATTCAGCAGGCGTCGCGAACGTATCCGCGTAAAACTGGACAACGGTTGTGGGATTCGTCCGCGCCAGCGGCCGCGGTCCACTGGGTTCTACGGTCACCCTATCGCGTTTAAAGTTAAAGGTGACGCGCATGTCTCGCAAAAGGTCAGCGCCAATGATGCCATCTGCTCCCGCCAGGACCGCCGGTTGAATAACAGTTGCCTCAACTGCGCTACGCTCAAACCGGTCGGACTTGATTATATCGAGCTGGACATAGTGGCTGACGGGATACTCTCCGGTGACCCCGGCAAGCACGACGTTGCGTTCTGTGGTCGCCAAGTTGAGGCGTTCGACCAAACGCGTTGAGACTGCTGAAATGTCGGCGCCCGTGTCGATAATAAATTTAAACGGCCCCATGCCGTTCACGTTCGCTTCAAACAACAACCTGCCAGTGCGGTCAGTGACCAGGTCCAGGCTTTCGGTACAATTTTCGTTCTGCGGATCTGCCTGATAAAGCGGACATGATTGGTTGCCCGACGCCGATTTGTCCGGACTGCTCGCTGCGGGAATAGGGACTGTGGCGTCATTTTGCGCCAAGCTTGGGCTGACGCCGACGGTCGCGGCAAATGCAAACAGTAAAACGCCTGCCAACCAATGGCGCGTCGTTCTACCGACCAACAAGACTGGCATGCTCGCAAACCGGAACTTCATGACGCTGAGTATGACACAATTTGCCGACCAATGGCGCCATCTCAGCGTTCCCGACGACCAACCACCGAAATTATCGGACGAATGGCTGCGCACGACCATAGCTGAGGCTGCGCCACAACCATTCAAGCGGTCCAAACCGGAAGCGCGCTAGCCAAAGCGGTGACCAAATGAGCATCGCCGCCCAGGTGGCGAGCACCACGTACATAAGCTGTTGAAGCGACAGCTCGCCAAATCGTCCAAAGCCATGGCTGGCGGCCAATGTGGTGCCGATCAGCGTACACGCAATGTAATTAGAGAACGCCATGCGTCCCACCGCCGCCACCGGCGAGAACCTCAGTCCCACTTTGCACAGCAACAGGATCAAGGCGCTATATCCCATCGCGCCGGCAAGACCGTTGAGAACATTGGGTCCAGTGAAGTACAAAAATATTTCGAAAGCCCAGTCCGATCGCTCCAAAGACAACCAGCGCACGGCGTCCAGACCATAGGCGATCGCGAGGCCCACAATAGCGATTATCGTATAGGACGAGGCGGTCCACTCAGCTCGCAAATACCCGGTCTTCCACAACGCCATACCGGCCAACATGATCGCCACTGTCAGCGCGCCAAACCCGCCAAATACCACGTAAAAACCGATGAACAGGGGCGCTTCCTTTGCCCGCTCCAACACGTGACCCCAAAATGGACCGCCATAAAGCGCAAGTTGTTCAGCGATATATTCGGGATCCTCACCCCACATCTGCGCGCGCATGTCCGCTGAATCTTCGGGCGGCGCGAATGTGAGACCGTACATCAATAGCGACATCCAAATGGTGGCGATGATCCCAACCCAGAACGCCCACACCCAAAGCGACCTTGCTGGCTTGCGCCAAAACAGCATCGCCACGAACCCAGCAAGTGCGTAGAGCGTCAGGATATCACCCATCCACATCCCAATCAGATGGATGAGGCCAAACACCAAAAGCCAGGCCAACCGTCGGCGGAGTCGTTGTTTGGGATCGCCGCCGGACGCCAGCGTCTTTTCAGCAATCAAGACGATGCCGGCGCCAAACAGAGCGGTGAAAATCGTGCGCCACTTGTCGTCAATGACAAACGCCAACACGCCAGCAATCGCTTTATCGTACTCCCCGGGCCACAAGGTGGCGTTCATGTAGAATGGAAATGGCTGCACCATGGCTTTGATGTTGACGATAAAGATCGCCATCACCGCAAAACCGCGCAGCACGTCGAGTGTGGCATACCGATTCGTTTGAGCCACGGGACTGTCTGGCGTTGACATGAGTTCCCCCTCAACCCTTAGGCCAAAGCGGGACATTAGCACCAATTCTTGGCAATCGTGGCCAAGACTTTTGGTTTACCCCACAGTTTCACCGGCGTCGGATCTGGCGCCCAACTCGCGGGGCAAATCATGCGCCCAAGCCGTAATATCGCCGGCGCCAAGGCAAATGACTATGTCGCCAGGCTCGGCCTCTTCGCGCACCCACTCGGCCAATCCCTCACGTGTGATGGGCAATGCGCGCCGATGTCCATGCGATGTGAGTCCAGCGACCAAATGGTCTTGATCAGCGCCGTCAATCGGCTCTTCGCCAGCAGCGTAAACATCCGCGACCAACACCACATCCGCATCATTGAAACAGGTGCAAAAGTCTTCGAACAGCGACTTCAGCCGGCTATAGCGGTGAGGCTGAACCACAGCGATAACCTTGTTGGATGTCACTTCACGCGCCGCCTGCAAAGCGGCTGCAATTTCCACCGGGTGATGGCCGTAATCATCGATGATGCGCACGCCATTCCACTCGCCCGTCGTTGTGAAGCGCCGATTGACGCCACTGAACTTTAGCAGGGCGGCGCGGATTGCTTCTGCGCTGGCGCCCAGCTCGCGCGCGACCGTGATGGCCGCCAGAGCGTTCAGCACATTATGCCGGCCGGCCATGGGCAGGCTCAGCCCCTTCAAGACATCTTGGCCGCCATTGCCGCGCGGCCGGCGGATGACGTCGAAGTGCGAGGACTCCCCGTCTGTGCGAAGATTTTCCGCGCGCACCTGCGCCTGCGGATTGAAGCCATAGGTCACGATACGCCGTTCAGACACCCGCGCCGCCAACGCCTGCACTTCGGGATGATCGCCGCACACCGCGGCAAAGCCGTAGAACGGGATTGACTGTACGAACTGGTCGAAGGCCCGGCGCAAGGCTTCGAAATCGCCATAATGGTCCAAATGTTCGGGATCCATATTGGTGACCACCGCCACCGTGCCGCCGAGCTTCAAAAATGAGCCATCCGATTCGTCCGCCTCAACCACCATCCAATCTCCAGCGCCCAACTTGGCGTTGGAGCCATAAGCGTGGATCACGCCGCCATTGATGACCGTGGGATCGAAATCCGCCGAATCCAGCAAGGCTGAAATCAACGACGTGGTCGTGGTCTTGCCGTGCGTGCCGGCAATCGCAACCGTCCATTTCAGGCGCATGAGCTCGGCTAACATTTCCGCCCGGCGCACCACTGGGATGCCCCGCGCGCGCGCGGCGTCCAATTCTGGGTTGGCCGACTTGATCGCGGTGGACACCACAACCACTCCGGCGCCGGTAACATTTTCCGCGCGGTGACCAATGTGAATCGTCGCCCCACGGGACCGCAAACGTTCCACATTGGCGTTTTCTTTGATGTCCGATCCCTGAACCAAGTAGCCCAGATTGAGCATCACTTCGGCAATGCCGGACATGCCGATACCGCCAATGCCCACAAAATGAATGGGTCCAACATTGATAGGGACGGTTCCACGCATGAGACAACTCCGGCAAAATCAGGAAAACAGGGACTAGGCTAGCCCAGAGACGCGCACAGTCTCAACCAAATCAGCCATTTGTTTGATCGGATCACGGCGGACTGGTGCGCACGCAATCGGGTGGTGTTCCTCATATGGGCTCACTTGCGTGCGCCCGGAGCGCGCCCCATCGCTGCGATGTGTTCGACAATATCGGCCAAGGCGGTGGTTGCGTCAGGCCGGCCCACAGCGCGCGCGGCCGCAGCCCGGCGGGCCAAGTCCTGCGGGTTGGACAAGCGTTGTTCAATCAATGTGGCAAGCTTTTGGGTGTCGAATTCTTTTTCCAACACCACATCCGCGCCGCCCGCTTCCTCCAGACTTCGGGCATTCAGAGTTTGATGGTCATCCATGGCAATGCGCAATGGCACCAGAATGCTTGGTCTCCCCACCACGGCGATTTCCGTGACGGTGGATGCGCCAGCGCGGCCGATCACCAGATGCGCCTGAGCAAACAGGCTGGCCACGTCCTTGAAAAACGGCTGACATTCCGCCCGGACCTGGGCTTGGGCATAGGTGGTTCGCGCCCACTCCAAATGATCTTCGCGGGTTTGCTGGGTGACCACCAAACGACGGCGAAGCTCTTCGGGAAGGCGGGCAATGGCGCGTGGCGCGGTCTCGGACAAAATGCGTGCACCCAGGCTGCCTCCCATAATGAAGATCTGGACTTCGCCGTCTGGTGTGGGCGGCGAAAACGGCATGTCGCGCGCCGACAAAATGGGGTCGCGCACGGGATTGCCCGTGATCCGCCATGTGTTTGCCGCCGCGCTGGGCAGTTTTTCCAGACGCTTGAAACCGCTGGCCACGACGGCGGCGCGATTAGCAAACACCCGATTCACCCGACCAAGAACCGCATTTTGTTCATGGAGCACGATGGGAGTCTTTCCGGCCGCGGCCAGAGCGGGAAATGCAGGATAGCCGCCAAATCCAACCACCACGTCGGGTTTGAGCGCCGCCATCAGCTTGCGCGCCTGGCCCACGCCGCCGGCGATCCGCATCGAACCGATGACCGCGCGGATTGGATTGCGTGGACTGACCGTCGCAGCCGCAACTGTTTCAATGGGATCGGCGGGAAAATCTTTCGCAAGCGCCAGTCCGCGTTCATCGGTGATCAAGGCCGCCTGCCAATCGCGATTGCCCAACTCCACAGCCAGAGCTTGGGCGGGAAACATATGGCCGCCAGTGCCCCCCGCCGCCAGTACCACTTTTTGTCCGCGCATCACCCTACTCCCCAAGCTGGAACACCCACATTAGCGGCCGGCCTCCACATCGTTTAGTCGGCGTGACAACGTCAAGATCAATCCGACGGCAAAGGCCGATCCCAGCAGTGACGAACCGCCGTAAGAGACAAATGGCAAAGTCATGCCTTTGGCGGGAACCAAGTCCAAATTGACGGCCGCATGGATTGCCGCATGCAGACCGATGAGTGCAGTAAGACTCGTTACAGCGGCTGCATGCTCAGGTCGGTATGTGCGCGCGCCCAATACTGTGCCGCGCCAAACCAAAGCCGCGAAGGCTAGAGTCAACGCCGCCACGAAGACAGCGCCATATTCCTCGGCGGCGACTGCCAAGATGTAATCAGCGTGACCGTCCGGCAAGGTATATTTGACCACGCCCTCGCCCGGCCCGACGCCAAACCAGCCACCATTGGCAAAGGCGGCGCGCACGCGCTCAACTTGGTAGACAGTCTCGCCCTCTAGAAATGTGCGGATCCGCTCGGCCGCATAGGGAAAGTTTAGCATGGCGAGCACAATGCCGCCGCTCGCCGCCACGCCAGCGGCAATGACAATCCACCAGCTCACCCCTGAAACCACAGCCGTGGCGCAAAATGCCGCGCATAATAGAGCGATCTGGCCCAAATCCGGCTGAATCGCCAAGGCTCCGATGATCGCAAGGAGAATAAAGGACCCGACCATCAATCCTGCAGGACCATCGCGCTGACTGGAGGCGGCAATCGCCATGGCGCTCAGCGCCACGAAGCTGGGTTTCACCAGTTCGATGGGTTGGACTGAAACCGGGCCAAACCGGAGCCACCGGGTAGCGCCATTGACATCGACACCGAAAATGGGCGTGAGGGCCAAGCCAAGCAGGCCAAGTCCAAGCACGGCGAAGCACGCGCGCCGCGCCAATCTTACCGGCAAACTTGCCATGATCAGCAATGCAGCACTACTGACGCCAACGGCCACCAGATGGCGACGAAAAAAGTAAAGCGGATCGTCAATATCCAGTCTGTGTGCAGCGCTTGGGCTGGCGGCCAGCGCCAACACGACGCCAATGGCCATAAGTCCAAGGACAATGGCGCTGAACATGGGGTCAACGCCAACAAGCGATAGCCGCCCCAAGCTGCGCCGGCGTCGCTTTGCGTTCACTGGCGTCGCTGAGCGAGGCCTGCTCACCCCGCGTCCTCAATCTCCGCTTCACTTGCGACCTGCAAGGCAAGCGATCGGAAGGCGTCCCCCCGAGCAGCGAAATTGGCAAACTGGTCAAATGACGCGCAGGCGGGAGACAGCAACACCACCGGGTTGGTCACGCCGGAGTGCGACGCGTCTCGCGCGGCCGCCCTGATCGCAGTTTCAAGGTCGCGGGAGATCTCAGCGCGCACATGGGCCCCCAACTCCGCCGCCATAGTCTCGGCGGCTTCCCCAATGAAATAGGCTTTTCGCACGTGCGACAGAGACGGAATCAAGTCGATGAAGTCCGATCCCTTTGCGCGGCCACCCGCAATCCAGAAAATATTGTCGAACGCACCGAGCGCCTGACGGGCAGAATCGATATTGGTGGCCTTGGAGTCGTTGACAAATCGCACTTGGCCGCGTTGAGCCGCATTCTCCATGCGATGCGCCAGTCCGGGAAAGTCCAACAAGGCATTGGCCGCCTTACGCCGATCCAGTCCCAAACAAATGGCGGCGGCGTAGGCGGCTGTGGCGTTTTGGTGATTGTGCCGTCCCATCAATGCGGGCGCATCCTGCAGATTTGCGCGTTGCTCCACCCGGGCGCCGAAGCCGTCATATAGCACGCCGCCCACGGCGTGGACGCCATCGGTCAGCACACGTGACGCCGAGGTCAGCACAAGTGATGGGCCCTGGGCGCGGGTGCGCAACTCGCGTGCAATGGCGCTGGTATAGTCATCATCCACACACACCACGGCGTATTGGCTTGGCTGTTGGCGAGCAAAGATCCGTGTTTTCGCAGCCACATAGCCAACCATGTCGCCATGGCGGTCAAGATGGTCCGGCGTGATATTGAGCAAGACCGCCACGTCAGGAGCGAATGTCTCAACCAAATCAAGCTGAAACGAAGACACCTCAAGCACATAGACGGCGCCAGCGTGAAACGGGTCGAGCGCGAGGACCGGCTCGCCGATATTGCCGCCCACTTGGGCGTCTCGGCCGCACGCTTGGACAACGTGCCCCAGCAGCGCTGTGGTGGTGGATTTCCCATTGGTGCCCGTGATCGCTGCGACTTTTGGACGTTTGTGGGCTGGCGCGGCGGCCAACGCCCGGGCAAACAACTCAAAATCGCCCATGATGGGGGTGTCAGACAGCCGCGCCAATTGCACCACGCGATGGGGCTTGGGATGGGTGAGCGGCACGCCGGGCGCTATGATCAACGCAGCGATGTCGCCCCAGTCTCGCTGAGTCAGATCATCGACTTGGATGCCCTGGTCTTGTGCAGCTCCGCGACTGGACTGGCTGTCATCCCAACCTATGACCCGCGCCCCTCCGGCGCGCAGAGACTGGGCGACTGCGAGCCCAGAAGCCCCCAATCCAAACACCGCCACATTCCGGCCGGCAAACTCGGTAACCGCAATCACTCGCGATCATGTCCTCTTTGCTAACGCAGTTTCATGGTGGCGAGGCCAATAATGGCCAAAACCACGGCGACGATCCAGAAGCGAACCACAATCGTCGATTCTTTCCACCCCATTTTCTCAAAATGGTGGTGGATAGGCGCCATTAAAAATACCCGTTTGCCAAACACGCGATAATAGCCGACTTGGATGATCACCGAGATCGCTTCCAGCACAAACAATCCGCCAATGATGGCAAGAACGATCTCATGCTTGACCGCCACGGCAATGGAACCCAGCGCGCCACCCAGGGACAGCGACCCTGTATCACCCATGAATACCATGGCAGGCGGAGCGTTGTACCAGAGAAATCCAAGCCCTCCGCCCAACAACGCGCCAATGAGCACGGCAAGCTCCGCGGTGCCCGGGGTCGCGGTGAGAAACAGATATTCAGCGTAGCGTGGGGTGCCGACGATATAGGCGATGAACCCAAATGAAGCCGCGGCGATCATCACGGGGACAATGGCCAGTCCATCAAGGCCGTCGGTCATGTTCACAGCATTGCCCGCGCCGACAATGACAAACGCTCCAAACGCCACAAATCCGAAAATGGTTAGATCGATCAGCACATCCTTCAAGAACGGCAAGGCGAGCCCAGTGGAGAAATGGGGTTGCGCCTCGGGCACGCCGGCGTGCAGACGCGACAGGACGAACACAGCGGTGGCGGCGATGAGAAACTCAGCGCCCAGTCTGGCGCGCCCTGACAGGCCCGCATGGGTTTGTTTGGTGACTTTGCTGAAATCGTCGAGAAAGCCAATCAAGCCAAATCCGCCGGTGACGAACAAGACAACCCAGATGTAAAGATTGCTGAGATCCGCCCAAAGCAGCGTGCCTGCAAGGATCCCGATTAAGATCAAAAACCCGCCCATTGTCGGGGTTCCCGCCTTTTCCACCACGTGGCGCTCAAGGAAATCTTCCTGGCGGATGGGCTGGCCTTTGCCTTGTTTTTGGCGCAGCCAATTGATCATCGGCGCACCAACAAACAGCGACAGAAACAGGGCTGTCAGGAGCGCGCCACCCGTTCGAAACGTAGTGTAATTAAACAAGTTAAATGGCTGAAAGGCGTCCGCAAACTTGCTCAATTCATACAACATGAGCTTCTCTCGCGCCCAAGGGCGCGCCCCTCTTGAGTTTGATCGACGCAGCTCAAGCTACTTTTGCTTTTAGCGCGTCGAGTACGCCTCCCACCCGGATCGAATTTGACCCTTTGACCAGAATCACGTCGCCAGCGCCAGCCTCGCTTGTCACGAGACTGCTGATTTCTTCCACTTGGTCGCCGTAGCCGCCCTGGCGTGCGGTATCCAGCGCGTCAAACAAGGACCGGGCCTGGCTCCCCACGACATACACGCGATCCACATTGGCCGCCGCCAAATCTTCGGCCAAACCCGCATGCAAAGCGTCCCCCTCCGGACCAAGCTCCAACATGGCGCCCAACACCGCAATGCGCCGACCGCCTGGACCGGGCTGGCGAGCGCCGAGGCTTGCAATGGCCGCCTGCATGCTGGCCGGATTGGCGTTGTAGGATTCGTCGATCACGGTGATTTCCCCGCCTGGAGTGGGGATTTTGGCCACCGCACCACGTCCCGCCATTGGCGCATAGGCATTCAGCGCCTCAGCGGCCAGGCTTAGGGGCACATCGCTGAGATAAGCGGCCGCCAAAACTGACGCGGCCAAATGGCCCCAATGGGGACCGCCGACTTTGAGATCAAATCTCACGGCCTGACCAAAGATCATCAACTCGCCGCGCGCGGTCTCAGGCGTCCAATCATAGTCCACAATCCGCGCCTCGGCCTGGCGGTCGGCGCCAAACCGCACCAGCCATCCGGCTCCCGCCGCGCCGGCGCGTTCGCCAAGCCGTTCAGCGAAGGTGTCATCGCCGGGAATCACAGCCGCGCCCCAGGGCTCCAAGCTTTCAAATATTTCCGCCTTAGCGTCGGCGATGGCCTCCATGGAGCCGAGATTTTCCAAATGCGCGGGCGCAATCTTGGTGACTACCGCGATGTGAGGACGCACAAAATTGGTGAGTGTGCGGATTTCGCCCGCATGGTTCATGCCCAACTCGAACACGGCCCGCTCTGTTGCGCGCGGCATACGCGCTAGAGAGAGCGGCGCGCCCCAATGGTTGTTGAACGACTTTTCCGACCAATGTGCACGCCCCGCGGCGCGAAACACCAATGCCAACGCTTCTTTGAAACTGGTTTTGCCCACTGATCCGGTCACCGCGACGCGCCGGGCCGGGCATCGATCGCGCGCAGCGACGGCCAGTCCCTCAAGACCCTTGAGCGCATTGGGCACCACCAGCGCCGGCCCTTCACCGGACCGACGCTCAACAAGCGCTGCACTCGCTCCGGCATTATAGGCCGCCTGAACAAATTCGTGGCCGTCTCGCTTGTCTTTAAGCGCGACAAATAAATCACCCTCTTTCAGCTCACGCGTGTCAATCGACACTCCAGCGGCAAGCCAGCGGCCCACAGCCCGTCCGCCAGTGGCCGAAGACGCCTCCGCTGACGTCCACAAGGGCTCGGTCGCGTTTCCGTCCGCCATGTTAATGATCCACCCTCATTGATCCCGTCATGATGGCGCGCCTGCTGCGCTGTGCGCAAGCGCCCTGCGCGCTACGTCCACATCGTCAAACGGGATCACCATGTCTCCCACGATCTGTCCTGTCTCATGCCCCTTCCCGGCGATCACCAACGCATCACCACCAGAAAGGGCTTGGATGCCGGCCTGAATGGCTTGCGTGCGATCGCCAATTTCCAGAGCATCTGGAGCGCCTTGAAGGGCGGCGGCGCGGATCTTTGCCGGATCTTCACTGCGTGGATTATCATCGGTGACGATCACCGCATCGGCGTATTTGTGCGCCATGGCTCCCATGGGCGCGCGTTTGGACGGATCGCGATCCCCGCCGCAACCAAACACAATGGACAAGCGCCCCTTGGTGTGTGGTCGCAACGCCTTGAGCACTTTTTCCAACCCGTCCGGTGTATGGGCGTAATCCACGAACACCGGTGCGCCCGCAGCGTCGGTTCCTGCTAGCTCGAGCCGGCCACGCACGCCGGTGAGTTTGGCGAGCCCAGCAAGCGCTTCAGCCTGATCAACACCCGTGGCGATGACCAATCCCAGAGCCAACACCGCGTTCAAGGCCTGGAACTCTCCCACAAGTGGCAATTCCAGTCGAACATCCTCGCCGCCGATCACCAGGTCCAAAACCTGCCCCGTCGCACGCGGCATCACCTCGCGCAGCGCAATATCGTCCCCTCGCCAGCCCACCGTGCGCGTAGCCAAGCCGTGCTGACGGCATAATTTCGCAACCCTAAGACCAAAGTCCGAATCCACATTGACCAATGCCGGTGCGCCCACCGGAGCAAGTTCAGTGAACAAACGCGCCTTTGCGGCGAAATAGTCCTCAACTGTGGGATGATAGTCCAAATGATCTTGGGTGAGATTGGTAAACCCCACCGCTGTCAGGCGCACAGCGTCGAGGCGACGCTGAAACAATCCGTGGCTGGAGGCCTCCATCGCCAGATGGCTGACATGGTCTCGCGCCAAATGATCAAGAGTTTGGTGAATGGCGACGGGATCGGGGGTGGTGTGACCCAAATCCTCGGTGACGCCGTGATCGCGCGTGACGCCGAGCGTGCCCATGCACGCTGAGGTGAAGCCTGCATACGCCCAAAGCTGGCGAACGAACTCGACTGTGGAGCTTTTGCCATTGGTGCCGGTGACCGCCACGATTGTCTCTGGCTGGGCGGGATAAAATTTAGCCGCCATGTGCGCCAGCCGCGCGCGCGGATTCGGGTCGCGTACGGTGGGCGTATCAAAGTGTGGCAATGACTCGTCACCCAAAATTGCCGCCGCGCCGGCCTGGATGGCGGCGGGCGCAAAGCCGGCCCCGTCCGACTTTACCCCCTTGAGCGCGGCAAACAGATAGCCTGGCTTCACCTGGCGGCTATCGGCGGTCAGGCCGGTAATCTCCACATCGCCAAAGCGTGCTTCGCCTGAAAGTTCAGACAGCTTCATAATCCATCCTCTCGCCGCGGCAGGACACCGAGTATGGGGCCGATGCGCGCCACAATAGCTGCTGCTAATGGCGCGGCGGTGGTTCCGCCAAGAGCGCGCTCGCCCGGTTCGTGGCCCAGCTGCGGTTCGTCAAGCATCACATAAAGGACATACTGTGGCTGATCGCCAGGAAATGCAGCGGCGAACGACGTGATTTTTCGGTCAGGATCATACCCGCCGTCCACTGGTTTTTCTGCGGTGCCGGTTTTGCCCGCAATGGCATACCCATCCACGGCCGCGCGTGTTCCGGTGCCATGGCTGACCACGCCTTGCAGCCAGCGCCTCAATGTGGCGCTGACATCGCCGCGAATCACAGGCGGCCCATCAGGCCGGCTCGCCACCACGGGTTCGTGGGCCAAGTATGGGACGACGCGCTTGCCTCCATTCACCGCCGTGGCGAAGGCGGCGGCAAAGGCCAGAGGGCTTACCGAAATGCCGTGCCCATAGGCCACAGTGGCGCGTTCAGCATCGCCCCATTGCCGTGGCAGAAGCGACAGGGCGGTTTCTGGCGCACCAATCTGCAATTGCTCAGTGAGACCAAACTCCGCCAGATAAGCCCTATAAATATGCGGGTCGATGCCCAGTGCGATGCGCGCCGCAGCGGTGTTGGACGATTTCGCCAAGGCCTCTGGAGCCTTAAGGGGGCGGCCAATGCGAGCAAAATCGCTGAGCACAGCGCCCGGCACGGTCAGAGGCTCGGTATCCAATACGGTGTCGGCGTTGATCCGCCCCAAGTCCAGCGCAATCGCATAGGTAATCGCCTTGAACACCGATCCCAACTCAAACACGCCGCCCAAGGCCCGGTTGAACCGATGTCCTTCCGGAGAAGCGGCCGGCGCATTGGGATCGAAGGCCGGCAATGACGCCAAGGCCAGCACTTCGCCGGTTTGGGCGTCAAGCACGACCCCGGCGGCGGCCTGAGCCTGATATCGCTCCAGCGCGGCGCCCAATTCGCGCTCCATGACATATTGCACGCGCACATCAATGGTGAGCCGCACATCCTCTCCAGCGGCCAATTGGCTTTCAAAGCCAAACTCCGCGCCCGCTCCGCCCGGCCCGTCTACCGTTGCAAAGCCAATGACATGCGCGCCCAATTGTCCGCGCGGATAGACGCGCCGCGGCTCGGTTTCAAACGCGATCCCGGCCAATCCCAACAGAAAAATCGCGTCACGTTCGCTGGGCGTCACGCCGCGGGCTAACCAGACGCGTCGATCAGGGCGGGCCAGCCGTTCGGCCGTAACATCCAGATCGAGATCGGGCAAAATGCGCACAAGCGCGGCGGCCGTTTCTCGAGGCTCCCAAACCTCACGCGTGTCGCCCACCAAAATGAAAGCGTCCAGCGAAGTGGCGAGGATTTCACCGCGTCGGTCCAGAATATCGCCGCGCCGCACGCCGATTGACGCGCCCGTTGCGATACTTGGTGACGGCAACGCCGAGGCCTCAACGGCGCCAAGGTGCAATGCCCTCCCCGCCATGCCAAAAAACGAGGCAATCAGAATCAGCGCGACCACGCCGTAGCGCACCACCAATCCCGATTTGGCTTGTGGATCAGGGGCGATGGCGGCCGCGCCCGATCCACGCGGCGCGTTTGTCATCACCCCTGCTCCTCAAATGGCGTCGACCCAACAAAACTTGGATCATCAATACGAATGTCGAATTCGGACCGGCGATCCTGAGTGTCCACGCCCAAAATGAAAGGCGCTTGTTCAAAGGTGATCACCTGATACGGATCCACGGGCTCCAGCGTTAAGTGTTGATTGGCGAGCTGGGCCAACCGATCAGGGGCCTCTTGATAGGCAATTTCAGCTTCGAGTGCGGCCACGGCCTCGGTCAGACGCTTGCGTTCGCGCTCCAGCTGAGCAATCCGGGCCCGCTGATCATCGGCGCGTAGGGCGGCGGAATACACCATCCCCGACGCCAACAAGACCAGCATCAAGATAACGACTGCGGTAAAGCGCTTCACGAGTTTAGCCCCACCAGCAAGCGCGCCGCCGGGCGAGGCACGGCGTTGGGGTCCTCGGGGTAGGCGGGCGCATCAGTGCGCACGGCCGCGCGCAGTTTGGCCGAGCGCGCGCGCGGATTGTCAATCAACTCGCTTTCAGCTGGCGTTTTCGCGCCGGTGAACAGCAATCGGAAACTGGAGACGGCCGCATCTTCGACGGGGGGCGCGTGTCGCGATGCGCCCGCCTCCATTCCTGCACGGCGGCGCAGGAAACTTTTGACCACTCGGTCCTCAAGAGAATGAAACGACACCACGACCAGGCGTCCGCCGGGCTTGAGCAGGCGTTCAGCCGCGCTCAGTCCCGTAACCAACTCGCCCAACTCGTCGTTGATCAAAATGCGCAACGCTTGAAAGGTGCGCGTTGCGGGGTGAATACGCCCGTCACCGCGCCCGATGGCGCGCTCCACAATCTCAGCCAATTGGCCCGTGGTCTCAATGGCGGTCTTGGCGCGCGCCTCCACAATGAACTTGGCGATGCGGCGGGATTTGCGTTCATCGCCATAGAGGAAAAGCACATCCGCCAGTTCGTCCTGCGTAAGCTGGGCCACGGCATCGGCGGCGGTCGGACCTTGATCGCCCATGCGCATATCGAGGGGCCCATCGGCGCGAAATGAAAATCCGCGCTCAGCCTGGTCGAGCTGCATGGACGATACGCCAATATCCATGACCACGCCGTCCAGGCCATCAAACCCGGCAAGCGCGGCTGTCTCCTCCATGGCGGAGAACCGTACATTGGCAAACGTAAAGTGGGCGGGATTGGCGGCCCTCACCGCCTCTGCCACCGCGCGTACGGTGAGGTCGCGGTCCAACGCCAGCACCCGGCAATCTGCTTCGCCGAGAATCGCGCGCGTATAGCCGCCGGCCCCAAAGGTGGCGTCAAGGTAAAGCCCGCCATCACGCACACTCAGCGCCGTAACGGCTTCATTGAGCATGACCGGAGCATGCCGTTCGGATGGCCCGGGCGTATTTGACCCATGATCAGCGACGGCTCCGTCCTCCTCAAACATTGGCTTGGCCATCATTATGGGGCGATTCCGCGACAGCCTGCTCTTGCGCACGCGCAGATTTTTGACGGCGCAAGCGATCGCGCGCTTGGACGGCGTGGGCCGCGCGTGTTTCCGGGTCCCAAACCTGGAACTTATCACCCAGACCCACAAATGCAGCGTGATCGGTCAACCCTGCCTCGGCAATGAACTCCTTCGGCAACGTCACACGCCCGGTGGCGTCAAATTTCAACAGGCGCGCATTGCCCAACACCACTTGGGCAAAGTCCTCGCTCTCATCGTCGAACGGATCGCGATCGCGCAGCTTTTGCTGATACCGATCCATCAAATCTGCTCCGCACCCTTCAAGGTAGCCCCCGTCAATTGAGGGCCAGCAATACACGCCCTCCAGACCTTCCTGACGGACCACGCCGCGAAACTCCGCTGGGGTTGAAACCCGCCCCTTGGCGTCCACCCCGTTGACATGGGTCCCTAAAAACACCGCGCGGTCCTCGTTTCACCGGCGGAGGCCAGCGTTCATTCGATAAATAATGGGTTAACATGGGAATACATGGGATGCAATGGTTCTTCTTGCCTCCAAACGCCAAATCATGGCTTCGATTGTGGACAAACTGACGAACAAATGTTGAACACAAGTTAAGTTCACTGAATGTTCTGGCGCTTCCATGTCGAGCGGCAGGGTTGGCTTGGGTCTTGATGGGACAGCGTGGTGCGGTGCTGGAGCGCATTGGTCGTAGCCCTCAGCCGATCGTGCTCGAATTCCTGGGTTCCTCTCAGAACTTATCGCACTGCGCGATGACACTGACCGTAAGGCAATGCTAACAGCGCGTGTGTCGTGCAACGCTCGCCCAAGGAGATCGCCATGCTGGAATTGTTCTCACGACCAGAAACATGGGCGGCGCTGGCTGCCTTGGTGACCATGGAAATCGTCCTGGGGATCGACAATTTGATCTTCATTTCGGTGATCTCGGGTAAGCTGCCAAAAGAGCAACAGCCAATGGCGCGCCGCATTGGCATTGGCCTGGCGCTGGTGCTGCGACTGGTCTTTTTGTCCATGATTGCTTGGATCATTGGACTGACCCAGCCTGTGTTCGACTTGGGCATTACTTTTGGCGATGACGGTCATGGCGGCCCAGCCATTGAAACAGCGTTCTCCTGGCGCGACCTCATCTTGATTGCTGGCGGATTGTTCCTGGTGTGGAAAGCCACCAGCGAGATTCACCACAAGATCGACGCCGAGCC
>CAZWVH010000022.1:0-41667 GCA_964636945.1 uncultured Caulobacterales bacterium | reverse complement strand
AATCGGAGCTGTGCAACACCGTGTGAGAAAAATGCGCAACTGATTCAAAAGCTTCTTGCAGGGGCAATTCCTGGAAGGCGCCGGGACCAAAAACCTGCACTTGCACTTGGCCCGTACACGCCAACACCGGCGCCCGGTCCACTTTGGCGTCCCACAGTCCTGTGAGCAAATTTGTCGCCCCGGGCCCGGCGATGGACATGCAGGCGGCGGGCTTGCCGGAGAGTTTCGCGTAACCCGAGCATGCGAAGCTGGCGGCGCCTTCATGGCGGATGCCGATATAGGTCATCTCGTCGGCCTGCTCGCGCAGGCGAAATGCGTCAGCCAAGCCCAGATTGGAATGGCCCACCATGCCAAACACGGTTTTGACATCCCACGCCACCATGGTTTCTGCGATGACGTCTGACGATGTGCGTTCATGGGCAGGTTCGGCCGGCACCCCCACATAAATCCCGTCCTCTCGGGGCTCGACGGGGAAGGTCTCCTGACCTGAATCCTCGTGGCCGCCGGGCGGTTTGCCGGTGAGCGGGTCAAAGTCCCAGCCATGCCAGGGGCATCGCAGCCAGCATTGACCTTCAACGCCCCGCTCGACCGAGCCTTCGCCCAGCGGACCGCCTTGGTGGGGACAGCGATTGTCCATGGCCGCCCACTGGCCGTCGAAGTGAACAAGCGCCACCGTTTTCGTGCCCGCCGTCGCCGATTTGACGCGCCCGTCCGCCACTTCACCCGGCTCGGCCACCTTGTGCCAAACCAATTGCCCAGCGGGCGTCGCCCCGTCGCTCATCGTTGTTTTCCCACTTGCTTGAGGTGTCTAATACGCATCACAGTACCGAAAACAACCCGCTAACGGCGTTCGCGTCACTTCACAAATTGGCGAAGAATGCGTCAAGCGTGTGGACATCGTCGGCGCCAACACTCCATGACTTACCGTAGGGATAAGGGAGCGCAGCAATGAAACCAATGAGCCTCATGGACTGGAAGTCCTTGGAAGATCGCGCGCCTCGCCATGCGCTCGCGGCCGGCGTCGACCTGGTCGTGGTCCGCTATGATGATGAGGTGTCGGTGCTCTATGGCCGGTGTTTGCATCGCGGTGCGTTGATGGCCGATGGTTTTGTGGACGACAATGACAACCTAATTTGCGGGGTGCACAATTGGGATTATCGAGTCGACACGGGCGTGAGCGAGTACAACAACAGCGAAGTGCTGGAAAAATTCAACGCCTGGGTGGAGCGCGGCAAGGTCTGGGTCGATGAGGATGAAATCGCTGCGTGGGCGGAGAAAAATCCGCAGCCGTTCAAACGTGAACAATATCTTGGACAGTATCAGGACACACATGGCGAGGATGCTGAGCCGTACAACAAATTGATCCAAGAATATGCGCGTGACGGGTTAACGAAAACCGGCCATCATGGCGTGGTCGTTGCAATGGGCGTTCCGCGCACTGAGCTTCCGGATTGGGATGATATCCAGTTTGTTACCGCGCAGCTGGATAAGTTTCCGTTGTTGGATGATGAACCGGTGGACACTGGCGTTACTATTGGGCCAGGCGCACAAAAGCCGCTTCATTTGAATATCCCGATCATGGTTTCGGACATGAGCTTTGGCGCGCTGTCCGAGCCGGCCAAGGTCTCGCTTGCGCGCGGGGCCGAATTATCCGGCACCGGAATTTGTTCAGGCGAGGGCGGCATGCTGCCTGAAGAACAGGCCGAGTGCTCGCGGTACTTTTACGAGCTGGCGTCCGGTCGATTTGGGTTTGCTTGGGACAAGCTCGCCAAAGTCCAGGCCTTCCATTTTAAGGGTGGCCAAGGCGCAAAGACCGGCACGGGCGGGCACCTTCCCGGGGCCAAAAACGTTGGAAAAATTTCCGAAGTGCGCGGCATTCCAGAGGGCGAACCGGCGATCAGTCCGGCGCGGTTTCCCGATTGGACGGAGGTCAGCCAAATTCGCGATTTTGCTGATGAGGTTCGCGACCGCACGGGCGGCATTCCCATTGGTTATAAATTGTCGGCTCAACACATTGAAAAGGACATCGACGCCGCTTTGCTGGTGGGAGTCGATTATATCATTTTGGACGGGCGTGGCGGGGGCACTGGCGCGGCCCCGCTAATTTTCCGCGATAACATCTCCGTGCCCACCATACCGGCCCTTGCGCGAGCGCGACGCCACGTCGACCGGTCCGACAAAAAGTACGTGACCCTGTTCATCACCGGCGGGCTGCGCAAGCCGGCGGACTTCTCCAAGGCTCTGGCGCTGGGGGCAGACGCAATTGCGGTGTCCAACGCCGCCATGCAGGCCATTGGCTGTATCGCCATGCGCGCCTGCCACACCAACAACTGCCCCGTCGGCATCGCCACCATGAAGCCGAATCTCACTTCTCGCTTGGTTGTTGAAAAATCAGCCCACCAATTGAAGAACTTTTTTGACGCCTCAGTCGACCTGATGAAAGTGATGGCCCGGGCGTGCGGCCACCGTGCACTGGCTGACTTTAACCGTGATGATCTGATTACCTGGAAGCGTGACATGGCCGATTTGTCAGGCGTGTCCTATGGCGGCGTGGCGGGGCGGGGGTGAGCGCAGTTCATGAGCTATGACCTTTTCCTTCGTCGCGGTCGATTGAGTTTCGAAACCGTATCCGCGTTTTTCGAAGGGCGCGCGCATTATTCATCAGCAAGCGGACCGCCGATTGGCGATCCTCGAGATCCTGACTATGACCAGCCCATCGATTTCGAACAGTTCGACTGGTTTTACTCAAACCCGGATACGGGAGTGTATTTCAACTTCACCTGGGTTGAGCGTGACGGTGACAAACCGGAAGGCCCGCATTTACACTTCGACATCAATTATTTTCGTCCCCACATCTTTGGATTGGAGGCCGCTGAGGAACTCGCGGAAGTGATTGCCCATTTCGGGCCGGAAATTGAAGATCCACAAATGCATGGCATGGGCGACGGTCCGTTTAGCAAGGAAGCATTTCTCAGCGGTTGGAATGCGGGCAATCGCTTTGCGCATCGGGCGTTTTCCTCCCAGCAAAATGCAGAACCGCCCGAGTTGGCGCCGTCGTCCGCCATCGCTGACGCCTGGCTCTGGAACCGTGATCGCGCCGCATTACAGCGCACTGTCGCGGAAGCGGGCGCGGATGCGTTTATCCCACTGATCATGTGGTTTGATCTTGGCGATGTCGATGGGCCGCAGCGGTGTATGGTTTGGGGCCGCGGCGTGGTTACGGCGCTGCCGCCGGCCGCCGACTATGTGATTTGCGTGGCGCCAGCTCGTCCATCTTTTCTAGACAAATTCAGGCGGCGTTCTCCGGCTCCCAAAACCCTTGGCGCGTTACCCATGTCCCAAGTGCGTGAGCTGATGCACACTTGGTCGCTCAGCGTGGGCGATGTGCAAGTTCCGATCACGGATATGATGTTTGACGAGCCGCCGCCGGCGGCGCGCGCCGTGTTCAAAATGGCGAGCGGGCGCGGGTTGACCGTCAATCAAAATTTGCCAGTGGATAGCGTTCTGGACGCGGAGATCTGGCAGGAGGCGCACGCCATGATCGACGCCGTAGAGGAGGGTGCATGACCGAACAATTCGCAGAAACACTGGTGCTTGGCTTGCTCATATACGTTGTGATCGGCGGTTTGGTGGCGCTGGTTATCGTGACGTTTGCAGGCGCGCGCATTGATCCGAATCTCAAGACTGCTCCGATCCAGGCGCGATTTCTGATCTATTGGGGCTGCGCCGGGTTGTGGCCGATTTTTCTCGGGAAACTGATCGCAGGGGAGAAGCCTCGTGACGCGTAGTCAACGCCGCGCCCACGCGCTGATCTGGACGGTGCTCGCCGTCGCGATCGCCTCGGTAATTTATGTATCGGTCCAAGTTCGTCCCGATCCTGAAGAAACGGTCAATGCCTTTGAAGGCGAGGCGGAGCAGCGCGTTAACCGCATATTCGAACAAGACGTTCGCAGTGACGCCACGCTCGAGATTGAGGAAGCCGATGCAGTCTTGGGGAACCGAACGGATGTTCAGGACAGCCATGACCGCTTCGCCAATCTGGAAACCAACTATTTGCTTCAGCGCATGCAGCAGGCGGGGGCCGATCGTTATGCGTGGCAAGCGCTCGTCGCGGATGTGGAAGGCGCGGATCGAGAGGATGTCTCTCCAGACTTCGTCGTCACCCTTATGCATGAACATGGTATTCCCAATGAGGAGATCGAAAAGTTTTCAGCGGCGTTCCCACATGACGCCAGCACTGACAAGTCTTCCCTCGACGACCCTGAAGGGGACGCTCCATGAGCCACGACTACAAAGCAATCCAATGGACGCCATTCAAGAAATGGTATGACACCTTCCTCATTCTCGGGGTGGGCGGGTTCCTGGCCGCGTTTGTGGTGGTGTCCTTCATCGCCATGCCGCCGGGCGAAAGCTTGCATCCTGTGCAGGTCCTGATCCGGGCCTTTGGGGTCGCAGCCTTCGCCCTGCTGACGTTCATTTTGATAATTGGCCCACTCGCGCGATTAACGCCCCGGTTCAAGCCCGTGCTCTACAACCGGCGGCACCTGGGCGTGACCACATTCATTCTGGCCCTGATCCACGCTGGCCTTGTGCTCATGTGGTATCATGGCTTTTCAGAGACCAACGTTTTTGTCTCGCTGTTCGCTTCCAACCCCAATTATGGTCTGATCCAGGAATTTCCGTTTGAAAGCCTGGGTTTCATCGCGCTGGTGATTTTGTTCCTGATGGCCGCCACCAGCCATGATTTCCACAACGCCAATCTGGGCCCGCGCGTGTGGAAGAGCCTGCACATGGGGGTGTATTTCGCCTATGCGCTGCTGGTGGCGCATGTGATGTTGGGCGCGGTACAGGGCGAAAAGAGTCTCGTCTATCCCATTGTGACTGGGGCGAGCGCGGTGGTGGTCATCCTGCTCCACCTGATCACTGGCTGGCGTGAGACCGGCAAGGATGGCGCGCACCAAATCGCAGCGGATGCGGAAGGCTGGGTCAGTGTTGGCCCTGTTGGCGACATTCCGGAGAATAAAGCGGTGATCGCTGTGCTGAAGGGCGGCGAACGCGTTGCCGTATTCCGCTATGACGGCAAAGTTTCGGCGGTGTCCAATGTTTGCCGCCACCAGGCCGGACCGCTGGGCGAGGGCTGCATCAAGCAAGGGTTGGTCACCTGCCCATGGCACGGCTTTCAGTATCGGCCCGAGGACGGGGTTTCTCCCCCGCCGTTTTCCGAGCGGATCCCCACCTATCGCGTGAAAATCGAAAACGGCGAGGTGTTTGTCCATCAAGACGCAAACCCGGCCGGCACGCGCGTTGAACCCGCCTTGATCCCAGGAGCTGCAGCATGAGCAAATCCCCCATCCGCCCTAAAGTCGGCGATGATTTCTTCATTGGTTGGGACGCCAATCTGCCGGGCGTGGACCGGCGATTCCTGCTTGGCGCAGGCGTGGCGCTGATTGGCGCTGGCATGGCTGCAGCGGCCGGCCTCGCCGCCGTCCAAGACGCGCCTGGACCGGGAACTTGGGACCAGGGCGATGTCCGCGATTTTGTTGGGCGGCTCATAGCGCGCCCCTATCCTGCCGTGCAGGTGCTCGCCCAAGTCGATCTGGATGGAGCGGTGCGTGAAAACGGAGCCCTGCCACGAGCGTCATTGTTGGGATGCTTAGGTAAATGCGGTGTGGTTCCTCGCTTGGAGGCCGCCCAAGCTGCGGCCGAGAACGGGTTGATCGCTGTCCGCGGCACGCTGATCCAACGCGGTGAGCACACAATGGTCTCCGTGGTTGACGGTCCCAATTGGGTGCGCCCGGCAAATCTTGATCAGCGTACGATCAATGATTTGACTGGAGCGGGCGGGTTAGGCCAATCGGCTGCTGGAGCGCAAGACGTCGGCGCCGCTGTCCTCCGCGGGGAAATCCTCGACACCAAGTGCTATTTCGGCGCCATGCGCCCCTCCTCGGGCAAAGTGCATAAGGCGTGCGCGGCGTTATGCATCAAGTCAGGCCTACCGCCCGCATTTTATGCCCGCAACGCTGTGGGCCGCGAGCGCGTGTTCCTGTTGACGGGTCCTGATGGCGGCCCATTGCACGATGAAATATTGCCATTTGTGGCCGACCCCGTGCGCGCTGAAGGGCGCATTGTAGAGCGCGATTTCACCGAGTTCCGCATCGATCCATCGAGCCTCGTTCGTCTCTAGATTTCCGCAACGCAGCGAACGCCTCACTCCCGCCGTGATCCGTGCTAAGTGTGTCGTTTACACCGGCGCATTGCAGTGTGTGTTGAGGAGAATGAGTTCATGCGCGCCCAGACCGCAGAAGGAAATCCCGCAGACGAGATCCAGGCCGTCCCGCTTCACGCAATGGACGCGGAGGCGCGCGATATCACCGCCGCCCCGAGCTTCGCCGAAATAGAAGCCGCTGCAGAGCGCATCGCCAATTATGTTTACCCCACGCCCATGCTTTCAGCGCCTGTATTGGACCGGGTCACGGGCGCGGACGTGTTGGTCAAATGCGAGAACCTGCAACGCACGGGTTCATTTAAGTTTCGCGGTGCGGTGAATCTGCTCTCACTCAACGCCGAGCAAGCGAGCGAATGCGGCGTGGTGGCCTATTCGTCGGGTAATCACGCCCAAGGCGTGGCTGAAGCATCACGGCTGATGGGCTTTAAAGCCACCATCGTTATGCCTGAAGACGCCCCGCGCACCAAAGTCACCGGTGTGCTCGCCCGCGGCGCGACGATTGTCCACTACAACCGCGAAACCGATGATCGTGAAGCCATCGCCCTGGATATCGCTGAGCGCACTGGCGCGGTGTTGTCGCCGCCCTACGATCACCGCGACACCATTGCCGGCCAAGGGACAGCAGGTCTGGAGATCGTGCGCGAGATGCGTGAGCGCATGGGCGATCCGGAGGTGATTGTCTGTTGTGCTGGCGGCGGCGGCTTGATCGCGGGAATCGGCTTGGCCGCGCGCGGTTTGAGCTGCGATGCACAGATCTACGCCGCCGAGCCTGCAGGCTTTGATGACCATCGCCGTTCGCTCCAAGCGGGCCATCGGATTTCAAACGAGCGCAAGTCGGGCTCCATTTGCGACGCCATCATCACGCCCATGCCTGGATCGATCACATTCTCCATCAATCAACGTAATTTGGCTGGCGGCGTGGTGGCGACCGACCCCGAAGTGCAAGCGGCCATGGCGTTTGCCTTCCGGCGTATGAAGATCGTGCTCGAGCCGGGCGGCGCCGCGGCGCTTGCAGCCGTGCTGATGGGCCGGATTGATCTGCGCGGCAAGCGGGTGGCCGTTGTGGCCTCTGGCGGCAATGTGGACCCGGCCTCCTTTGCTCAAGCCATTGGCGGCTGAGAGCTGAAACTTATTGCTGATCGCCCACTAAACATGCGCCAAGATCGAAGGTCCGCGCCATCGGGTCGAGCATGAACCGATAGCTGCGCATTGAGTGCCAACAGTTAATCTGTAGGCCGCGTTCTTCTAGGGTATTGTCAAGCGTGTCGCCATAATCAAAAGAGGACAGCGCCACGACGTCGCCGATATGTGTGTAATCGTAATTGGGCAAACTCACAGGCACGCCAGGGACAATATCCACCACGTTGCACACGCGCGTTTTCGAGCTGAGCGGTTGCGCCAATGCAGCGAAAGTATGGTCACCCGGCCGTGGCGAAGCAAACGTGACGAGTGACAAATCCGGATTGTCTGCCGCCCACGCCTCGTCAGTGGCGTCTATCGCGGCAATCGCGGCCAATGCACCGCCCAGGCTGTGGCCGATAAACGTGGTGTGGGTCGCCGGCGGCAGGCCCGCGCCGAGTTGATCCAGGAATGCGCTTCGGTCGCCTGTCTCGCCCAATTGCAGGCTTTGGTAGATTGTATAGAAACCGCGATGCACGCTTCCTCCTTGAGGGAACGTCACTTGCCGCGCCTGCAGATTGCGCGCCCATTCCGCAGGCTCCGACGTGCCGCGAAACACCACGTGGCGTCGACGGGTGTCGGGTTCGATGGCGACAAATCCATAGAATGTCGGTCCATCAGAGCGGAGACGTGCGCGCTCGGTGTCCGGCCCTGGCTCGCCATAGATGAACCCTTCAATCTCAACGCCAAGGTCCGGCGCGGCGAGCATCGGATCGCCCGTCTCCACAAATGCGTCATACATATCGTATGAAGCGCGCGCCAATTGGGCCTTGCGGTGTAGGTCAGCCGAACGCTGGCTGTTCACGCTTGGCGCCGCGACCCGAGCTGTTTCCGTTTCGCGCAGATCCTCACGGACGCTGCGCAAGTCAACCGTGTCGGGACATGTGAAGAGAGACGGCGAAAGGTTTTCAAGCGAATCAACTGACTCGCTGATGGTCACGCTCGCGCAATTCGTAACGCCAACCAGTGTACAGAGCATTGCAAGCAATCGACCCAAGCGCGGCATTGGCTTCCCCGTGTGTTCGCGTCTCGATCGACGACACATGCGCCATAGCGAAAGCCTGGGCAAGCTTTGTCAGAAAATCGGTCAACGCCCATGCCATCATGCTAAACAGGCGCCGATAAACTGCACTCCCATACCTCGCCACTCTCCCGCCCAATTCGCATCATAAACGCGCTGATCTGGAGCGAGCGACAACGGGATAGGGCTGCGCTTGTGGATTGGCGAGCCATCATCAATGAGGCTGACACGCTGGCGACGTTGTCCGCGCCAGAGGCGGAGGAGCGGCTATCGCACTTGCGTTCCCGCGACCCAGATGCATTCGACGCCGTCAGGCGCCTGGCCCGGCGCCATGTCAATGGCCACACCTTCATGCGCACGTCGGCTGATGGCGCCGCACCCGACATGCCTGGCCTCGACGCCGGCGACCACATCGGCGTCTGGCGGATCGAGAATCTGATCGACGCCGGCGGCATGGGCGAGGTCTATCGCGCCGAACGCGCTGACGGGCTTTACGAGCAAACAGTGGCGCTCAAATTGATCCGCGGACGGCTGAGCGGGTCCCAAGCGGCGGCCTTCGACCGCGAACGCGAACGTCTGGCGCGTCTCGATCATCCCGGGGTCACCCGGATCATAGATGGCGGGTCGGCGCCCGATGGTCGCCCCTTCATGGTGATGGAGTTTGTCAATGGCCAGCCGATCGATCGGCATTGCGAAGAGCATGGGGGCGACCGCAAAGCGCGTCTGGCGCTGATGGCCGAACTTTGCCGCGCGGTCAGCCACGCCCATGCGCGTCTGGTGCTCCATTGCGACATTAAAGCCTCGAACGTGCTGGTGAACGCCGAAGGTCACGTGAAGCTCATCGATTTTGGCATTGCCTCCTTGCTCGATGAGGACGATGCGGCGGGGCCCGGACCGATGACGTTGGCCACCGCGGCGCCCGAGCAATTGTTCGGCGAACCGGTGGGCGCTGCGACCGATGTGTTCGGGCTCGGCGTGCTGACCCACCTCTTGCTCACCGGGCGACTGCCGGAACGGAGGGACGATGGCGGCGTCGCAATTGATCAGCCCGGCATTGGCCATCGCGATTTGGCTGCAATCGTGGAGCGCGCCACCGCCGTATCGCCTCAGGATCGGTATGCCAGCGCCGACGCGCTGATGATCGATATTTTGGCATTTCTTAACACCCAGCCTGTCTCCGCGCGTGGGGGAGGGCGAGGCTATCGCATCGGTAAGTATCTTCAACGCTATCCTTTAACGGTCAGCGCCGCGAGCATCGCGATCATCGCCCTCATCTCCGGACTGGCCGCCAGCCTGATGTTTGCGCAACAAGCCAACGCCAATCTCGCCCGGGCCGAACACGCGCTGACCAATGAGCAACGCAGCGGCCGCGTCTCCGACATGCTGCTCGCCACACTCAATCGCGTGTTTGCCGATGAGGCCGGTGAAGCGCGCGTGCGCGAGCTTTTGCTGGAGCGGGTCGAAGAAGCCCACGCTCAACGCGATCGTGACCGCGAATCGGCCGCGCTTGTGGCCTATGCGGTGGGCCGAACATTCGTGACGCGCAATGATTTCACAGCAGCGGCTGAGGCGTTGGAGCCCTGGCTGAATGAGGAGTACGGTGATCCCACCCTGGTCAATCTTGGCAAGTATGAATTGGCTCTGGCTTTACGTTTTGTCGACGGCGGCGAACGATCGCTCGCACTATTGCGCGAGGTCGAGCCAGAATTCAGCACTCCCCTGAACGCCCTGTCGGCCGCCCACGTCAATACGGTGTATTGGATCGCACTTTTGACGAACGATCCCGCGGAGCTGCGCCGGGCGCGTGAATTGTTTTTCGACCAACTGGCGACGGATCCACCGCTCGAGACCCAGACTCTCGCATGGCATTCGATTGCTCGACTGAGTGAGCGCCTGCTCGACTATGACGGCGCCTATGAGGCGGCGCGCCGATTGGTTGCGCTTGATGAGGCCCACTTCATGGGCAGCGTGGAAAGCGTTCTCACCGATCGGTCGCTTCTGGCCTGGTATGAAGTCAATTGGCGCCGCGATCTCGACGCGGCTCAAGCGTTGCTTGAGAAAAACTTGGCTGATGGCGCCGAATTCCCCAATCAGCCCTTCATGGCCGACACCTATTTTCTCTTGACTGAGGTCGCCGTGCTGGACGGTCGCTTTGACGACGCTGAACGCCACTATGAGCAATGGCGCGAGGTCTATCTCGCCGCTAATCCCGGCTCGCCGACGCTGCAGGTGGGGCACGTGGAGTTGATGGCCGAACGTGGCAAGTTCGCCGAGGCGGAGGCCGCAATTCAGACCATGATCAAGGAATACGCCGCCGCCGGATATGAGGGCTGGCCGCACCGCGCAGTCCTTGCTCAGGCTTATGTGGCGCTTAAACGCGACGGGGCGCAAGCGGCCTCTGAGGTATTGCGCGCGCATAATTTTGCCCGCGAAGAGGCCGGAACCAAAATTGCTTCGGTGTTTCGCTTTGACCGCTTGGTGTCGATGGGCGTCACCCCGCCAGCCGTCCAACCATAAGCATCCGAATTTTCAAGATGTTCTCTGGTGTGCCGTGCCCAGACCCGATCATGCGGTTGACCAACATACCAACTGGTTGGTATGTTGGGTTCATGAACCAATCGATCCGATCCCAATATCGCGGCGATGCGCGCGAACGGCTGCTGCAAGCCGCACGGGACATCATTCGCACCAAGGGTTTCTCCGCCACGACAGTGGATGAGCTGTGCAAAGCGGCAGGCGTCACCAAGGGGGCGTTTTTCCATCATTTCGAAAACAAGCAGGCGCTCGGCGTCGCCGCTGCTGAGTATTGGGCGGAAACCACGTCCACATTGTTCGCGAATGCGCCCTATCAGCGCCATTCCGATCCGTTAGAGCGCGTGCTTGGCTATGTGGAGTTCCGCAAATCCATCATTGATGGGGAATTGCCGGAATGGACGTGTCTAGTCGGGACCATGACGCAGGAATTGTTCCAGGCTCACCCCGCCATTCGTGACGCTTGTGCCGCCAGCATATTCGGCCACGCCTCTACGCTGGAACCGGACATTAAAGCCGCCATGGACGCGCGCGCTCTGGGCGAAGAGAATTGGACCGCTGCCAGCCTGGCTCGCCACACCCAAGCCGTGCTGCAAGGCGCGTTTATCCTCGCCAAGGCCGCCGGAGAGCGCACAGTCGCGCTCGAAAGCGTGGATCATCTGAAACGATACATCGAACTGCTTTTTGCCAACGAAACCAAGCAAGGGAGTGAATCATGAGCTATGTTGATGGGTTTGTTTTCGCCGTGCCCACGGCGAACAAGGAAGCATTTCGCGAACACGCTCAGAATGCCGAGGCGATCTTCAGAAAACACAGGGCGCTCCAGGTGATCGAGGCCCTATCCCTGGTCTGACGAGGCAACCGCTGTTAAGCCGCGTTCTCAAGGCAATGGTGCTGCGTTCACATCGTGGAGTGAAGAGGGATGGCAATGGGGCCGACACAATCGCAAATCGCCTTGCTTCAGGCGCGTCTGGATGCGGCGATCAAAGTTCATAAGCAAGGCGATCTTGATAAGGCGGAGGCGGAGTACGCCAAAATCCTAGAAAAGGCGCCGAGTCAGCCCGACGCTCTGAACTTGTTGGGTGTGATTCAGGCTGAAAAGAACCGCAATGATGTCGCGGTGGAGCTGATTTCACGCGCGGCGCGGCTGCGTCCGCATGATGGGAATATTCTCAACAATCTCGGCCGAGCCTGCGTGCGCGCGCGTCAGTTTGAGACCGCTATTGACGCGCTTGAACGGGCGATTGGCATTTCACCCGACTTAATCGAAGCCTATGGCAATCTTGTTCAAGCCCACCGGGGTTTGGGCCACGTGGAGGAGGCGCGATATTATATCAATGCGCTAAGAGAGCGCCGTGGCGGCTCGGTGACCGCTGACTTTGAACAGGCGCGACTTCACAGCGATTTGGGTGAAAAAGACGAAGCGATGGCCCTTTATCGGCGCATCGTTGAGGAAAACCCCGCCTATGCGCCTGCATGGCATGCAATGGCGCGGATGACCAAGGTAAAACCAGGTGATCGGTTGGTGGACGAACTGCTCAAGCAGGTGGATGAAACGTCCGAGCCCTCACCATCCATGAAGTTTCTCTGCTATGGGCTGGGCAAATGCTTTGATGATCTTGGCGAGTATGATCGTGCGTTCGAGTATTTCTCTCGCGCCAAGGCTCAAGACCCTGCAACCTTTGACGAACAGAAAACGCGCGCGCATTTCAATGCGATCAAGCGGATGTTTGATGAGCGTTTTTTTGAAAGACGGGCCGACTTTGGTGTGGCGTCTGAACGACCAGTGTTCATTGTCGGCATGCCGCGCTCTGGCACCAGCCTGATTGAACAGATACTCGCCTCGCATCCCGATGTCTTTGGCGGGGGTGAGCTCGAATATATAGGCCGATTGACTGGCGCCATTTCGGATTTTTCGACCAAGGGCAAGTACCCGGAGGGTGTACGTTCACTAAAGGCGCCGGCGATATCGGCATTGGCCTTCCGGTATTTACGTCAGATCGGCGCAATCAATAACACCTCCGCGCGATTTACAGATAAGATGCCACATAACTTTTTATCGCTCGGTTTGATTCGTTTGATGTTTCCAAACTCCAAAATTATCCACACTGTTCGGCATCCGTTTGATACATGCCTGTCTTGCTACACGCATGATTTCGCGCATAGCCACAGCTATAATCGCTCCTTTGAAGGTCTTGCGACCTATTACAATATCTATCGGGACTTGATGGAGCACTGGAAGTCCATCTTTGGCGATTGGATATACGAGTTGCATTACGAGACGCTCATTGACGACCAAGAGGCGGAAACAAAACGAGTCTTGTCGCATTTGGCATTGGAGTGGGATCCCGCGGTGCTGAAATTTTCCTCCAACGCCCGTCGTGTGTCTACGCCCAGCAACTGGCAAGTGCGCCAACCGCTTTACCGCTCTTCTGCCGGAAAATGGCAGCGTTACGCCCGCCATATCGAGGCCGATTTAAGCGCCATTGAGGGGCGATGGATTCCTTGACCGCAATGCACAATTAGCTTATTGGCAATACCGCAAGGGCAAGTACACGCGGCCCTGCAAAACAGGGGGATCATAATGATCAGGAAACTTTTGGCGACGACTGCTCTCGCGGTCGGAACGGTGAGCGTACCGGCAGTGGCGCAGCAAGACAGCGGCTTCACGCTTCGCGGCTTTGGCGGTATCTCGCTCGTCGATGGTATCACGGATTCATACAGCTATTACGGCTATGACTTCGAACTTGACTTGGATTTGGACACGGGTTTCGTCGTTGGTGCGGCAGCCGGTTTTTCCTTCGCTGACTTCACTTTTGAAGGCGAGTTGGCGTATCGCACCGCCGAATTTGGCGACGCGAGCGTTAGCTATGATGGCTACTCGTACTCATACGACGCCGATGGCGATTTGAGCGCATTCTCACTGCTCGCCAACGCCTGGTATAATATTCCGCTGACGGGCTCGCTGGCTGGTTATGTTGGCGGCGGCGCCGGTATTGCTCAAGTTGAAGCCGAATTCGACGGCTACTCTTATGACTCGTCTGAGTTTGCATGGCAGTTGGGCGGTGGCCTGAAATATGAAGTCAGCCCTGGCTTTACGCTGGGTGTTGGCTATCGTTACTTCACCGCGCCAGAAATCGAGGACAGTGATTTCGATTTCACCGCCAATGAAGTTATCTTTGAAGTGACGACCACATTCTAAGCGTTGTCAGACTATTGATGTGAGGAGGGCGGGCCGATTGACCCGCCCTTTTTGTTATGCGTTGACACTCGCCACGGTCATCCGCCGCGCTTGAGATCATCGGTGAGACTGAGTTGAATTTCGCCGCTATTCAGCCGCGCGCGATAGACCTGCATCGCCTCCATCACCCGTTGGACGTAGTTGCGGGTTTCCTTAAACGGAATGCTCTCGATCCAGTCGACGGGATCAACATTGGGATCGCGAGGATCGCCATAATCAATAATCCACTGCCGCGATCGGCTGGCGCCCGCATTATAGGCGGCGGCGGCAAGGATGTAGGACCCGTCGAAATCATTCACCAAATCACCCAAATGGCGTGAGCCGATCATAATATTGTATCCCGGGTCATCGGTGAGCCAATTGCGCCGGTAGGCCTCGCCGATGCTGCGTGCTGTGCGCAGCGCGGTTGCGGGCAAGAGTTGCATCATGCCGCGTGCGCCAGCGCTGCTTACCGCTTGTGGGTTCAGCTCGCTCTCTTGGCGCATGATTGCAAACACGAATGCTGGCTCTGGCGAGTTGGGGTAGAGCGAGGGCAATTCGATCAAGGGGTAGGCGGAGTTGGTCTCGAAAATGCCGTTCATCATGCCGGCCTTGGCCCCACGCACGGCAATGCCGGGCTGCCCGTAATCCAAGGCAATTTCAGCCAGTAGCGCAATGTCCACAGGATCGGTGAGCTCATCATCCAAATGATAGGCCATGTCGCGGAACAAGCGCGACTCATCCATCTCCGCCAGCATCATCAACGCCCGAACCAGATCGCGGCTCTGAAATGCCGCGCGTTGTTGTGGCGTGGGATTTACCGAAGGCGGCAGTAGATAGGCTTCGCTGCCCGCGCCCAAGCGCTCCAAAGCGAGTTGACCGTAGAACACCGTGGGGAACTGGCCCGCCTCACGATAATAACTGGTAGCCTGGACCGAGTTGCCCATGGCCTCCGCCGCTCGGCCTTGCCAATACAGCGCCCGTCCCCGCGAGATCGGGGTGGAGACTCCAGCTTCCAACGTGGCAAAATGCTGGGCCGCTGCTTCGGCATCGCCCAGTTTCGTCAACGCCAGCCAGCCTGCAAGCCATTCTGCGTCGGCAAATTCAACGCCTTCCTCGAGGCCGTGATCCTTGGCGAGCCGATACGCAGTCGCATAATCGCGCGCCTTGAGCATATAGCCCACATGGATGCGCCGCTCGGTCCATACGTGCTCGGCGGCGATGGGGATGAGCGGCGGTTCAATGGCCAGCACCAACGGACGTGCGTCAGTCCGGCGCCCGGCCCGGCGGCGCCACCGCGCGCGCTCATACAGCAGGCCAGGGTGGTTCTGTAGACGGCTTGGTACTGCGGCCACAGCAGCATCGACGCCCGACTGACGCGCCATCAATCGTATGCGCGCCAGCGTCAGCTTGCGAAAATCGCTAGAGATGTAATCGCGCAGCGCCCAGGCTGTTGAGCGATAACCGCGCCACAACAGGTAATCGACTCGCGCTTCATGATCTGCGCGCGAAAGCCGACTGCGATAGCGCTGTGCGACCGTGGATTGCACACGCTGGGGCAGGGTGTAATTGCGCCAGGTGTCCTTGAGCAGCTCTTCGCCTTCTTCAGTGCGGCCAGCGTCCAGATACGCCCCGGCAAGCGCAATCCGGCCCTCACCGCTCACCGGCGGATACTTGTCAAACCAATCAATGATATAAGATGCGGAATAGTTCGAATCGAACAGCTTGGCTTCGGCTTCGTCGCGAATGGCGTAAGAACGAGGCCAATTATTCAACCCCTCAAGCGCTTCGGCCAGCTGGCCAAAACTGGCGCGATAGTCCGATTGCGCAGCGCGCCACAGCAAAATGCGTTGTGCAGTGGGGTCGGTGATGTCCTCAGCGATATCGCGCACTTCATCCCAGCCACCACGTTCGGCCAGTCGCAATCCACGGCGCAGCCGACGCTCATCAGCCGGCGTGAGCAATTCGGAGATGGTGGGCCGTTCCGGTTTCGCCTTCGGCGGTGTTGGTTCATCCGCGTGCGCTGCGCCCACTGAAGAAAGCAAAACCAGTGCGCTGCTCACAGCCAATACCTGCGCCGGCATAACCCGGATAACCCACTGCCAAGACTTCATGGCTGTCGCCTTCCTCATTCCCACTGCGCGGCGAGGGCGCATTCCTCGCACATGCGCCGATTGTCCCCACATCAAAACGACACTACGGTCCGCCATTAGCGCTCAACCCTCGCGCATGCAAGCAAGCGACCACAGTCATGTTTCACGGATCTTATTGCGCCCTCATTACGCCCTTCGCTGGGGAAGACGTCGATTTTGAGGCGTTCCGCAAACTTGTGGACTGGCACATCGCCAGCGGCACCCATGGATTAGTGCCTATGGGCACCACGGGGGAAAGCCCGACGCTCACTCACGCCGAACACGAATCGGTGATCGCTGCTTGTGTCGAACAGGCCGCAGGGCGCGTGCCCGTCATGGCGGGCGCAGGCGCCAATAATACTGCACGCGCCGTGGAGCTGACCCATTTCGCTAAGCGCATTGGCGCCCATGCCGCCCTCGTGGTTACGCCCTATTACAACAAACCCAATCAGGAAGGGCTGTACGCCCATTTCATGGCCGTGGCGGATGCGGTGGAGATCCCGATCTTGATCTACAATATTCCTGGCCGCTCCATCGTGGACATGAACGCTGAGACCATGGGTCGGCTGGCTAAACATCCCAACATTATTGGGGTTAAAGACGCCACAGCGGATTTGTCTCGGGTGGACCGTCAGCGCGAAGCATGCGGAGAGGACTTCATCCAACTCTCGGGCGAAGACGCCACCCAGCTTGGCTTTATGGCTATGGGCGGTCATGGAACCATTTCAGTGACGGCCAATGTGGCGCCAAAAGCCATGGCGGACATGATGAACGCCTGTTTAGCCGGTGACTTTGTCAGTGCGCGTGCGATCAACCAAACACTGGCGCCTCTGCACCGCACGCTGTTTCACAGCCCAAGTCCTGGCCCGGCCAAATACGTGCTTTCGCGCCTGGGCCGATGCGCGCCCCACGTGCGCCTGCCTTTGACCGAGCCAAACGCCGACATTCGCGCGGCCTTGGACGCGGCCATGCATCTTGCTGGGCTAAGCCCGCTTTCCGTTGAGACCAGTGATGACTAAATCCAAGGGGCCGGCCAGTAATACCGTGGCGGTGAACCGCCGAGCGCGCCACGAGTACGACATTGAAGACACGCTGGAAGCGGGTATCGCGTTGATGGGCTCGGAGGTGAAGGCTTTGCGTCTGGGTAAGGCCAATATCGCCGAAAGCTATGCGAGCGCTGAGAAAGGCGCGATCTATCTGATCAATGCCAATATTCCCGAATACAAACATGCCAATCGGGCCAACCACACACCCACACGCCCGCGCAAACTCCTATTGCATCGCCGGGAAATCTCTCGGCTCACCGGTGCAGTGCAGCGCGAAGGCCGCACGCTCATTCCGCTCAAGCTGTACTTTAATCCCCGAGGCATTGCGAAGTTGGAACTAGGCCTAGCCAAGGGTCGCAAACTGCACGACAAGCGCGCGGTGCAAAAGGACCGCGATTGGCAGCGTGACAAGGCCCGGTTGCTGCGTGAACGTGGGTAGGAAAGATGAATGCCGGGCATTTGGACGGTGAGCCCGTAACCGAATTGTTCCAATATTCACCCGGCCACCACGTTTAGCGCTTCATCGCCAAGCGGGCGTTGCAGCGCGAGAGCCATCGCTGTGTCCTCGCCATCCAGCCACAAATCCCACTCATCTTCAGCGGTCAGGATGACTGGCATAGCCTTGGGGTGATGCGGGGCCACCACCGCGTTGGGATCCGTGGTCAAAAATCCGTAATAGCGCCAGTCGGGCCGATATTGCCGGGTGCGCCGGGATTGACCGGGATTGGCGACTAAGTGCTCGCCTTCGCCCTCATGCCATATGCCGGCAAAGGCGGCGAGTTTGTCCGCGCCGTTAAGCTCGAACCAGATTGGCTGCCGGCGCGCATCCACCTCGCAAAAGGCGGTGAACGGAACCAGGCAACGATGGCCGCGCTTCAGCCAGCGCCGCCAATGCGGGCTGGCGGTATTGCGCACATTGGCGATGAGTTTGCGCTGATCCACATCGCGCCGCGGCGGCAGGCCAAAGCGCATCACATCCATCACGCGCTCGCCATCTTCAGTGCGCCGGATAATCGGTCCGTCCCAATCCTTGCGAATGGCCGGCCACTCCAGCGGCAATTCGCGCTGGATCGCGGCCTTGAACCGGCGCATCGCGTCCTGGTTGGTGGTCAGGTTGTAGAGGTTGCACATGGACGTTGAATGAAAGCGGAGCTCCTACCGTTTGGCAAGTTAAGGGATTTTGAGCTCTGGAGCGATCAGTTCCAAATTGCGATCGGATAGTCCTTGCCGAGGACATCAGATCGTGGTGGCTTGATCTTGCGCTGAATTGCGCGTGTAAAATTTAAATCAGAAGGGGACACCTTATGAAATCTATCATCATCGCCGCTGCGTCTGCCGCTTGCCTCGCCGTGACCGGCGCCAATGCGGTTCAGGAAGACTCCCCCGAAATCGCTGGCGCTTATGCCGCCGGACCGTTTGTAGTCACATTGATGAATGACGGACATTTCGCCGTGGTGCTGAGCGAGAACAATGTGGCTGTGGCGCTGGGAAAATACACCGCCGCCGATGGAACACTGACGTTGGAAGATTATGCCGGCGATCAGTCCTGCAATGATACCAAAGCCGAATATAGCTATGAGGTGCAGGAGGGGGATCTGGCGCTCACTTTGGTGGATGACGCGTGCGAAGGCCGGGTCGAAGCCGCCACGTCAGGACCATGGACCGCCGTGACGATCGCAGAATAGGCGCGCAGCGGTCGCCGGAGGACCGCATCGCCACGGCGATGAAGCTCTCCGGTTACCGCCGTATGGCACACCGTTACGCCATCACTGCCGCCAAGCCCAGACGCTCGCGGGCGGCGCGGTACTGCGCGGCGAGCTGATCCACATACTCGCCAGCGCCCATGCGGCGTTCCACGGCCCCGATTCCCTGGCCCGAGCCCCAAATGTCTTTCCAGGCTTTGGCGTCGGTATTGCCGCCCGAACCGAAATTCATCGCAGTGGGGTCACTTTCAGGAAGATTGTTTGGATCAAGTCCGGCTTGTTCGATGGATGGGCGCAGATAATTGCCGTGCACGCCCGTAAACAAGTTGGTGTAGACAATGTCTTCGGCCGAGTTTTCCACAATGGAGTCTTTGTACGCTTCGCTGGCGTTTGCCTCGTGCGTGGAAATGAACGACGAGCCGATATAGGCGAAATCCGCCCCCATGGCTTCTGCTGCAAGAACCGCATCGCCCGTGGCGATGGATCCCGACAGCGCAATGGGTCCGTCAAACCAATCACGGATCTCTTGCACCAAAGCAAAGGGCGACAATGCGCCAGCGTGCCCGCCTGCGCCGGCGCACACCGCGATGAGTCCGTCTGCGCCCTTCTCAATCGCCTTGTGAGCGAATTTTTGGTTGATGATGTCATGTAAAACGATGCCGCCATAGGAATGGACGGCTTGATAGACTTCCTCGCGCGCGCCCAGTGAACAGATCACAATGGGAACCTCGTGCTTCACACAGGATTCCATATCCGCCATCAGCCGATCGTTTGAGCGATGCACGATTTGGTTGACCGCATAGGGCGCGGCGGGGCGATCGGGATGGGCGTCATTATGGCGGGCGATGGCGTCTTTAATTTCCACAATCCACTCATCCAGCTTTTCTTGCGGACGAGCGTTGAGCGCCGGGAATGAGCCGACAATCCCTGCTGTGCACTGGGCGATCACCAGTTTGGGATTGGACACAATAAACAGCGGCGCACCGATCACGGGCAGGCGCAATTGAGATTTAATCTTTTCGGTGGGCGTCATAAGGCAATCCCGGTGTGGTGGACATGGAGGAGGTGTCGGCTACCGCTATTGTGGCTGATCGTTGTCGCAGATGTCGAGCAAATCTCCAGGGGTGCAGTCAAGCGCTTGGCAAAGTTTTGCCAGCGTCTCAAAGCGAACACCCTTCACTTTGCCTGACCGTAAAAGGGAAAGATTGGCTTCCGTCATCCCGATTTCGGCCGCCACATCCTTAGCTTTGCGTTTGCGCAGTGCCAGCATGACGTCCAGGCGCACGATGATTTCCATCGCCATCACACAAACTCGTCATTCTCTTCCTTCAACCGCAACGCATCGTGAAAGATCAGCGCCAGTCCAATGATCACCAATCCCATCATGCCCACGCCGAGAGCCAAATCGTTGAGATCAACAATTAGGCCCCGAAACTCCTCGCCAATCCACATCGTCAAAGTTGGAGAGATAATGGCGCTGGCCACGCCGGCAAAAACCAAGGAGTCTCCGCCAGACCGGAGGGTTTTAAAGTTGCGCTGGGTGAAGACCTGACCGTGCGCGCAGCGTTGGAACAAATTGGCGAAGTCCCACAATGCCGCGATGATCGCAAAACTGGGCAGGTGTTGTACAGCGGCCAGCCCAAAGGCGTTTATGACCGCCAATGGGCCATCCTCGTTCCAATCCAAAGTCAACGTCCGTTCGCCCATGTCGACCGCAATATTGAGCGACAACAGGCCCACGGCGATCCAGGCCAATGGCGACAGCCATCCGGCAAACTTTTTGGAGTCGGTGCTGGGATGATTGTTAGTCATGAACGCCTCCTTGAAAGGTTGTCACCATAGATCAACAAAAAATTATTGTAAAACAGAAAAAATATTCTGAAAAAGTTTATAAATTTTAGAGTGCGCCTTCCGGTGTTCCAGCTCAGGTTTCAGGTTTTCGCAACGCCCGGCCTTCGCCAAAAGCGTAACTGGACGAAGCCCCGTCAGCGCCCTATCGGTGGTCCATGACCGCGCTCGTCACGTTCACCGAGAATATTCAGCGCCACGTATCTTGCCCTCCCCAAAAAGTTGAGGGCGCCACCGTGCGCGAAGTTCTAGACGCGGTGTTTGCCAACAACCCAAAGGCGCGCGGCTATGTGCTGGATGAACACGGTGCGCTGCGCAAGCACATGATCATTTTTATCAATGGCGAAGGGGTTCGCGATCGCGCGGGTCTGTCAGATCCTGTGATCCAGGACGTGCACCGTCTGGTGCAATCGCCGAGCAATCCTGACGTGATGTGGGTTCAGCATCACAACGCCATTTTCCGATCCCGCGATTGTGGACGCCATTGGGACGACATCGACGCGGCCCAGCCATCGGTGTTCGGTTTTGCGGTTGCGGTGCATCCTCACGATCCTGCAACAGCGTGGTTTGTGCCCGCCATCAAAGATGAAAAATGCTATCCTGTGGATGGAAAGCTTGTGGTTTCGCGGACGCGTGACGGCGGTGAAACATTTGAAGTTCATACGGCCGGATTGCCCCAATCGCACGCCTATGACCTGGTGTATCGCCACGCGCTGGACGTCGATCAGACAGGCAAACGCCTTGTGTTTGGATCCACAACTGGTGGCGTGTGGATTAGCGAGGACGCCGGGGATAGTTGGGCTCAATTGGATGCGCGATTACCTCCGGTCGCGGCGGTGCGGTTCGGCTAGATAGGCGCGCATCCTGACCACTCCGCGATGATTGCTTTGCGTGCTCTGCGCGACTGTGGTCTCCTATCAGTCAGGACAAGAAATGGAGACCAGTCTGTGGCGAATGCGGAGATGACGGCTGAAAGCCTTGTGATGGCAGAGCAACATGGCGATGTCCTCGTGCTCATCCTCAACGATCCCAAAACGCGCAATGCATTGGGCGCCCGGATGGCGGAGCAACTGAACACGGCCATCATGGATCGTTCCGATGCTGTGAGAGCCGTCTTGCTGCGCGGCCAAGGCGGTGCGTTTTCGTCTGGCGCCAATCTGTCGGAAGACATGAGCTCCATGACTGATGCGAACCGCGATCTCGGCGCCCACTTGGACTCCGACTACAAGCCACTGTTTGACACGCTGCGCGCCATGCCGACGCCTGTGATCACGGCGGTTGATGGGCCGTGCGCCGGGATTGGGTTTTCGCTGGCTTTGATGGGTGATTTGATCATTGCCTCTGACAGGGCGTGGTTCGCTCAGGGCTTTAATCAATTGTCACTGGTTCCCGACGGCGGAGCCACATGGGTGCTTGCGCGCGCCATTGGCCGGGCCCGCGCCATGCGGCTTTATTTGCTGGGTGAAAGGCTCACGGCGCAGGAGGCGTGGGAATGGGGACTGCTGACCCATATTCTGCCAACCGACGGGTTTGACGCGGCGGCATTGGACATTGCTGGAACAGTGGCCGGCGCCCCGCCGCTTGGGGTGAAAGCGACGCGCCACGCATATCAGGTCAGCTTTGAAAATACATACGATCAGCAATGGGCGCTGGAACGCGAACTGCAACGAGATTTGGGCCGGACCGACGATTTCGTTGAAGGTGTCACCGCATTTCTCGAAAAGCGTAAGCCGCGGTTCAAAGGACAGTGACCCGCCGGCGGCGGTTAATTGGTCTGGGACCAAATGATCAGTCCGATGAGCGCCACGAGCGACGTCGCCCAAACGGCCACATTGATGCGCACTGACATTTTCGCCGAACGCTGCTCCAGCCACGTGCGCGGCCGCACGCCCTTCCAGGCGTAGACCGCTTGAGCGGCGAGGTTGACGCACACCACATTGAGCACCAAAAGCACTCCGGCTTTTGCGGCCAGTGTGGGTTCGCCGGAGCCCAAGAATAATCCAGCCGCCACGGCCGGCGGGGCCAAGGCCACGGCCACCATCACGCCCACCAGGGCGCTTGACAGCCCTGTCACAATCGTCAGCGCTGCGGCGGCGCCCGACGCCAGGGCCAACGCGGCGCTATCGAGCCCCAAATCTGCACGCGCAAGAAGTTCGTGACTGCCCAAGTTCACCGATGTGGTCAGGCCTAACACGATGGCGATGCCCACCCCCGTGCTCAATCCGATCACGGCGGTGCGGCCCGACTTGATCATCAGTTCAAAGTCGCCCAGTGCGCCAGCGAACGAGAACGCCAAGATCGGCCCTAGCAAAGGGGCAATCACCATTGCCGCGATCACGGCAGCCACATTGTCTGCGTTCAGCCCAATGGCGGCGACCAGCGCCGACAATGCCGTGAGCACAAGAAAATCATGGCTGAGATCAGCGCCCTTGGACACCTCGTCGTAAATCTCTTCACGCAAGGCGGTGTTACGACGTTCGGCGCGCTCAGCTTCAGTTTCTTTGGGTTCGATTTTGGGGGCGGTGGCCTCAACCGGCAACACAATGATCCGCCAGCCTTCGCTGTGCTCGAGGATCGCTTGCATGCTGTCCAGAATGCCTTGGGCTTTGTCGGGATCGGTAAGAGCACGCACCACACACCGGCCATCGCCATCATGCTCGCTCACGCGCAAATCGATGGGGTCGCCGCCAGCAACAGCCGCAGTGACGCGCTCACGGAACTGGTTAGGAAATGTGGCTTCAATCACCCGCATAGGCACAGAATGTCATGGAAAGTGCGGTATGGGGAGAGCCAGAATGAGCCCATGCCTGGAGGTCCCGGATTGCCAATTGACATCAGTCTCATTGCTGTGAGCAGATTGATCTTCGAGTGTTATAGAGGAGGCCGCAATGTCTGGCGAAGATCGACAGCCGATTGCCATCGGCTTAGCGGTTGGCGCTGGCCTCGGGACCGCGATCGGCGCAGCGTTTGGCGCGGCGCTCGGGGATGTGAGCATGGGTATTGTGTTTGGCCCGGCAATCGGAGCTGGTGTGGGACTCACCGCCGCGTTATTGCTTTGCTCCCGTAGCGCAGAGGACTAACCATCCACGGCTAAAACCTTCCCGAATTGGAGATCCGCCAAAGGCCAATCCGGACCTGCGTTTGTCCAGATTGTTTCCCTTCCAAGACCAAGACTTCCAACTTTACACTTTATGGAAATGCCTGAGGTGCGCGTTCTTGGAAATATCGATTTGGTCAAGCCATCGTGATGTGTATCCGATTTGGAATTGAGTGACGGGGTGGTAGTGCTAAAAGAATGGCGGGTTTTGTTTCATTTCTTGCTGCTGTTGCATTGGCGCTGAGCGCGCCGACCCCCTGTCCGCATGGATTGGCGGCGCACGGCGGCGGGGATGCGTCGGCTGAATTTCCAGTGATGACGGCGCATGCGGGCGGTCACAATGCGACCATGGCCCAGCACGTTGCGCATCACGATCACCATACTCAAGCTTTGCTCGATCAGACAAACGGCCACCAGGGTCATGGCTGCGACGATAACTGCGATGGCGGATTTGATTGCTCAGGCTGCGCATTAATGCAGACGCTTCCGGTCGTTTTTAGCCTAGGCCTTCATGCTGTCGATGGCCGGTTGGCGCTGATCGCACCTGTGGATAATGGGCTCCCTTCGAGCCTTTGGGCTGACACGCCGCCACCGCGCGTTTGAGGCCCACAGGCGGAGTCTGTCCGCCATTTCGCCACTGAATTCAAGATTTCATGAAAGGTATGGCCATGGCGCGCAACACTTGCGCCTCCGCCGCCCTGTGTCTCGGCGTCATTGCCGGGGCTACCACGCCGGCGCTGGCGCGTCCGGTGTCCTATCAAGGCGGCTGGACGCTGATTGAAGAAACCGACCGTCAAAGCACGGCGTTCTGGATCCACTATTCTGTGACTCCTGAGCTTTCTCTGGGCTATCGCGGCGAATGGGATCGGCAAACCGACGTTTTATTTAACGGTGGACAAGCGACCTATCTCGTCAATCGCTGGTTTGGCGAAAATTACCAGGGCAATGTTTACGCCTTCGCCGGAGCCGGCGTTGCAGAAGGGATCAACGACAACCCTGCAGACGCCGAATTTGCTGGCTATGTCGGCGTTCTGGCCGATTGGGAGACTAGGCGGTTATTCGCGTCCTACCGCGCGAGAGCGTTTGAGGCTGGCGAAGTCGACGCCAGTTTTCTTCAAGCTGCTCGAGTGGGATTTGCTCCCTATGAGGGCGACACCGGCGATTTGCATACTTGGTTGATGGTCGAGGTCGATCACCGCCCCGACAATGCTGAACCGGTTGGCGTCACGCCGCTGGTCCGTTTCTTCAAGGGCTCGGCCTTGCTTGAACTGGGCTGGAGCGTCACCGACGACGAGCCCTTGGTCAATTTCACATATCGTTTCTAGAATTGGAGAACTCTCATGTTTCGCATTTTTGCGCTCGCCGCCGCATTGACATTTGCCTCGCCCGTCATGGCGCAGGAACATAGCGAGGATCATCAACACGATCACCAGCATGGCCATTCCGGACATGACCACGATCATGACGTCCCGGTGAATGCGGATATCCAGGCAGCTTTGGCCGAAGGCGGATCGCTAGTGACCGTCGATGTGCTCGGAGTGGTATGCGACTTTTGCGCTACCGCAATGAGCAAGACATTCGGTCGCCGAGAAGAAGTGGCGGCTGTTTACGTCGACCTGGACACCAAAGTGCTGAGCCTCGTTCTTAACAATGGGTCGGTTATGGATGATGCGACCATCGAGGATTTGGTGAAGAAGGCCGGCTATAAGACCTCCGCCATTCACCGTGCAGATGAGGCGGAGGCGGACGATGCGTCTTAATCTCGCGCTGCGCGAAACGGGGGGACCGACATTGGCGCTGTTCGCCAGTGTCTCAACGTTATTGTGCTGTGCGCTTCCCGCCCTGCTCATCACGTTGGGCGCTGGAGCCGTGATGGCCGGCCTCGCGGCCAATGCGCCCGGCCTCGTCTGGCTTTCTGCGCATAAGGAATGGGCGTTCGCTGTCGCCGGCGTCATGCTGATCATTGCGAGCTACGCAAAATGGCGCAGCCGCAGCGCACCATGCTCTATTGACCCTGCCCAAGCGCGCGCATGTCTTCGCTTGCGGCGTTGGGGAACGGTGATCCTCGCTATAGCTTGGGTCGCCTACTCTATAGGCGGCTTTTTCGCCTTTTTTGCAGCGGAGATATTGTTATGACCGGGATGCCAATGGGTCATCACCAATACTGAGACATCTGAGCGGGGGTGGATATTCACACCCGCTCTTCACTCTCACCCAAACCGCCCACTGCGCGGAAAGCCCTTAGGAGCGGCCTTGCCGGCGCCGGCGCGCTTGCCCAGCCACTCGCGCCATTCGTCAAGGCCGATGCGCCGGCCGGCCCCGTCGCGCCAGGCGAAACCGTCCTCAGCGGTGAAGAATGCGATGTCCGCCAGGGTGACAATGTCCAGCCCTTTGTTGCGATAGGTTTGTAGGCGCACGCCCTTGCCCCGCGTCATTTCCGGCAGCTCAGCGGCGGGGAACAATAGCAGCTTGCGGTTGGTCCCCACCACGGCGACATGATCGCCACTGGCCGGGGTGACGACGGCGAGCCGCTCGTCTTCGTCCAACGTCATCACATGCCGGCCGGCGCGCTTTTGCGCGGCAAGCTCGGCAAGCGGCGCAATGAATCCGCGCCCGCTGGAGCTGGCGAGGGCGACCTTGGCGCCATCGTCAAGTCGACGCAGCGCCACTGGTTCCGCGCCTTCAGCCAAGTCCACATGCAAGCGCAGGGGCTCTCCCGCGCCACGCCCGCCCGGCAAACCGTCGCACGCCAGAGTGTGCGCGCGTCCATCGCTGACGAAAAGGATCAGCTTGTCCACGGTCGAGCATTGCACCGCGAAGGCAGCTTCGTCGCCGTCCTTGTATTTAAGCTCGGACACATCGTTCAAATGGCCCTTGGCGGCGCGGATCCAGCCAAGTTTGGAGAGCACCACGGTGATGTCTTCGCGCGCCACAAATGCTTCAGCGCCCACATCGGCGGCGATGGCGGGCGGGCGATCAAACGTCGTGCGCCGGGGCGCGAGAACGGGATCCTTGGCGAAGACCTCCCGCGTGGTCGCCAATTCGTCGTCCACCCGCTTCCATTGCCGGGACTCACTCTTGAGCAGGCCTTCCAAGTCTTTTTGTTCTGCTTTAAGTTCTTTTTGCTCGCCCTTGATCTCGATCTCTTCGAGCTTGCGCAATGAGCGCAAACGCATATTCAAAACCGCCTCGGCCTGGACATCACTGAGACCGAACTTTTTTCTGAGTACCGGTTTGGGTTCGTCTTCGGTCCGGATGATGCGAATAACCTTATCAATATTGAGATAGGCAATCAGCAACCCGGCCAAGATTTCCAGGCGTTCAGCGATCTTGCCCAGCCGCCAGCGCGACCGGCGTTGCAAAGTGTCGCGTTTGTGATCCAGGAACGCCTTAAGCGCCTCGCGCAGATCCATCACGCGCGGCGCGCCCTGGGCGTCCAGCACATTGAGGTTCATCGATACCCGAACTTCCAGATCGCACTGCTTAAACAGCGCTTCCATCATCATGTCCGGATCGACGCTGCGGGATTTGGGCTCAATGACCAAGCGCACGTCCTCAGCGCTTTCATCGCGCACATCGCCCACAAGCGGCAGCTTTTTGGCCTCCATGAGCGAAGCGATGCGCTCCACCAGTTTACCCTTTTGCACCTGATAAGGGATTTCGGTGATCACAGCCGCCCATTGTCCACGATCGGCGTCTTCTTTGGTCCACCGCGCGCGAAGACGGATGCCGCCACGACCGGTCTCATAGGTTGTGCGGATGGCGTCGGCGCTCTCCACGATCACTCCTCCGGTGGGAAGATCGGGACCGGGCGCAATTGTGAGAAGATCGGCCACGGGCGTTTCTGGCTTAGCAATCAGCGCGCGCGCGGCGTCGATCATTTCGATGGGGTGATGAGGGGGGATATTGGTGGCCATGCCCACCGCGATCCCCGCCGAGCCATTGACCAAAAGATTGGGGAAGGCGGCGGCGAGCACCACTGGTTCCTGATCTTCTTCATTGTAGGTCAGGCGGAAGTCCACAGCGCCTTGATTGAGGCCGTCAAGCAGGGTTTCGGCCGCTTTGGTTAGGCGCGCTTCGGTGTAGCGATAGGCGGCGGGCGGATCACCGTCGAGTGTGCCAAAATTGCCCTGTGGATCGACTAGGGGCGCACGCACGGAGAAATCCTGGGCCAGACGCACCAGGGCGTCGTAGATCGCCTGGTCGCCATGGGGGTGATAGTTGCCCATGACATCGCCAACGAGTTTCGAGCATTTTTTAAAGCCGCCACCGGCGGTTAAACCGAGCCCGTGCATGGTATACAAAATTCGGCGCTGAACGGGCTTGAGGCCATCGCGCACATCCGGCAGGGCGCGGGCGGTAATCGTGGACAACGCATAGGCCAGATAACGTTCGGATAGGGCGCGTGCAGCCGGTTCATCCACCACCCGTCCGCCGCCATTGTTTGGGCCGTCGCCCGTATCGATCACATCAGTCATGATAGCCGCTTAACCCGCTTCGCTTTGCTTGAATATGGGGTGTGTTGTTCCAGATTCGTGAGATGATCCGATTCTTGCTTGTTTGAGTGTGGCGCGTTTTTGGCCAGGGCGGTTTGCAGTGTATAGGTGCCGACCGGACGTCATTGGGCGGTCGGCGTAATGGGGAAACGCTGACGGGATGGTGAGGCGAGGACATGAATTGCGCTGAATTGGGCGAAATCCTGAAATTGCAGGATGGGTGGATGCGGGCGCGCTCTTGTCTGCACCATTTGCGGCCGGCGCTGAAGGAATGTCCGGAGGACACATTGGCGTTTCTCGCCAATCATGTGGCCGAGTTGGATCCCCAATCCATAAAAAAAGGACGACCGTCTGCCCAAGACGCGGTGAGTGATTTGGAGCATCTCATCCAGGTTGCCGAACTGTTTGGCGGCAAGAAAGCCACGCTCAATGGGTTGCGTAAACTTGCCGACGCATTCGCTGCTTTTGGTGTGGCTTCGCTGTCGTCGGTCGCGACCGAAACGGCTGCGGCGATCAACACGCAAAAGGCCCAAGCGCAATGGAAACAGTTGGAAAAGGAACGCAAAGCGGCCGAGAGCGCCGCGCGTGTTCAGCGTTTAGCCGAATGGTTCAGAGATACGCGTCGTTTGCGTGGACGGTTTCAACCGTTAAAAAATGAAATGACGTCGATGCGCTTCACGGCCGCCGAGTGGCGCGCGGTGTCCAAGGCCGTTGTGGGGCGGGCGGGCTCCACCAAGAAAGAGGCGGAAGCACACTTGGAACGCTATATTGTTGGCGACCGCAATGTGGCGAGAGATCAATCGCACGCCCACGCCTACGGTGCGTAAACGAGTAGTTGTTTTCCCTTTTGTTTTCAGATTTTTAACCAGCTTGGCGCGGTATTTGCTTCATCCTCTGATGAGTGACACCGGATCGCGGGGCGAGGTGGGTGTGCGCGTCGCCGGCGGTCCCTAAGCGGGCAGGCATTTTTTGTGAATACTGGAAACACCAAAACACTTGAAGCGGCGAACTCTGTGGCGCGACTGGCCGACCTTTTGTGCGAGACGACGTCTCGGCGCGAAGTGAAACCACGTTCCGTTGGAACGCTTCGTTTTTTGTTCGGCGCTAAACTCGCCTTTCAGGCTCAGGCTGGGCCTTCCACGCGTCGGGCTGCCAATGACAGTGGTCTGACAAATATCTATGCCAAATTGACACGGTGGGGTTCAGGGCAAGAGCATCGCACCGTCTTGGAACACATTGCAGGCCTGGCGCGGGCTGGTGCTGGCGGCGTTTTGGCGATCGGCAAGCGAATTGACGCCGGTGTTGTGGCTCTCACCCAACGTATTCGTCGCGCCATGCCGTCATTCATCACGGCAATGGTCTGCGCCTGCCTGATGGCGGGCGGTTGGTGGATGGGCGAAGCGACCTCCGCGTCGCAGGCCTTTGTCTCGCGCGGTCCAGTGTTGGTGAATCTAGGACAGTTTTCCGCGCCTCTCGCGCTGAGTGATGGCGGGCGCGGCCTGCTGGTTTTGGATGCGCGTGTTGTTGTCAATGATCAGGCCATGGGGGTGAGGTTCAACCGCGAATTGCCCGTGGTGCGGCACTCCGTTCTCCAGGCCGTGTACGATTTGGCGGCGGGAGGCGAGCCGGCGGTGAATGATGCATCGGCTGCTGAAGCGCTGCGCATTGCGGTCAACTCCGCCTATGGCGCGCCGATCGCGGATGCCATCGCCATTGAGAGCCTAAAGGTGCAATAGGAGACCAGGCGCGCACTTCACCCGGCGCCATTTGCCAGCCCCGACAAACCGTTCAGCACATTCGCGCCCAACGCATCTACGGCATATCCGCCTTCCAAAACGATCAGTGTGGGAACGCGCAATCCTCCGATGGCCTCACCAAGCCGTGAGAAATCATCAGTGTACAGTTTAAAAGTCGACAAGGGGTCCTCGATGAACGTGTCGAAGCCCCAGCTTAGGATCAAGACATCGGGACTAAACTTCGTTATGGCGGCCAGCGCGCTGTCAAGTGCGCGGCGATAGTGTGGCCACTCTGTTCCGGCGGGAAGTGGCAGGTTCACATTCGCGCCCTCGCCCGCGCCCCGACCAGTTTCATCAGCATGACCAAGAAAAAACGGATACTCAAAACTCGGATCAGCGTGGATGTTCACCACCAAGACATCCGCGAACTCGTAAAAGATCGACTGGCTGCCATTGCCATGATGATAGTCCACATCCAAAATCGCCACCCGTTCAGCACTGGCGTTGAGCGCGGTTTGGGCGGCCAAAGCGGCGTTGTTTAAAAAACAGTACCCGCCAAATTGATCGTGGGCGGCATGGTGCCCCGGCGGCCGGGTCAGCGCGAATACCAGACGTTCCGTGCCGCCGGCAATCAATCGCGCGGCTTCAATGGCGCTGGCGGCCGCGGCGCTAGCAGAAGTCCAGGTGTGCTCGGTGATCGGCGTGCCGGCGTCAAAGCCATAGTATCCGAGCTTGGCGGCGATTGCGCTTGGCGGCTGGTTTGGAAAGCTCCGCGCCATGAAAGTCAGTGGCAGGGCGTCAGGCGTGTCACCATCATCACCGCCAACCGTGTTGCGCCAATCAGTCCATACAGATTGCAGAAACGCCACATAGTCCGCATCGTGAACGATACGAATCAAGTCCATGTCCAAATTCGGCGGCATTGAGAAATCAAACCCCTCAATAGACTGCAGCCGCTCTACGATCATCTGTGCCCGCTCAGGGCGTTCGCGCGCCGGGATTATACGCCCGTGCTTGAGTTCACCGCGCGCAGTGTGCTTGAGAACGGCCGGATCGTAGATGACGCGCATGAAATGACCTCGCGGAGGTGTACTGGGTTCGCTCAGGGTATAGACATGGTTTGGCTAAGTTCCCGACGCTGTGTAGGCATGATTGACTCATCAAGGAACCCTCCCATGACCACCACACTTGCATTTCTCGGCCTGGGCGTGATGGGCGGCCCCATGGCCGGGCATTTGGCCAAAGCCGGACACCACACCCGTGTGTGGAACCGCACAACTGACCGGGCGCGCGTGTGGGCGCAGGTCAATCCCGGCGAAGCCCACGACACTGTTGAGGAAACTGTAGCGGATGTTGACGCCGTGCTGATGTGCGTGGGCAATGACCATGATGTGCGCGAGGTGGCGCATCGGGCGATCCGTGTGATGGCCAAGGGCGCGATTTTGATCGATCACACCACGGCCTCGGCCGAAGTGGCGCGCGAGCTGGATGCGGCGTGCACAAAGGTGGGCTTGATGTTTGTCGATGCGCCCGTTTCTGGCGGTCAGGCTGGTGCAGAAAGCGGCCAGCTCACCATCATGTGCGGCGGCGCGGATACGGCATACGCCAAAGCCGAGCCAATAATGAACGCGTACGCCAAGGCCATGACCCATATGGGACCGGCGGGCGCGGGACAGCTCACTAAAATGGTCAACCAATTGTGTATTGCCGGCGTGTTGCAGGGCTTAAGCGAGGGTGTTCACTTTGCCCAAACCGCTGGCCTTGACGTGGACAAGGTGTTTGCCGCCATTGGTCAGGGCGCGGCGCAAAGCTGGCAAATGGACAATCGGGCCGCCACCATGGCTTGCGGTGAGTTCAATTTCGGTTTCGCCGTCGATTGGATGCGCAAGGATCTCGCCATCGCCCTCGACGAAGCGCGCAGTAATGGCGCAAAACTGCCGCTCGCCGCTTTGGTCGACCAATTCTATGCCGACATTCAGGCCATGGGAGGCGGTCGCTGGGACACCTCAAGCTTGGTGAAGCGATTGACCGCCAGAGCCTAAGTGCGCGCTCGGCCAAGTGCGTGCTTGACGGCGCCAGAAAGTTCATCATGGTATTGGTGTGAGGTATCGCATAACCGGTAAGAACGGCCCAAAACGCTGACAGGTCCGGCGCTGCGATCGCATCGCAACGGGGGCATTGGGTGAAGAATCATCACACAACTGCGTATCTGCGCTGGCGGCTTGGGTTGAGCGTTGCAGCCTTGGCGGTGATTGCTGGTGGTGGCCCGGCGCTCGCTCAAGACGGGGGCGCTCAACGCCAGGGCCCGACCATCAATCTGGGCATCGGTCCCGGATTTTACCCAGAACATGAAGGCTCGGATGAGTATCGCGCCATTCCCTTTATTGTTGGCCGCGCCCAATGGGGCGCCCGTCGATTTGTGGGTACCGACGGGGAGGGACTGCGCGCCGACCTATTCAGCTCGCGGTTTGTGGAGGCGGGCCCCGCCGTCACCTTTCGGTTCGCGCGAAAGAACTCGGTGTCCGATGATCGCGTTGCCGCATTGCGACCTGTGGATGTGTCGGTGGAAGTCGGCGCATTCGCTGCGCTCAACTTTCCCTTCCCTATGACGCAAAACCGCCGGGATGCGCTGACGATTGACGCCAGTTATCTCACCGACATGGCCGGCGGCCATGATGGTCAAGTGGCGCGGTTTCGACTGCGCTATCGCGGACAGCTTAGCGAGAAGTGGGTCGTGCAAGCTGGTCCATTTGCGACCTGGGCGTCGAATGATTTCATGGACGCTTATTATTCCGTATCGCCAACAGAAGCGGCGGGGTTGGGCGTTACGCCCTTCCAAGCCGTCAGCGGTATGAAAGACTACGGATTTCGATTCAACGCGCGGTATACCTTTGCCAAACCCTGGGCGATTACCGGTTCGCTAACCGCTCGACAGTACATCAATGATGCGGCTGACAGCCCTGTCGTGGCCGCATTTGGCTCTAAGACCACCTACCAAGGCGGCTTTGCACTCACCCGCACATTTTAGGATCGCATCGGTGCGCGGCGCACTGCGCATGCTCTATCGCCTTGGGGTGCGCGCGGCTTTGCGCAAACAGCCAAATTCCTCAACTGATGAATTTCTTCAAGTGATGAAGCAGAATTATGCTGCTATGATGCGGTGTTTCGTGAGTATGAATAGAAAGCAATGGTCCAATGTAAAGTGTTAATCGCGATTCTGGGTCCTATAAAACTTGACGAGAACTTGTTGTTTCGGCACTGTTGCCGATGAGAGACAATGAAGTTTCGTTTTGTGCACTGCAATACTTCTTTTGCAGTGTTGGAGGTTCGGTTTGTCCTCAACAAGGCAACCGACAGTCGTCGTCACTCTTTTGTCTCCGCCAAAAACACACAAGCCTTTGGGGAGGTATCACTGATGCAATGGAGACGACTAAGCGCTCGCATGGGCGCCTTAATCAGCATGCTGGTCGCGACTACGTTTGCCATAACGCCCAGCCAAGCCCAGTCCTGGGAGCGCAATGTCAGCTTGGGCGGATTTAACACGGTCAATATCTATACGCCGTCAAGCACATCGCCGATCGGACCGAACGGGTCGCAATCTTTGCTGTTGGTTCTGCACGGCTGCACGCAGGCGATCACGGCCTATGACACGGCCAATCTGGAAGACGCAGCCGAAGCCTATGGCATGGTCATCGCTGTACCCGATGCTGTGAACAAGCAGGGCTTCAGCTGTTGGGGCTATTGGACCGGGACCAAATCGCGCAATTCGGCTGATTACAAGCGATTGATTGATTTGGCCAATGCACTGAGCAGTGATGGCGGACGCGCCATCGATCCCAACCAAGTCTACATTTCGGGCCTCTCGTCAGGCGCCACCTTCGCCGCCACCACGGCGTGCTTGGCGCCCGATGTGTTCGCAGGCGTCGGATCGAGCGCGGGGCCGAGCATCGGCACCAGTTCAAGTGGCGCCATTGGCACATGCGAAGCGGCCAATGTCGCAGCCCGTTGCAACCAGTATGCTGGGCCGACCTATCAGCCGTTCCTGGCCACGCAGTTGGCGTCGATCGCGCACGGCGACGCCGACACAACAGTTGATCAATGCTACAATACTCAGAACTCCGAAGGTATGGCGGACGTCTATGGCGTGAACCAATTGCCCGGTTCGACCACCTTGTCCGAAGGTCCTGGACGCACCGCCGAGGAAACACTCTGGGAAGACGGCCGCGTTTCGAAACTGTGGCTGAATGGGTTGCCGCATGCGTGGTCGGGCGGCGAGGGCGCCAGCGGGTCATATATCTCCGCCGCCAGCATCAATTATGCGACCTATCTTGGCGGATATTTCTCCACCTACAATTTGCGCGTGGACCGGAACGAGGCTCCGGTGGCCGAGACCTTGGTATTGGCTGACAATTCTGGGGCGATCAGCATTGCTGTGACCATCACCGACGCCGATGGTTCGGTGGTGAGCGCAAACGCGCAAATTGAAGATGCCGTGTCTGGAGCCGCCGTGGCGACGGTGGCGCTGGCCAGCAATGGCATGGGCGCTTATCAGGGGCAAAGTGCGGCGCTGCCAAACGATCTTTACCTTGTCACAGTGACGGCAACCGACAATGAAGGCGCGGCCAGCGACCCGGTATCGGACACTGTGCGGATCGGTCCGCCGCCACCGCCAGCCGCTCCGGCGCTGAGCAATGTTGCGGTGGACGTCATCGCGCAATGCGCCACGGTTTCTGGCAATGTCGTTGATGAAAACCAGGACCTCGATACGGTTGTGGCAGCCTTTGCCAATGGCTCGGTCACCGCAAATGTCGCTGGAGCGGCCTTCTCTGCAGAGGCCTGCAACCTGCCTGGCGGGAGCAATTCAGTCACGGTCACGGCCACCGACCTGGGCGGGCTCAATTCCAGCGTCGCGGTCAGCTTTGTGGTCGATGCCGGCCAATCGGCGACGTTGGATCAGCACATTGCAGCAGGTCGGCTGGACTATACCAATTACGCCAATTGCTATCTGGAATATGGCGCGGCGGCGTTTACCCTGATTGAAAGCGGCGTGTCAGGCGATCAATGCCGTTGGGAGGACGAAGACGGCTCCTGCTTTGGCCCCAATGTCAGCTGTTCGGCGGGCGGTGGCTCAGGCGGCGGCGACGGTGGTGATGGTGGTGATGGCGGGGATGGAGGTGATCCGGGCGGAACGTGCGAGGACTTCTCCACCTTCAACTACTACCAAAAGACGGCGGGCCGGGCGTACTCTACCGGCAACCCGCTTCTCCCAGATTATTTCGCCGTTGGCAGCGATGACCCCATGCCTGGGTCCACCTGGGGGACAAATTCGGTGTTCAGCGTGGACAATGGCCAAGTGTGGAATGTCGGGACCTGCCCACAACAATAACCCCAAGCTACGCACCAACTGGAGAGGGCCCTCGGGCCCTCATTTTTTTTGCGTTATCGCAATTGCCACTCGCCGTTCGACTGTTGGCACGCGTCAAACGACGTACGCGTGATGCGTTCGCCATCGCGCCAGGCCTCATTGCGGATTTGTACGCAGGGCAAGCCGCCTCGCGTGTACTTATTGCGCAGCGTGAAGACCCCGGAGGTCCCGGATTGCGGGTTTCGCCATGAGACCTGTGTTCCCTTCGGCTGCGCGTCTATGCCTTCGGCGGCTGCAAGCGCGATCACCCGATCCTCGTCGGTAAACTCTTCCATGCCCAGCTCGTCGCTGTCCCCACCGCCAGTTAATCCACCTAAGATTGCAAACGGGGTGCGCACAACGCCGGTTACAATGCCGGTCACCGCCCCTTCGGATGTCCGTCGTCCAACCGTGGCGGCTTCGTCCAGCAGTGCATCAACACGATCGAGGGTATCGGGAATCATGGCCCGAGTGGCGCGCATTTCGTCCAAGAATGAAGGGGCAATCGCATTGATTGCCTGGATTTGATCTGCGCTGGCGCGAACGGCGACTGACGTATTATCCACCGTTTCTAAGATCTCAGGCAAATCGGCACGAATGAGCTCAACCTCTTCAATAATTGGCATGATGACTTTGCGAGTTTCAGCAACTTCAGCAAGAACTGGAGGGATCGTTTCCCGAACTGCCGCAACTTCGTCAAGGATTGCGGGAATCTGACCTCGTATTGCAGTGACTTCATCCACAATCGGTGGAACCATTTCTGAAATTTGCGCGATCTCTTGCGCTAATGGCCCGACCTCATCCGACGCACTTTCGACAGCCGCTAGGATTTGCGGAATATTTCGCGATAATCGGGACAATTCGAAAGCGAAGTAACCAATGGCGAGCGCCAAGGCGAAAACCGCCATCGCCAATGCATTTTGGGTATAATCGCGCCATTCCATCGGTGAATCTCCTGCGGCCAGTATTGAGTCCTACTCAAATTCTTCTCATGATACCGCAACGCAAGCAGCAATGCAGCAGGTGTAAGCATAGTACTTTCGATGGAGTGGATTTATTGGCTGTTGGCGCGCCCGAGCGCTTCAGCCATTCTGTCGGCGAAATAGGTCACGACGCCCGAACACCCTGCGCGTTTGAAACAAGCCAGAGTTTCCATCATGGCGCGCTCACCGTCGATCCAGCCATTTTGCGCGGCGGCGGTGAGCATGGCGTATTCGCCTGACACCTGAAAGGCCACCGTCGGAACCTCAAACGTATCGACAATCTCCCGAATGATATCGAGATACGCCAGGCCCGGCTTGACCATGACCATGTCCGCACCCTCCTCTAAATCGAGCGCCACTTCACGCAGCGCTTCGGCCCGGTTGGGCGGGTGCATTTGATAGGTCTTCTTATCACCCTTGAGCGCGGTGGCGGTGCCGATGGCTTCCCGGTAAGGCCCATAAAAGGCCGAGGCGTACTTTGCGGCATAAGACAGTATCGGTATGTCGGATAAATCGGCCTGATCGAGAGCTGTGCGGATGGCGCCCACGCGCCCGTCCATCATATCCGACGGTGCGACCACATTAGCCCCAGCCTTGGCCAGCACCACCGCAACTTGGGCCAAGAGCTCGAGGGTCTCGTCATTGACGATCTCATCGCCGCGCAGAACTCCGTCATGGCCATGATCAGTGTAGGGATCGAGCGCAGCGTCACAAATGACGCCGAGATCCGGTGCTGCATCTTTGATTGCGGCAATAACCGTCGGGATCAGTCCGTCTGGGTTGGCCGCCTCGCTGCCCGTTTGATCCTTATGGTCGGGGTGGATGTGCGGAAACAGCGCGACGGCGGGGATGCCGAGCGCTTGAGCGCGGCGGGCGGCGTCAGCTGCGGCCTCCGGCGACAGGCGGGGAACCCCAGGCATGGCAGGCACGTCTTCGGTGGGATTTGCTGTTTCCGACACCACCAGCGCCCAGATCAAGTCGTCGACGCTGGGGCGCGTTTCCGCCGTCAGGCGGCGCAACCAGGGTGTGCGCCGCAATCGGCGAGGGCGGGCGACGGGAAAGGCAGGCATGTTTGCTCTCCAATACCCAGGATTTGGGATGGCGTGAGGCTTATGCGCTTCGCCCTTTGGTGAAAACCCTTGGTCTCAGGCAGCGGCTCCAGTTTACATTGTCAGCTGCGCCCAGTCTTGCGCCCAGTCTTGCGCCCGGTCTCTGGTCACGGCGCCGCTCAGGTTTCAGCGTCGCTCAGGTTTCAGCGTCGCTCGCGCGCTCCAACGCCAAGCGCGGGCCGGCGAGACTGTCATACCAGCGCTCTCCGTTCAGATAGAGACCTTTGATCCGAGGGTTGCGCCCCTCGTCGATACTCAGAATCACGCCGAACTCTGGCGCATTTTCCAGGTCAGGCGCTTGGCAGGTGCGCGCTTCTGCGACCACTTCGGGAACCGCCTCGGCCAGACAGGCATAATGCGCGTTCATCGCGTCACGGTAATCATCAGCCAAATTGTCCCAGTCTTTCGGTTCCGGCACGGGACCGCAGCTTCGTGCGCGCGTCACAATGTTGGCGGCCTGTTGCTCGGCATTGCGGGCGGCCAGTGCGGTCCGGCGCAAATCCCCTAGACAATTGCGATCGGCGCGTTCTTCATTCTCCGCCCGCCTCGCAGCCACGTTGAGATCTTGCAGCGCCAAGGCTGTCTCGGGGTCGGCGTAATAGCGGTTTGGCAAGTTCAGTTGGGCAAAAATACGAAATGGTTTGTCCCCCGCAGCCTTCTGGCGATCGGTCAATTCGTCTTGCTCGATCACCGCATTCACAGACCAGCTCAGTGTTCCGGCGGCGTCGGCGCGTTCCTTTTCGCGCGAGACCAGCGCAATCTCATGGAATGGCTCGCGCAACACCATGGCAATATGAATGGTGACCTCGCGGGTGTCGTTCATATCCACGCCCGATACTGAACGCACCAGACCAGTGGCGATGCCGCTAATGGGGTCGGTCTCAAACAGTCCGTCAAACGTGTCGTCTGCGAATGATTCGAGTCTTGGCGAGCCCCAGCGGGGTGCGATGTCATACCCCAAAGTGGCGTAGTGGCCGAAAAACACATCGCGCGGATCGATGGGCGCGGTTTTGAGCGTGATCTCCTGGCCAGTGGAGCGTGCGCGTTCATTGGTGAATGCGTTAAGCCCTATCACACCGAGCAGGATGACAAGGATCACCAGCGCTCGCAAGCGAAACGCGCCTTGCACAGACGACAGCCAAGTGGGCGGGCTCATGCTGAGGCCTCCGCCGATTGTGCAGATTTCAGCATGCGGTTGGTGACGACGATCAGCGCGATGAGTGCTGCGCCCACAACGATCATGGTGACACCCGCAGCGAGCAAATTGTCAGCAAGCGTGAACACCACCACAGCCGTGCCGATAAACCCGGCCACGCCCGCACCGCGCAGCCACCGCCGGCCAGGCGCTGAGCCGTACGCGGTGAGTGCGGCGAACACGCCAAAACCAAACACGGACAAAGAGATGGTCGCGGCGATCGAGGTATCGCCATAAACACCAAATCGCTCTGAGATGAGGTAGGCCACAAACGCCCAGACCGCCATCCAGGTCGCCCAGCCGGACAGTGTGCGCACGGCCCAAATATCCTTTAGCCGGACAAGCGTTTCAAGTCCCGCCGCCGCAAACGCCCAAAACACGGCCAGTACGGCCACGGAGTCGTTCGAGAAGCTCAGATCGAAGACTTTGCCGACAAACAGGCTAAGCCAAATGATGGCGGCAATCGCGGCTATATGCACAAGCCCCAGCGTGCGCCACAGCCAGCACGCCGCGCCAAGCGCAATGAGCACCCCAAATGCCCAGAAGGGCGGCCAAGCCAATGCCGACAATGGCGAGGATTCGCTTTCATGGGCGAAAATCCATGCCACCGCGATGCCCGCCGTCAGCGCCGCCGCCAAGGGCGAGCGCAAAGCAAACGCGACGCCAAGCGCGCCCAGTGTCCAGACCGAGAAAAACGCGGAGACCGATGCGCCCACGTGATAAAGCTGGCCCACGACCACAAGCCCGCCGCCAAACAACGCCGCGCCGATCGCGGCCGCGATGTTCGACGCCAATTCCATGCGGCGATGGCGCAACTCGCCAGCAGACAAAAGGGCCAAGGCGAACAGCACGGTAAAAATGGCAAGCCGTGCTACCCCGCTCAAAACACTCCAATTGGCGGCAATGACGGTCAGAATGCCCAGCGTCACGGCCAAACCCGCCAGGATGGGCAGGATTGGCGTGGAGCTCTCGTGGCGAGTGCGCGCGTCAGCAAGCATGGTTTTCGCCGATGCCTCGGACACGAGGTCTTGGTCGACCCAGCGTGACAGATCCGCCTCTAAGCGCTTCGCATAACCGCCAATCACGGCCGCCTCCCAATTTCCTCCACGTCATAGCCGGTTCGCGGGGTCCGGCAAAGCGCCATGAAAAACAATCTTTCCCCTAACCGCCCTTTGGACCGAAGCGTTTTGCTCTTCAGGCCTTGTTATGAGACATATGCGTCCAACATCCAGTCCAAGAACAAGAACGCGAAAGGGATGGCGATGCCCCTCGATCTCACTGACGAACAAGAATTGCTGCTCGACACCGCCGCGCGCTTTGCTGACGACCATCTTGCGCCCAACGCCGCCAAATGGGACGAGGACAAGCACTTTCCCGTCGATGTGCTGCGCGAGCTGGCCTCGCTGGGCTTCGCCGCGATTTACACGCGTGAGGAACATGGCGGCTCGGACCTGACCCGCAAGGACGCGGCGTTGATCTTCGAAGCGCTCTCACGCGGATGCGTGTCGACGGCGGCGTATCTGTCCATCCACAACATGGTCACCTGGATGGTCGATAGCTTCGGCACAGAGGAACAACGCGCAACCTGGATCCCCCAATTGGCGGCCATGCAGGTGCTGGGCTCGTATTGTCTCACTGAACCGGGCGCGGGCTCGGACGCGGCCAGCTTGTCCACCAAGGCCGTGCGCGATGGCGATGACTATGTGCTCAACGGCACCAAGGCGTTCATCTCTGGCGGTGGCGGCGACAGCGACTTGTTCATCGTGCTGGCGCGCACCGGCGAAGCGGGACCCAAGGGCGTGTCGGCGTTCATTGTTGAGGGCGGCGCTCCGGGATTGTCGTTTGGCGCCCAGGAAAAGAAAATGGGCTGGAACTCCCAACCCACCGCCCAGGTCATCCTTGAAGACTGCCGCGTGCCGGCGAAAAACCTGCTGGGCGGGGAGGAAGGCCTCGGCTTTAAATTCGCCATGGCCGGCCTTGATGGCGGGCGGATCAACATCGCCGCCTGCTCGCTTGGCGGGGCGCAAGCGGCGCTTGAGGCGGCCATTGCCTACACCCAGGATCGCAAGCAATTCGGCCAGCCATTGTCCAAGTTCCAGGCCACCCAATTCACTCTGGCGGACATGGCCACCGATCTGGACGCCTCCCGGCTGATGGTGTACCGCGCCGCGGAAAGTCTGGACGCTGGCCACCCCGAGAAAACCAAGCACGCGGCCATGGCCAAGCGCTTCGCCACCGACGCCTGCTACCAGGTCGTGGACAAGGCCCTGCAACTGCACGGCGGCTATGGCTATTTAAAAGATTACCCCGTGGAGCGGATTTTGCGCGACCTGCGCGTGCACCGGATCTTGGAGGGCGCGAACGAGATCATGCGCGTGATCATCGCCCGCGAAATGCTGGGGCGGTGAGGCAACCTTGGTTGGCGTGGCGGTTCAGGGTTGGCTCAGGTTGTCAGGTTAAGGCTGTCGAGTGGGCCGCCTTAAAGGTCATCGGTGCAAAGGAATTGGCGGCGTCTTAAACTCCCCGTTCACGCCAATGCGGCTCCGGCAAAAAGGTTCAGGAATGCTGTCTGCACTGCGCCTGACGGTGACCACGGGACACTCATTCAAATAGCGTCACAGACGCCCGCGACCCCGGCAAATTGGCTCAGGAGGGAATTGGTGGACTGTCACAGTTAACCAACAAAGTCTATTCAATTGGAGCGGCCCCACAACCAACTCCAGCTGAACGTAAAACATCT
>CAZWVH010000021.1:0-42657 GCA_964636945.1 uncultured Caulobacterales bacterium | reverse complement strand
TCCGCCAAGAAGTGTCCAATGTGGCGAGCTTTGATGCGACCGCCAATGGCGAGCCGGTGTTCAACACGCGCGAGATTGAGACCACGGTGCTCGCCGATGATGGCGAAGTGATCGTGTTGGGCGGCCTGATTGAAGTGGCCGAAACCGATGCGGTGTCAGCCGTGCCGATTTTGGGCAGCATTCCTGTCGCCGGCCGCTTGTTCCGGTCGGAGGGCAAAATTCGCTCAAAGACCAATTTGGTGGTGTTCTTGCGTCCGACGATTTTGCGCGACCGCGAAGACAATAGCCGAGCGGCCTCGCGTCGTTACGACTTTTTGCGCAACCAGCTGCAGGAAACGGGCGTCAACTTGGACGAGTTGATGAGCGCCGTGGACATGCAGGACGCCATTCCCGGTCGTGAACAGTAAGACGCCATGCAACCTGCAGGGGATAAGGGGCGCATGCACGGACTCCCATGGATAGTGAACGCCACGACCCCGTCCTGAGTTACGCCTTTGCCAAGGAACACGGCGTTGTGGTCCTGGCCCACGCTGATCGCGTGCAAGTGGGCGTGCGCGCCGGGGCGAAACCCACCGCACTGATCGAGGCGCGCCGCGCTATCGGCGCCCCCATCGATGTGGAGTCGATGAGCGCGGAGGCGTTCAATCGCCGTTTGTCGGAAATCTACTCCGCCAGCAGCCTGGATAGCGCGTCCTTGAATGAGGGCTTGGAGGAAACCGGTGATTTGGAGAGCTTGGTCGACAGCTTGCCGACCACGGCGGACTTGCTGGATACCGAAGATAACGCGCCCATTATCCGGTTGATCAACGGCATGATTTCCGAGGCGGTGAAAACCGGCGCGTCGGACATTCACATTGAGCCGTACGAAGACCGCCTCGCCATCCGGTTTCGGGTGGATGGCGTGTTGCGCGAAGTGCTGACCAATGCGCGCCGATTGGCGCCGCTCTTGGTCAGCCGCGTGAAAGTCATGGCGCGCCTCGATATCGCTGAAAAGCGCATCCCGCAGGACGGACGCATTTCGCTCACGCTGGGCGGCCGGGCCATTGATGTGCGCGTCTCCACTTTGCCGTCGCGGTATGGTGAGCGGGTGGTTTTGCGACTGCTCGATAAGACCCAGGCCCACCTCGATTTGGACCAGTTGGGCATGGAGCCCAACTTGCTTGGCGCGCTCAAACGCGCCTTGCGCCAGCCCAATGGCGTGATTTTGGTCACAGGGCCAACCGGTTCGGGCAAAACCACCACGCTCTATGCCAGCTTGATCATGCTCAATGACCAAACGCGCAATATCCTCACCGTGGAAGACCCGGTGGAGTATGGCTTGGATGGTGTGGGTCAGACCCAGGTGAACGCTAAAGTGGGGCTCACCTTCGCCAATGGCTTGCGCGCCATACTGCGACAAGACCCGGACATTGTGATGGTGGGCGAGATCCGCGACGTGGAGACCGCGCAAATCGCCATCCAAGCCAGTCTGACCGGCCATTTGGTGCTCTCCACAGTGCACACCAACTCCGCCGTCGCCGCGGTCACGCGCCTGCGCGATATGGGCGTTGAGCCGTTTTTGTTGGCCTCCACATTGCGCGGGATTTTGGCGCAACGCTTGGTGCGCCGACTGTGCGACAACTGCAAGCAGCCCTATCGGCCCGATCCGCAAGAAGTGGCGCTATTAGAGCTCAACCCCTCGGCCATTGGCGATGCCGTCTTCTATCACGCGGTGGGCTGTGATCGCTGTAATGGGCTGGGGTATAACGGCCGTGTCGGCATTTACGAATTCGCGTTGATTGACGAGACTGCCCGCCGATTGATCCACGATGACGCGCGTGAAGATGACTTGGCCGAACATACGTTCCGTGAGGCCGATACGCTCTTGCGCAGCGGCGCGCGCCATGTGCTCGGTGGGCTGACGACCTCGGAGGAAGTGTTGCGAGTGGCCAGTTCGGACGGCGAGGATGGCGCACAATGACGGCATTTGAATATGTCGCGCTCGACGATGCCGGCAAGCGCAAGCGCGGCGTGGTGGACGCAGACTCTGCTCGGGCGGCCCGCAAGGAATTGCGTGGCCGCAAGCTGACCTTGCTGGAGCTCAATGAATCGCGTCGCGCCAAGTCGAGCGATCGGGGATCAGCTTTCTCTAAGCGAAAATTAAAGGCAGGCGATTTGGTGTTGATCACGCGCCAGCTGGCCATGCTGGTTCGCGCCGGCACGCCGGTGGAAGAAGCGCTGGGCGCCGTCGCCTCGCAAAGCCGCACGCCGGCGGTGCGCGATGTCCTCAGTGATGTGCGTGCAGGCGTTACCGAGGGGTTTAAGCTTTCAGATTCCTTGGCGCGCCAACGCAATTCGTTCGGGCCGCTGTATCGGTCCGTTGTGGCGGCCGGCGAAGCGTCCGGTGATCTGGGCGTGGTGATGGAGCGCCTCGCCGAGTTTCTCGAACAGGGCCAGAAGATGCGCCGTCAGGCCATGGCCGCCGTGATCTACCCGGTGGTGCTGGCCGTCGTGGCCACCATCGTCGTCACGGCGCTGATGATCTTCGTGGTGCCCAAAGTGGTCGAGCAGTTCGACACCATCGACCAAGATTTGCCGCTTCTGACTGAAATTGTCATCGCGATTTCGGAGACACTGCAAAACTATGGGATTTTCATTCTGGGCGGCCTGATTGGCGGGGCGTTTCTGTTTGCCCAGGCCCTGCGTACGCCGGCCATTAAGCGCGGTTGGGACGCGCTCGTACTGCGCTTGCCCGTCATCGGCCCACTCAATCGTTCGGTGAACTCCGCCCGCTTCGCGCGCACCATGGGCACGTTGGTGGGCTCGGGCGCGCCGGTGATGGAAAGCTTAGCGGCCGCCAAGACCACCGCAACCAACAAAGTCATTCAATCGGCCGTCGAAGACGTGACCAGCGCCGTACGTGAGGGCGGCGCACTTTCAGGCGCGATGGCCAAGACAGCGGCGTTCCCGCCGCTTTTGGTGTATATGGTGGGCAGTGGCGAGCGCGGCGGGGATTTGGCCGGCATGTTCACCAAGGGCGCAGAGTATCTAGAGAGTGAATTTGAAAGCGCGATTTCCATTGCGCTCAATTTGCTGGAGCCGCTGATCATTGTGTTTATGGGCGGCATCGTGGCGACCATTGTGCTGGCCATCATGCTGCCTATCCTGCAATTGAATACACTGGCGACATTGTGACCATCGGAGCGGGGACACCGTGGCTTCGATGCACCGACTTGAGGAGACGTTAATGACCCAAGATACTGTCCAGCGCTTGGACCGCGCCGCGCGCCGCCGCCGGGCGCAGGCCGGCTTCACGCTCACCGAATTGATGGTGACGATTTTGATCATCGGCCTTCTGGCCACGGTGGTGACCATCAACGTGCTGCCCATGATCAGCAATGCCCGCGTCACTAAGGTAAAGGGCGATCTGTCGTCTTTGGAAACCGCCGTGGTGGACTATTATCGAGTGATGGGCTCCTATCCCTCCACCCAAGATGGACTTGGAGCGCTCGTGGAAGTTCCCGTCGGCCATCGACGCGCCGAAGCCTACCCGCCCAACGGCTTTATCCGTCGGTTGCCATCCGATCCATGGGGCAATGACTATCAGTTTATTCGACCTGGCCGGTCAGGCGAGCCCTATGAGATTTTCTCTTTCGGGGCTGACGGCGTGCCGGGTGGTGAAGGTGATGACGCCGACATCACATTGGACTCGCTTGAGCAAAGCTAGCCGAAGGCACTTGTAGCGGGAGGTTGCCGATGGTGACGTCAGCGTGGATCGTTGCGTTCGCACTGTGTGTTCAGGACGCCAATGGCCCCACAGAGGCGGAGCAAAAACTGGCTGAAGCCCGCGTTAAGCAGGCGTCCGCTCACATCGTTCAGCTGGAAACAGCGGTGGAAATGTATTGGTTGATGAACGGCCGCTATCCCGATCCGGAGGCGGGGTTAGCCACCTTGGTTGAGGGACGTCAGTTGGCTGATTTGCCCACCGATCCGTGGGGGCGTGATTATGTGTTTGAAGTCCCAGGACCCGACGGTGCGCCATACATGATCGTAACGCGCGGCGCTGATGGCAAAGAGGGCGGCGAAGGTGAGAATGCGGACATCGCCAATGTGCCGCTGGATGACGATGAGGATTGACCGTTCCTTGCAATTGGGAAACGGCCAGGCGGGCTTCTCCCTGGTGGAACTGCTCTCTGCGATCTTCATCATGTCGCTGGCGGCCACGGCGGTGGTGTTGGCTTGGCCCGAAGCTGAACCGCCTGTGCGCACTGAAGCGCTGGCGTTTGAACGCATAGTCAAATTGGCTGGCCAAGAAGCCATCGTTTCGGGTAATGCGGTGGGCCTGCATGTGTCCCCGGACGCCGTGATGGTGATGCGCCGGCGTCGAGGCGAATGGATCCCGCTTAGCGGCAATGAGTTTGGCCGACGCGCTTGGGCCCCGTCGGTCGGCGTGATTGTGGAATTGCCCGAGCCGCCAGAGCGGAGCGAATTCAGTGCACGATTGTCTGACCCGGGTGACGCCGGCCTGTTGTCTGCTTCGGCGCCACAGATCGTGTTTGATTCCACTGGCGGCGTGACGCCGTTTTCAATCCAATTTAGTGGCGCTGGCGGGGTCTATCGCGTTCTGGCCAATCTCAATGGTGAGGTCCGTTTGGCAGCCGAGGACGATAATGCGCGCCTTTAGCCTCGTCTTCCGCGCCGCGCGTAAGGCTTTTGCGCCCCCCAGGGATCGCAAGTCCGAGGCAGGCTTTACTCTGATCGAAGCGGTGACCGCGCTGGGCGTGTTCGCCATCGCTGCGATCTCCCTCATGCAGCTCAGCGGCCAGAATGTCCGCGCCCAAACCGGCGTGCGCGATGCTCTGTTTGCCGGCATTGTGGCGGAGAACCGCATGGTGGAGATCATGGCGGACCCAGATCCGCTCCAGGCCGGTTCAGCCAGCGGCGAGGTCGAGCAGGTGGGGCGGCGTTGGACCTGGACCTCGTCCATCACGCCCACCGAACGGCCCAATGTCATGCAGATCGAGGTCGAGGTGCGCGATGACTCCGATCCGCCGCGCCTTATTGCTTCGGTGATCGGCTTTCGGAGGGCGCAATGACTAGCCGCGCGCGGCGCCAGGACGGGTTCAGCCTGCCGGAAATCATGGTGGCGCTGTTGATTGTGTCCATGATCGCGGTCTCGGGCGCGGCCATTCTGCGTTCCACACTAGACGCCAGTGCGCGCCTCAAAGACAGCGATGCGCGGATTTCCGAACTGCAACAAGCGCGCGCCATATTGCGACAAGATTTTCTCCAGCTCATCGACCGACCCGTGCGCGACGAATTCGGTCAATGGCAGCCCTTCGCCTTTCGCGGCGGAGATGATCCGCGCTCGGCTCGCGTGGCTTTGACACGCGCCGGCTGGGAAAATCCGGATGGCGCGATCGCCCGCAGCGACTTGCAATACGTGGAGTATTGGCTGGAGGGTGACGCATTGGTGCGCCGTGCGAGGTCTCGGCTTAACGCGACGCCTGAAACACCGGTGATCGAGCGCACTTTGGTGAGCGGCGTTGAAGCGCTCACCATCGAATATGGCTATGGCGACAGCTGGTCCACCGAATGGCTCTGGGGCGTGGGCGGCCAAACGCAAAGCCAGAGCCGTCCCAGCGCTCCGCCCATTGTGTCAATGACATTTCGCCTGGAAGACTTGGGCAATGTGCAAATCTTGCTTCTCGGCGGCGGAGGTCGGCAATGAGCCAGAACCACCAGTCATGCCGCCAACACAAAGACAAACCGCGCGCCTCGGATGAACGCGGGGCGGCGCTGCTCATGGTGCTCCTGATTGTTGCCGTCATGAGCGTCACGGCAATCACCGTGACCCAGGATTTGCGATTTGCGCTGCGTCGGACCCAAACGGTCACCGATTCTGAACAGGCCACTTGGTATGCACTCGGTGCGGAAGAATTGGTCAGCCAACTCATCGCCGAAGCCAACATGCAAGACCCGTCCATGATGATCCTCAACTCTGATGAAGTGCGTAATGGACTGGTGTTCCCCATATCGGGCGGTGTGATTACCGCCACGGTCCAAGATCAGCAAAATTGCTTTAATATCAACAGCCTGGTTGATCCTGGTGAAGATAGCGCCGGGATCAATACCGGCGCGGCGAAATCCTTGCAGCTGTTGCTCACTGATATCGGACTTGGGGCGAATGAGGCGCGCGCCTTGACCAACGCCATCGCCGATTGGGTGGACGAAAACGGTTCACCCTTAAGCGGCGGCGCCGAGGATTTCGACTATGCGCTGTTTGATCCGCCCTACCGCGCGGCCAATACGCTTATGGTCGATTTGAGTGAATTGCGCGCCGTGGCTGGCATGACCGAGACGAGCTATAAGGCCGCGCGACCATTTCTGTGCGCGCGCGCAGACCAGGAACGAAGCATACTCAACATGAATACGCTGCGCGAAGATCAAGCCGTGCTGTTGCACGCCACACTGGAAGGGTTGATCTCAGTGCAAGATGCGCGCGCCATTGTGGCTTCGCGCCCCGAGGAAGGGTTTGAAGACGTGGCTGAGGTTTGGGAGGCGCCTGAATTGGTTGAGCAACAAACCGAAGGCATGACAGACCGACTCGACATTCGCTCTTCACTGTTCGAAGTAAGCGCCACTGTGGTGTACAAGAACGCGTATGTGGAACTGCGCAGCACATTGGAAGCCAATGGCAGCGGCGCGGCGCGCGTCATCTCCAGGCGGTTTGGAGCCCTATCGTGAAATCGCTTTTGTTAGTTGCTTTATCCGATGGCGCTGCGGATAGCCTATTTTGGATGCATCGCACGGCGCGCGGTGATATCTCACGGGGCCGCGTCAGCGCCGATGCGCGACTGCCAGCAGCAGCCCGCGCCGAGCGCGTGGTGGCCATTGCCCCAGGCGCCGATGTGGCGGTTCACAGGGTTCCCGCGACCAAAGGGTCGCTGGCTCAGGCGCGCAATGCCGCGCTGTTCGCCGTTGAAGACGATATTGCTCTGGATCTGGACGAAGTGCACCTGGCGCTGGGTTCAACGGGCGAGGATGGCAAGCGATCCGCGGCGATTGTGTCAAAGGCGGCGATCGATCGTTGGCGCACCCAATTATCCGACTTTGGTATTGTGGCTGATCAGATTATTCCAGATTTCCTCGCTGCGCCGAGACCGGAGGGAGGCGCTGTGATTGTTGACGCCGGCGACGCCATCTTGGTGAACACAGGCGAAGCTGGCGTGGCGATCGAACCGGATCTGGCGACCGCCGTTCTGCCGCCCTTGTTCGACGAAACGGAATGGACATCCATCGAAATTTGGTCAGATCGCGCCAGCGCGCTCGGCCTGGAGACTCTCCGGGTCTATGGCCCCTTGGATATTCGGCCAGCGCTGGGCGATGATGAATTGGCCGCCATGCTGATGGATGGCGTCGACAATCCTGGCATTGTCGACTTGCTGCAGGGTGAGTATGCGCCGCGCGGTCAGGTGGTGCGTCTGGCGCGATCCTGGCGGCCGAGCGCCGCTCTGGCGGCGGCGTTGGTTTTAGCATGGCTCGGTGTCACTGTCGCCGAGACTTGGGCCTATCGCGGCGCCGCGCGTGCAGCGCGAACGCAGGCTATGGACGTCTACAAAAGCGCCTTTCCAGATGAAGCGCGCGTGGTGGACCCCACTAGCCAGATGCGGTCAAAGCTCGCCGCAGTGCAGGGCCTTGGGTCGGGACTGTTTTTGGATTTATCGGCGGTGTTGGTGTCGGCCATCCAAACCGCGCCGGGGGTGGAGCTTGAAGGTGTGCGCTTTGTACGCCAAGACGGCGCGCTCACGGCCACGTTAATCTATGACAATTTCGATGATGTGGCGGCGCTCACAGCGTCCATGGAGGAGGCTGGCGTTGCAGTGACCGATCAAGGATCGCGGTCGCGGGGCGCGCGTCAGTCAGGTGAACTTGAATTGAGGGTACGCTCATGAAGGCTTGGTGGTTAGCCCGCACGCCGCGAGAACGAGTATTGCTAGGCGTCATGGGCGTTTTTCTGTTTGTTCTGATATTCGCCCAAGGACTGGTGGCGCCAATTTTATCCGGCCGCGTCGCTGCGGAACGCAGCTTTGTGAGCGCCAACGCCGATCTGGCGTTTGTCCGTCAAGGCGCCGCGCAGTTGGCGCTCGTGCGTGGAGAAAATCCCGCTAATGGCCAGGCCAACACCACCCAAGACACAAGTCAATCTGTGCGCGCCGTTGTCGGTGGCACACACGCCGCCTTCGGCTTGCAAATCAATGCCGTCACGCCGTCAGGCGACGATCAGGTGGCCGTGCGTCTGGACGAGGCTAACGCCATTGCGCTCTATGCCTGGCTGCAGCAATTGCAGAGCGATTACGGCGTGGTGGTCACCGAAGCCTCCATTCGCCGCAGTGATCGCGACAACAAAGTGCGCGCCAATCTGACACTTGCAAGGGTGCAGCCGTGATCCGTGGTGTTGTTCTCAGTCTCGCGTTTATTGTGACCACGCTGAGCGTGCTGATCGCCAATGCTCCGCTCGCGGCCGTTTTGAGTTTCACGGACTTGACCGACCGAGGCGTCAGTTATGGCGGGGCTTATGGTACGGTTTGGGACGGGCGCGTCACCGCAGTCAGCACGCCGCGCCAGGTGATTGGTGATGTGCGCGCCAAGATCAGTCCCATGGACTTATTGCGCGGGCAACTGCACGCAGATTTGCGAATGGATGGACCGGCATTAAGTGCGCGCGCAATCCTTGCAGGCTCCGCCAATGGGCGCATTGTGGCCGAGCAGGTGACCATGCTGGCCAATCTTGAGCACCTGCAGGCGCTGCATCCACGGATGCGGACCCCAGGAGCCCGGTTTGAAGGGCAGTTCGATAAACTCGTATGGGACCAAGCTGAGGGCTGTGTTGAAGCGCGAGGGACGCTTCACACCGACGCCCTGACGCAATTGCCCACACGTGGATCGTGGACCGGACCCGCTCTCAACGGGACGGTCACGTGCGACGGTTCATCGATCGTTTTTGAGTTGGCCGGTGCGCAGGCCAATTTTTCAGTCACCGCGAAAGCTGTGGTGGAACCCACCGGACAAAGCGATATCCGTGTGGAGCTGGAAACTGATATTGTCGAGATTGTTGCGCTTGCACTTTCGTTCGGCTTTGAAGAAAACCAAGGTGTGTATATCTTCACACGCCAGGCGGGCATTGGCGCAGGCGTGTGAGGAGCTGATATGCGTTCCGGAGACTTTAAGAAGACGGGGGTAAAGTGGGCCATGCGCTCCTTGGTGATGGCTGCTGTGGCCAGCGGCATGATGGCTTGTGGCGGGGTTCCACTGGTCGGCGGCGCTGACAAATCAGAAGCCCAAGATTTCTCGACTGGCGAAGCGCCCTCGGTGGGTCGGCTAGAGCCGCGCCGGCTTGACGCCAATGAGTGCGGACTGTTTTTGTGGGAGCGCAGCAACGAGCCCAAGCTCGTTTTGTTTTCAAGCAATGATGCCGCCACAGCTCAAATGCAGATCAATGGCAGAGAAGTGTCGCTCGGCCGTATATCGAGTGACGGGGTCCGGTTTGCCGGACAGTTCACCGAACAGACCTTCCGATCCCAGCGCGGTGACCTTGTGGCCAATGTGAGCATCACTCAGGGCGAAGCCATTTCCGGCGGCGAACGTGTGCCAAGCGGCACGATCCGCTTAACTCAGAACGAAGGCTGGGAAGTGGTGGTGAGTGTGGCGGGTTTGGTGGGCTGTCAACCTGGTTAGTCGCTCGTGCGGGTAGCCGTGTCATCGACAGTGATCCGCTCGTCTTTGAAGGCGTTGGCATCGACAAGCAATTGTTCGTAATTCTGAGAGACTTCGTCTTGCATGGCGGCGCGCACGGTCAACGCTGCGGCTCCAAGCGAGCGCGGTCGATCGTTTCAGACTCCAAGTGTGCGTGCAATTGAACCAAGGCTCGCGTCATCCCGGCTTCCGCGGAACGTTGCGCCGCTGTTTTGGCGGGCGCATCCTGGCGCGCTCATGATTGCGAGCGCCAGGCATAGGCGCGCAAGAGGGAAGCCTTGACGGCTCATCATCACACTGTCCTCGCCCCAGTGATTTCATCGCAGCGCGCAGCCGCGCGCCCATAGCGCTTGATCTCTGCTTCGGTCCAAGCCATTTGGCAGGAGTTAAAGCGCACAGTGGAGCAAAATGATGACGACGCTGACTCTGACCGAGCCCTACGTTCAAGTCGCTAAAGAAGTGGCCGCTGTGATCGCGGGCGAACCCAATATGATCGCGCGCTATGCGGCAACATCATGTTTGCTGTCTGAGGCATTCCGCCCTCGGTTCTACTGGACCGGTTTCTATTTGGTTGATCCTGACAAGCGCAATGAACTGGTGGTCGGGCCCTATCAGGGGACACTAGGGTGTATGCGCATTGCTTTCGGCAAGGGCGTGTGCGGCGCCGCAGCCGCAGAGCGCCGAACCATCATAGTGGATGATGTCCACGCCTTTCCCGGCCATATCGCGTGTGACATCCGTTCGCGATCAGAAATCGTCACGCCGGTGTTTGATCGGCATGGCGCGCTTGCGGGCGTGCTTGACGTGGACTCCGCCCAACCGGCCGCCTTTACCCAAGAAGACCAAGCCGGCTTGGAACACATTTGCGCCCTGCTGTACTCAACGCCCTGAGCGCGACCTGAGCGCGAGGCAGGACAACGGGTTAGAGCGCCCTCTAAAATCCCACATAGGCCGCATAGCGCGTCACGACAGCATCCCACCAACCCATGGTGTCGCGGAAATTGGCTTCTGAAACGCCATAGTTCAGGTTCACGGCCATGTCGATGAACGGATCATTGTTCTCATCGAGATAGGCCTGGCCGAACAGGTTCGTGGCATTCCATTCCGCGATCCGAGCAGGCTCAATGCCTTCGCTCAAATCGAACCCCACCGTGAAGACGGCGACGCCACAGGTTTCGTTTTCCACGCAGTGGTCGAGGAAGAGTGACGTTTCTAGACCCGAAACCGTCACGCGGATATTGCCGGACCCGTCGTCGAGCACTGCGTTATAGCCCATGCCATTGATCAGATCGGCAATTCGGCTGGGATCGGATCCGTCCAAGAGTGCGGTTGCGGCCTCGTCATCGGTTTGCGCGGATGCACAAACGCTCAGCGCCATTGCGGAGGCAATGGCTGTCGCCAGATTTCTCATGTGTGTCCCCTCAAATACTCGTGATTATGCGCCTACGATGAACGCGGCAGGCGCACAACCCCGTCGCCGGATTATTTCAGCCGGCGCAGAAAGTAGTCCAACCGCACGGCATTCACATGCTGACGCGGTCCGTAAACGCCGTGGCGCTCGCCCGGATACACCATGGATTCAAACACCACGTTTTCGTCTTGGAGTACTTCAAACAGCTTTGTGGCGTGGTCGAAAATCACATTGTCATCGGCCATGCCGTGAATCACCAGAACGGGCGCTGTTAACCCGGACAAATAGGGAAAAACAGACGAGGCCTCATAGCCGTCTGGATTACCCTGCGGCGTGCCGAGATAGCGCTCTGTGTAATGGGTGTCGTAGAGCGCCCAATCGGTGACGGGCGCGCCGGACACGCCGGCGGCGAACACCTCTGGCGCCTTGGCCAGCATCATAAGGGCCATGTAGCCGCCATAGGACCAGCCCGTGACGCCAAGGCGGTCAGCATCCACAAAGTCCAAGGACTTCAGATGATCGGCCGCCAGCAACTGGTCGCGAACCTCCACATCGCCCATGCGCCGGTAAATCGCGTCTTCAAACGCTTTGCCGCGATTGGTCGAACCGCGATTGTCGACCCGCATCAACACAAAGCCATTCTGGACATACATTTGATCATGCGGATCAGCTGCGGACCAACTTCGTGTGTTGCGCTGGACGCCAGGGCCGCCATAAACCTCGATGATGGCGGGGCAGGGGTTTTCAGTTGAGCATGAGGGCGGCTTGAGCAAGGAATAATGCAGGATTGTTCCGTCCTCAGCTTGCAATTCGCCAAATTCAGGTTCCACGTGCCGGGCCAAATACGGTGCATAGGGATGATCGTCGTCCAACGCATTTTCTTCGATCCATCGGATCAATGAACCCGTCGCATCATAGAGCCCCACTTGTGGCGGTTGGGTTGGGGAAGAGGACGTGCCCACAAATGCCGTGGCGTTCGCATTCATTGTCACGCCCCAAGACATGTTTGGGGCCGTGACTCGCACAATCTCCGCGCCATCGCCTTGATATGACACTTCGTAAAGATGACGTTCGATGGGCGTGTCGCGAAAGCCTTCGAAATAGACCATCCCAGCGTCTTCATTGACACCGGCAATTCTCGACACCACCCAGTCGCCCGAAGTGACCTGGCGAATAACGTCTCCGTCCGCGCTCACCACATAAATGTGCTGGAAGCCACTGCGTTCTGACGTCCACAAAAACGCCTCACCGTCATTAATCGGTCTGAAGTTGTTATGCAGGTTCAGCCAAGTATCGGCCGTTTCGGTAAACAATACGGCGGTCTCTCCGGTGGAGGGATCGGCGCGCATGACATCCAATCGCGTTTGTTCGCGGTTCTGTCGTTGCACGATCAATTGACCATCGAGCCAATGGACCCGGGCAAGATAAATGTCCTGATTATCCCCCAGATCGACTTCGACCACGTCATCCGAGTTCATGTCGCGCACAAACAGTTGTACGACAGCGTTGGCTGAGCCTGTGTGCGGATAGCGTTGTTCGATGATCGTGGCGCCTTGGGCGCCAATGTCCACGCGGTTGAAAATATTGACGCCGCTTTCGTCCACTTTGGTGTAGGCGACGAATTGCTCATCGTCAGACCACCAATACCCCGAATATCGGCCCATTTCCTCTTGAGCCACAAATTCAGCCACGCCGTAACTGATCGCGCCCTCGCCGGAAGGGGTGAGAGCACGTTCTTCGCCGCTGTCCTGCGCAATGGCATAAAGCGTATTGTCACGGATGAAGGAAACATAATTGCCTTGGGGCGACACACGCGCATCGGTCTCAAATGCGTCTGTTTCCGTGAGTTGACGCGCCTGTCCGTCAGCGGCGTTGACCACATAGAGATCGCCGTCCAAGGGGACAAGAATTTGGTCTCCTGTCTTGTCCCAAAAATACTCCACGATGCCGCTTTGCCGGACGCGCTGGCGTTCACGGCGGGCCTTTTCCTGTTCCGATAGTTCCACGTCATCGGGTGACAGCGCATCCGAATCCACCAGCCGGTAGGGCTCCCCCCCATCGATGGGGATTGCCCATAAATCCTGCACCAGCTGGTCGTCTTCCTTGCCTTGCAGATAAGTCAAGAGATTCCCATCGGGTGAAAACGCGACGCCGCGGGGCGTGGCCCCATCGAGGTCGGGATCAGCGGCCAGGCGTTCTGGTGTGAGAGTTGGGGTGGCGTCCACAGTCGCGGCGTCCTGTGCAGTCCCCATGGTTGCCCCTCCAAGCACAAATGCGACGCTCATAGCGGCCGCACGGGCGAACACTGTGTCCATGTGGCGTACTCCTAAGCCTTCGTTGAGAATGTTGTCGATTGACCGCTAGCCGAGCGCGTTTAACCCCGATTGTCCAGCGCTTTTGCGAGGTCAGTAAGCTCGCCGCTATCATTCACCACCCGCACTGGCGCTAAGGTGATATCATCGCCAAAAGGCTCCGCGCGTCCACCCAGGCACTGGGCCAGGAAGTGTTCTATGCCGGCAAACATGGCCAGCTCGCTGCGCTCTTCGCCGCCTTGCTCTTCGCTCGCATCGACGACAAGCACATTGAGGTCGGCGCCATTTTTTGCAGCGGCTAGAGCCAAATCAGTAGCCATAACGCCCTGCTCCAAGGGATCGGGATATCCCTGAATGATCAGCGCTGGCTTGCGAATATTGCCGGCAATTGCGCCAAGGCTCCGCGCAGCCAACACGCCGCGGGTCTCCGGATCGTTGACATCACCAATCATACGTTCCAGGAGGGGGGCAAATGGCCGATACCGCGGAGGCGGATTTTCCACCGTCGCCAGCAAGTCGGCCACCGTATTGTAGCTCACTGCACACGCATATGTCTCGGGATTGCGCGCAATCGCTGACAGGACAGCGTGTCCGCCAAAATACTGGCCGATGAGCCCGACGCGTTCGGGATCGGCGACGCCTTTTTCCACCGCCCAGTTGGCGGCCGCTGCGATATCAATGAGCACATCTCCACCCCACGCGCCGGCTCCGGCATTGAGGAATGCTTTGCCAAATCCCCGCGATCCGCGTGTGTTGAGCGCGAGGACGGCATAGCCGCGATCAGCCAACAAGGCGTCAAATGGCGAAAACGCCGCATGGGCCCGGTCCCAAGGTCCTGAATGCAATACAATCACCAGCGGCAGAGCAGTATCCGGCGAGCCGTCGCCATTGGCGTCGGCACTGGTGGGCAAGTTGAGATAGCTGACCAAATCAAGCCCATCGGATGTGGGGATCACAACGGGAGTACGGCGTGTATCAATGGCCGGCAATTCGCGCGCGGCGAACAAGAGCTTCGGCTCGTTCTTCTCACGATCGAATAAATAGTGTCTACGCTTGGCGTCTTCCGTGACAATGGTCCAAACCCGATCGTCAAGCGAGCGTCCGGTAATGCGGAAGTTGGGGCCCACAAATTCTTCAATGCGCGCCAGCGCCTGAGCGCCGTTGGGGCTATAGGCGATCCATTCACGCCGGAGTCGCTCCACGCTAAATCCGTCCAATGCGTTTGTCGCCGGATGAAGAAGGACGTTATCCACATCCGCACCCGCTACTGAGCCAAGAATTTCCCGGTCGCCCGTTTCCACGTTGATGCGCACAATGGCGCGGGTATCGAGATCTCGCGTGTCTAGGGCGTAAATGTTGCGTCCCGTTCCATCAAACCCAATTGGTCCCGATGCGAGCGCATCCTCTGGCTCCCACTTGGCCAATTCACGCCAAGGCGCGTCGGGCTGGGCGTCACGCACAAAGGCGATAGCGCCGCCATCTTCAACGGGTTTGTAAGCCAGGCGAACCTGAAGGTCAGCGTCGACGCCGAATTCAACAAAACCTGACGTGTTGCGAAAAATCCGGCGGTGATTGGCGTTGACCACGTTCACGCGGTGAAGATCAAAAGCGCTGGGGTCGCGATCATTAGCGGCGATGACGATCTCATCGGGGTAGTCAAGGCTCGCGCCCGCAACAAACGCTTGACTGTCGTCCTCATCGAACAGCGCCTTCACGTCGCGCGTGAAAATGTTGACGCTGAAGATGGCCGACTCCGCCATGGATCGCGCAGATGTGCTCACAATGATGTGGGTGTTATTGCCGGCCCACTTATAGTCATCGATCGATGCAAAATCGCCGAGAGCATCGGACGTGGCGACGATTGCGCCTTTGTCTATGGCTGTCACCAATGCGATATAGAGCGCCGAACCCTCGCGTGTATTCATAATCCAAGCGATACGTTTGCCGTCTGGCGAAATGCGCGCTTTTTCCCGCTGCGGTTCGCCGAGCAATTCGCTACGCGCCGTCAGTCCGGCTGTGGCGTTTGTGCTGGGCTCGGCGTTGTCGTCGCGCCGATCATCGCGGCCGCAACCGGACGAAAGGACGAGCGCAATGCTTGCAGCCACAAATTGGATGAGGCGTGTCACATTGGTCATGCCCATAACTATAGTTCGCCCCCTTTATCCAGCACATTTCCACCCCATGACGGCTTCGACATCCACCGTCAGGTATTTTTATCGCTGTGCGCAACCCAATTGTGCGTCAGCAATCGCATTTGTGCGTGAATGTGGTTAGGTTGCGCTTCGTTCGCCGCGGACCTACAACCCCCGGCTTGATTTGGCAATTCATCGAGTGAGTCACCCCATGGCGCGACAATTCATCTACCATATGCGCGGCCTCAACAAAGCTTATCGCGGCGGTAAAAAGGTGCTGGAGGACATTCATCTGTCCTTTTACCCTGACGCCAAGATTGGCGTTGTGGGCGTCAATGGCGCTGGTAAATCAACGTTACTGCGCATCATGGCTGGCCAAGACACGGAATTTACCGGCGAGGCTTGGTTGGCGGAGGGGGCCACAGTGGGCTTTTTGTCCCAAGAGCCCGAACTCGATTCTGCGAAAACCGTTTGGGAGAATGTGATCGAGGGCTCCGCGGAAAAACAACTGGTTGACCAATTCAACGCGGTCTCCACGCAATTGGCGGAGGACTACACCGACGAACTCATGGAGCAGATGACCGAGCTGCAAGAGCAGATCGACGCCAAGGACGCCTGGGATGTGGATTCGCGCATTGAAATGGCCATGGAGGCGTTGCGCTGTCCATCGGCCGACGCTGATGTCACGCAGCTCTCGGGCGGGGAAAGACGGCGGGTCGCGCTCTGTCGCTTACTCTTGTCCAAACCCGATCTGTTACTGCTCGATGAGCCGACCAACCATCTCGACGCGGAAACTGTGGCGTGGTTGCAAAACCATTTGATCGAATACCCCGGCGCTGTGATTTTGGTCACGCACGACCGCTATTTCCTCGATCAGATCACCGGCTGGACACTGGAGCTCGATCGGGGACGCGGTATTCCTTATGAGGGCAATTACTCGGCGTGGCTGGAACAACGCGCCAAGCGCATGGCCCAAGAAGGGCGTGAGTCGGAAAATCGGCGCAAAGCCATGGCGCGCGAACTGGATTGGATCCGGTCTTCACCCAAGGCGCGGCAGGCAAAGTCCAAAGCGCGGATCAATGCCTATGACGAACTTCGTAATCGCGTTGAGAAAGAAGACATCACCACTGCTCAAATCTTCATCCCCTCCGGCCCGCGCCTGGGCGGAGTGGTGGTGGAGGCCGACAACCTCACAAAGGGGTTTGATGACCGCGTCCTGATCCAGGATCTGTCATTCCGCCTGCCGCCGGGCGGGATTGTCGGCGTGATCGGACCAAACGGCGCGGGCAAAACCACCCTGTTCAAAATGATCGTTGGCGAAGTTGAGCCAGATGCCGGCGCCATGCGGTTGGGCGAAACGGTCAAGCTGGGTTATGTCGACCAAACCCGGGATGCGCTCAATCCGGAAGATACGGTGTGGCAGGCAATTTCCGATGGCCTGGACGTCATTCAGCTTGGTGATCGCGAAATCAATTCGCGCGCCTATGTGTCCAACTTCAATTTTAAGGGTCCCGACCAGCAAAAACCGGTGGGCAAGTGCTCAGGGGGCGAGCGCAATCGCATTTTGCTCGCCAAAATGCTGAAAGAAGGCTCCAATCTCCTTTTGCTCGATGAACCGACCAACGATTTGGACGTGGAAACATTGGGCGCGCTTGAAGCGGCGTTGGAAGACTATGCCGGTTGCGCGGTGATTATCTCCCACGACAGGTTTTTCCTCGATCGGATCGCCACTCATATTCTGGCGTTTGAAGGTGATAGCCACGTGGAATGGTTCGAGGGTAACTTCGCCGACTATCTGGAGGACAAAAAGCGCCGTCTTGGGCCTGACGCCGATCTGCCGCGCCGCATCAAATTCCAGAAGTTCGCTCGCGCGTAACACAATAAGAAGACAAGGCCGGAGAGGGACTCCAGCCTTGACCGCTTTCAGTTCGATCGTCTCTTTACGCCGCGCTTAGAGCGATTCGCCTTCGCGCTTGGTGACCAACTCTGCGAGCGCCCGCGTGGCGGCGTCGATATCGCCCTGGGCTTCGCGAATGATGCCCACGATTTCTTCACGCTGATTGATGGCCAGCCACACGTCGTAGACTTCCACATCCACAACGCGAAATTCGCCGCCGCGCTCAAGCACGCGCCAATTCACCTCTAAGGGCTGGTCCTGATTGCCGCCTGAAACCAATGTATGGACAATAAAGTCGTCCTCGCGGCGATTGGTTGAGCCCATGACTTCGAAGGTCTCACCGCCATAATCGCCCAGTCGAGCCTCATAAACGCCGATGGCGTAATCTTTGAAGACCTCAGAAAACTCTTCAATGTCGGCATCGAGTGCGTCTTGAGTGTCATACGCCCTGTTGCGCGCGACATTAGCGTACTGGCCCAACACAAAGTTCGTGACGCGCGGCACATCCACAACCCGTTCCACAAGCGTGCGGAACTGGTGTTTTTTGTCCTGAACCGTCAGTGAGTCGTCACGCAAAATGGAAATCGCCAATGCGCCATTTTCAGCCACAAATTGCTGCGCCGCTTCGTCGGCGTGCGCCGGCGCTGACGCGGTAACCACGCTGATCAGGGCGAACACGCCCGCCAAAAATCTCATATCCTTCTCCGTCCCGATGTGTAACTCGATTGACCGTCGAGCATGTCAACTCATTCGAAGTCTGGAAGTTCCTCGAAATCGTTGCGACCGTTGCGCACTACACCTTCTCGCGCTTGTATATAGAGTGAACGGACCTGAGCGTAGGGGTCGGCCGAATCGCGCGTTGCGTTGATGGCTGGCGCAGTGCGGACACGAATGTCCACCACGTCGGTCAAGCGCAGACCAATCAAAAATTCGTTGGCGTCCCCACCTTCGGCATAATTGATTGGGTCGATAAATCGGTCGCCGACCCGGCCGAGCGCGTCTCGAGCGGTCGACGGACCAAATACGGGCAACATGATGTAGGGCCCGTTGCCGACGCCCCAAACGCCCAAAGTTTGTCCGAAATCCTCGTCATGTTTCTTCATGTTGGCGTGGTTGGCCGCAAAATCGTAGAATCCCACCACGCCAAGAGTGGAGTTTAACGCGAACCGACCTGCGGTGGTTCCAGCGCGATCCCATTCCCCCTGCAACACGTCATTGGCAAACCAAACTGGTGATTTCAAATTGTCGATAAACGCCCTCACGCTATTACGGGCGGGATTGGGCAACACACCCGCATAAGCCTTCGAAACGGGCTCGAGCAAAAACCGATCAAGTTGATTATTGAACGCGTAGATTTTGCGGTTGACCGGCTCAAATGGATCGGCGACTACTTGATCTTCCGGCTTTTCGAAGCTTTCGAAATTAAAGTCCGGGTCGAGCGCCATGCTCAGTCTTGAGCGTCGCGGTTCGTCAGCTTCTTGTGTCTGAACACAGGAAAGAAGCAAGATCGCGGACAAGCACGCGCTGATCAAATTCGCGAAACGCATAATCCGCCCCTGAGTATCCCTACAATACAAATTCTATAGTATCGCGCGTTATTCGATTCTGGCCACGCATTCGAGTAGGTAAGCAATTTAGTCACAGATTTCGAGCCGCCCGCCACAAATTTGCTGCGCACAACAAATTAGTGCGGCATTGCAACAACACATCTTCATCTGCGAATAAAGATATGTTTATATGTCATCGTTGGAGGTGGCATGGATCATGTGGTGACCGCGCTTCGCGCCATTGGCGAGTCAACGCGTTTGCGTATGGTTCGGCTGTTGGCTCAGGGAGAACTCACAGTGAGTGAGTTGGTTCAAGTCTTGGGCCAAAGCCAGCCGCGCGTCAGTCGACATTTAAAATTGCTGCTTGAGGCCGGCTTGATTGAGCGTTTGCCCGAGGGCACATGGGTTTTCTACCGGCTGGCGGAAGAAGCCATCGGGTCGAGCCTTGTGCACACCGCCATCGATTCCATTCCCCTAGACGACGCCAAGTGTGTCCGTGACAGCGAGAGATTGGCGGAAATCAAGGTCGCGCGCGCTCGCGCCGCAACATCATATTTTCGCACTGTGGCGCAGGACTGGGATCGCATACGGGCGTTGCACACCGGCGACACCGAGGTGGAAGCGGCGATGGTAGCCGCTGTGGGTGACCTCAAGATTGACTTGCTGATCGATATCGGCACGGGAACAGGACGCATGTTGGAGGTCTTGGCGCCGCGCGCACGTCGTGCAATCGGTGTGGATCTGTCCCACGAAATGTTGACGATTGCGCGCACCAATTTGGAACGGGCGGGTGTGGCCAACGCCTCTGTGCGTCATGGCGATCTTTATGCGCTGCCACTCACGCCTCAGTGCGCTGATTTGGTAGTGATACATCAAGTCCTGCACTATTTAGACGACCCTGGACGCGCGCTCGCAGAAGCAACCCGATTGATCAAGCCAGGCGGACGGTTGTTGCTCGTGGATTTTGCGCGACACGAATTCGAATTCTTGCGTGAGCACCACGCTCACCGCCGCCTGGGTTTCGATGACGGCGAAGTGACGGCCTGGTTGCAGGCGGCCGGATTATCCTTGGAAGCCACACACGAACTGATCCCACGCAAGGCAGATTTGGCCAAGGACGATCGCGTCAATAATCAGCAAGGCCTCACCGTGAAAATATGGACCGCCCGTCGAGCCGTTGATACCGCACCATTAAAGGAAACCGCCGCATGACTCGCTCTGTGTCGTTCGAATTCTTTCCGCCCAAATCCGAGGAGATGGAGGCCCGGCTTTGGGACTCCGTCCAGCGCTTGACGCCGGTGCGTCCGCGGTTTGTGTCGGTGACCTATGGCGCGGGCGGCTCAACGCGCGAACGCACACACAAGACTGTGAAGCGGATCGTGGATGAAACCCCGCTCGCTGCGGCTGCACATCTCACTTGCGTGTGTGCAACCCGAGACGAAATCGACGCCGTTATCTCAGACTATTGGGATGCGGGCGTGCGCCACATTGTGGCGCTGCGCGGCGATCCGCCTGAAGGCATTGGCGAGCGCTACCAACCCCACCCGGGAGGGTATGAAAATGCCGCCGATTTGTCCGCCGGCATCAAAGCCATTGGAGACTTTGAAATCTCGGTGGGCTGCTATCCCGAAAAACACCCTGAAAGCGCCAGCTTCGACGCCGACATTGATCTGCTCAAGCGTAAGATCGATGCGGGCGCCACACGCGCGATCACCCAGTTCTTCTTTGAGCCGGAGACCTATTTTCGATTTGTGGATCGCGCTCGATCGGCAGGGATCACCATTCCGATTTGTCCTGGCGTCATGCTTCAGTCGAACTTTAAGGGTCTCAAGCGAATGGCGGGGTTGTGCCACGCGACGATCCCGCAATGGCTGGCCGATCGCTTTGACGGATTGGACGACGACCAGGAGAGCCGCGATATGCTCACCGCCCAGTGCGCGGCCGAGCTCTGCGCCAAACTCGCCGATGGCGGGGTGGAGCATTTCCACTTTTACACGTTGAACCGAGCCGGATTGGCTGTGGCCACCTGCCGGCTCTTGGGCCTGGCGGGCGCCGCCAAAGCCCACGCGGCATAAGGGAAGAGCAATGACGCGCACTGATCGCACTGACGCCCTCAACGCCTTGGCCAAAGAACGCATTCTCGTTCTGGATGGCGGTTGGGGCACTGAAATCCAGCGCTTGCAGCTCACCGAAGAGCAATTTCGTGGTGCGCGCTTTGCCGAACACGCCATTGCGCTTAAGGGCAATAACGATCTGCTTAACCTCACCAAACCCGACGTGATTGCCGAGATTCACGCCCAATATTTGTGCGCGGGCGCAGACATTACTCAAACCAACACATTTTCGGCCACCTCGATCGCGCAGTCAGATTACATGCTCCAGCACCTGGCGCCGGAAATTGCTCGCGAAGGCGCGCGCATTGCGCGTGAGGCCGCCGACGCCGCCTCGACACCTGACCGGCCGCGCTTTGTGGTCGGCTCCATAGGACCGACCAACGCCACGCTCTCCATCTCGCCCGACGTCAATGATCCAGGCTTCCGGGCCGTGTCATTCGACCAATTGTACTCCGCCTACAAGGATCAAGCCGCGGCCATGGCCGAGTATGTCGATATCTTCGTCATTGAGACCGTTTTCGACACGCTCAACGCCAAGGCGGCGATCAAGGCGCTGCTGGATTTGCGCGCCGAGACCGGCGAGGACATCCCAATCTGGATCTCGGGCACCATTACCGACGCTTCAGGGCGCACGCTGTCAGGCCAAACCACGGAAGCGTTCTGGCATTCAGTGCGCCACGCCAGACCTTGGGCGGTTGGGCTTAACTGCGCTTTGGGCGCGGAAGAATTGCGCCAATATGTGGTCGCGCTGTCGAAGGTCGCTGACACGCTGGTGGCGGCCTATCCCAATGCCGGCCTGCCCAACGCCTTTGGCGAATACGACGAAACACCGGCAACAACGTCCGAACACTTGGGCGCCTGGGCGCGCGATGGACTGGTCAATCTGGTCGGCGGGTGCTGCGGCACCACGCCTGATCATATTCGCGCCATTGCCGAGGCTGCGGCCGGCGTCAAACCGCGGCCCATTCCTAGCCCCTCACACGCCATGCGGTTGTCGGGTCTAGAGCCGTTCGAATTGGCAGGGTGAGCCGGTTTGGTGTTTGTATTTTGTTCTGACATTCTAGAAGGCCTAATTCTTTTGCACCAACCCCAAAAGTCGCGAATTGAACTTGGTCTTGCGGACGCACAAGCTTTGGCAATTGCGTCGCCCAGCGCGGTTGAGGCGCACGCCGCGGCCTGGCGGCGCATTGGCTTGGGCTTAGTGACCAAAGTCCATGATTTGCTGAACGCGGCGGGCATCGTATTCCAGGACTGGACAGAGAGAATGCTGCATTGGGTGCAAATCGGGTTTGAACGGTATGGCAAAGGGCGGGTGATTGAGCCCGCCGCCCTCGATTTCGGCGACTGTTTTTCTTATGCGCTCGCGAAGACTTTTGACGCGCCGCTCTTATTCAAGGGCGACGACTTTCAACACACCGACGTCAGAGTGGCGCAATTGGGATAACCAGCTATGGGCAAGACCTACGAAAAATTGGATGATCGGTTGGTGGAGTTCATCCGCAATCAGAAAATGTTCTTTGTCGCCACCGCGCCCTTGTCGGGCGAGGGACATGTGAACGTGTCGCCCAAGGGCTATGACAGCTTGGCGATCATTGATGATCTGACAGTGGCTTACGCCGATCTGGGCGGTTCGGGCATTGAAACTCACGCCCATGTCACCGAAAACGGCCGGATCACGATCATGTTCTGCGCGTTTGAAGGCCCGGCCAACATTCTGCGGCTTTATGGACGCGGGACCGCGTATGACTTCAATCATACCGAGTTCGGGCGCCTTAAAGCTCTGTTCCCTGACATTCCCAAAATGCGCGGCGTGATCACGGTAAACCTTACGCGCATTCAGGATAGCTGCGGCTGGGGCGTGCCGTTATACGACTTCAAGGGCGAGCGCGATCAGCTTAGGCGCACCCGCGCGCATCGCTACGAAACCATAGGCGAGGAAGGGGTCAAAGATCGCTTTTACACCAACAACGCCCAAAGCATTGATGGTTTGCCCGGATTGGTGCGCGGCGGGGGTCGGTAGTGGGGTACTCTGGCGTTGGTCCATTCGAGAACGACATGGGCGCGGAAATGATACAGGAAGTCGTGCGCTGCAAATCATGGCTCCCCGCACGAGAAGCAATCTACGAAGTTCTTAACCAGGAACACGATAGAATAAATGAAATTCAAGGCTGCGATGTCGTGGCGGCAGTTGCTTTAACGCTATCCAAGCTCGGTCGGTACAGGATACGTCGTTCTATTGAAACGGACATCCGCTTTCTTTGGCCCCGCTGGACTGTGTTTAGGTTGCCGCCGGCTCCGTTCGAAGTGTTGCATGATGCAGACAAGGCGCTTCGAAAAGTCCTTCTCGAGAATAGTGAACTCTATCAGTCGTGGCTGGCGACAGAATACTTTGAAGATTGGAAGAGTTCAGTCGAGGACCTCATCGTGAGACTGCCAAAATGACCCAAACCACTGCCACATTCGTCAATATCGGTGAGCGGACAAACGTCACCGGCTCAGCACAATTCCGTAAGCTGATCCAAGCGGGCGATTATGCGACAGCGGTCGATGTCGCGCGTCAGCAAGTGGAGAGCGGCGCGCAGATCATCGACGTCAACATGGATGAGGGCATGTTGGACGGCGTTGAGGCGATGACCAAATTTCTCAATCTCATCGCCGCCGAACCCGATATTGCCCGTGTCCCGGTGATGATCGATTCATCCAAATGGGAGGTGATTGAGGCAGGTCTGAAATGCGTCCAGGGCAAATCGGTGGTCAACTCGATCTCGCTGAAGGAAGGCGAAGCACAGTTTATCGAGCAGGCCCGCGAGTGTTTGGCCTATGGCGCTGCAGTCGTTGTGATGGCGTTCGATGAAACGGGCCAGGCCGACACCAAGGAACGCAAAGTTGAGATCTGCACGCGCGCCTATAAAATCCTCACCGAGAAGGTCGGGTTTCCCCCTGAAGATATCATTTTCGACCCCAATATATTCGCTGTCGCCACCGGCATTGAAGATCATGACAATTATGCAGTCGACTTTATCGAGGCGACGCGCGAGATCAAACAGACGCTGCCGCATTGTCACGTCTCAGGCGGGGTGTCCAACATTTCGTTTTCGTTCCGCGGCAATGAGCCAGTGCGTCGCGCCATGCACTCGGTGTTCCTGTATCACGCCATTCGCGCAGGAATGGATATGGGCATTGTCAATGCCGGCCAGCTCGACATTTATGACGATATCCCGAGCGAACTGCGCGATCCGGTTGAGGATGTGATCCTCAATCGTCAGTCTAAAGATAACAACAAGCCGCCCACTGAGGTGCTGTTGGAGATCGCCGATCAGTATCGCGGTCAAAAGGGGGCAACAGGTCCCGGCAAAGATCTGAAATGGCGCGAGGACGACGTCAATGCCCGGCTCAAGCACGCCCTCATCCATGGCATTACCGAGTTCATCACCGAGGATGTGGAAGAGGCGCGCGCAACCGCTAAACGCCCGCTGCACGTGATTGAAGGCCCGCTCATGGCTGGCATGAATGTGGTGGGTGATTTGTTCGGCGCTGGCAAGATGTTCCTGCCCCAAGTGGTTAAATCAGCGCGCGTCATGAAACAAGCTGTGGCGTATTTGATTCCTTACATGGAAAAGGAAAAGGAAGAATTGGGGCTGACGCATCACTCCAACGGCAAAGTGTTGATGGCCACGGTTAAGGGCGATGTCCATGACATTGGCAAGAACATTGTTGGTGTGGTGCTGGGGTGCAATAATTACGATGTCATTGACTTAGGCGTAATGGTGCCGGCTGAAAAAATTCTGCAAACTGCCCGCGACCAACAAGTGGATATTATTGGTCTGTCAGGTTTGATTACACCGAGCCTCGATGAAATGGTGTTCGTCGCGTCAGAGATGGAGCGTTTGGGCATGACCACGCCCTTGCTGATTGGCGGCGCCACCACAAGCCGGGCGCACACGGCCGTGAAGATCGAGCCGGCTTACGCCAAAGGCCCCACCGTTCATGTCACCGACGCCAGCCGGGCGGTGGGGGTCGTCTCCAATTTGCTGTCCGAAGCGGAACGCGATGATTTTGTCGCCGAAGTGCGTGGGGACTACATCCGGTTGCGCGAAAGCCGGGCGCGCGGGACAGCCAGCAAAACGCGCCTCAGCTTGCGCGACACGCGCCTCAATCGGTTCGACGGCAAATGGGCCGACCACACGCCGGAAACACCGGCTCGATTGGGCGTCACGCCGGTGGAAACAGACCTTGCGACCTTACGCGAGTACATCGATTGGACGCCGTTTTTCATGTCTTGGGATTTGGCTGGCCGCTTTCCCGCGATCCTTGATGACCACAAGGTGGGCGAAGCGGCGCGCAGTCTGTATGCGGACGGTCGGGCCATGCTTGACCATATGGTGGCTGAGGGGTGGCTCACACCCAAAGGCGTGGTCGGGGTGTGGCCCGCCAATGCCGATGGCGACGATATTGTTCTTTGGGAAGATGAAAACCGAGATCAAGAGCTCGCCCGGCTACACACCTTGCGCCAGCAAATGGCAAAGGACACGGGCAAGCCCAATTTAGCGCTCGCCGACTTTGTGGCGCCCATGAACAGCGGGGTCGGGGATTATGTCGGCGCGTTCTGTGTCACGGCTGGTCATGGCGAAACGGAACGCTCTAAGGCGTTCGAACACGCTAACGACGACTATTCGGCCATCATGGTCAAAGCTTTGGCCGATCGGTTCGCTGAAGCATTTGCGGAGTATCTGCATCAAAAAGTGCGCAAGCAAATTTGGGGATACGCAAGTCGTGAGAAGTGGGACAATGCGGCGCTGATTGCTGAAAAATATCGCGGTATTCGCCCCGCGCCGGGTTATCCTGCTCAGCCGGACCACACCGAGAAGGATACGATATTCCGTCTGCTGAATGCATCCGAACACGCCGGGGTTAAGCTCACTGAGAGCTTTGCCATGACGCCGCCGGCCAGCGTATCCGGGCTTTATTTTGCGCATCCCGCCAGTCACTACTTTGCAGTCGGTAAAATTCAGCGCGATCAAGTGGAAGACTATGCTGCGCGCAAAGGATGGGATATGGCCACGGCTGAGCGGTGGCTGGGGCCGATCTTGGATTATGACCGGAGTACAGCCGCACAGAGTGCGCGAATTTTGTCTGAATGAACCCCTGTCGCTGGCTGGATTGGCTAGTTAGACTGTCCTGGGAGCGAATTTTATGCGGCAATTGTATCAACTTCTGGCATTTGGTTTGGGCGCATTTGCGTTGGCGACTGCTGCAGGCGCACAAGACAAGCCTGGTTACTGGGATCGCCTGGATACATCGACTCCCGAGTATGTGCGTGAATTGTGCGGGCGCTCGATGAAGCGCGATTGCCTTGTGCACTTTCGCGATAGCACACTGCCCAAGGAATTGTCTGAGCAGGTCAAATTCGACGTGTTGCAGCTGCTAGCGCAGCAAGTGTTTGAGTGGAACACAGCCGACTTAGACGGCTTCATGTCTGGGTATTGGGATAGCCCCGATTTGCGATTTGTGAGTGGCGATAGCGTGATGATGGGTTTCGACGCCGCAGCACAGCGCTATGCTGATCGCTATCCTAATCGCCAAGCCATGGGCGATCTTAGCTTTTCACAATTGCATGTCAGACCCGTCGCCGAAGACGCAGCGCTGGTGTTCGGTCATTGGCGGCTCAAGCGCGAGAATGACAATCCAGGCGGCACATTTTACTTGCGGGTTCAACAATTCGACGGTGAGTGGAAGATTGTCGAGGACGTTACCCAAAGCGAGTGATGGGCCGAACGACAGACCACACGTCAAAAAAATCAAGGCGTCCCGGCAACGCCTAAACGCTGCCGGGACGCTTTGAGTAAGGGGGGGACTTATTCGCCTTCTGGCGGCAAGATCACAGCGTCGACCACGTGGATCACGCCATTGCTCGCTTCAATGTCAGCAGTCACCACATTGGCGCCGCCGACCACCACGCCGTCCGTGGCGTCGATTGCCAGTTTCAGTCCGGCGGCCGTATCAGCTTCGAGAGCCTGACCGGCAATGTCAGACGACATCACTTTTCCAGGTACAACGTGATAGGTGAGGATCTGGGTGAGTTGATCGCGATTCTCTTCCAACAGAAGCGACTCGACCGTGCCTTCAGGCAAGGCCGCAAAGGCTTCGTCTGTGGGGGCGAATACCGTGAACGGACCGTCACCCTTCAGGGTCTCAACCAAGCCAGCCGTTTGCACAGCTGTTACCAGAGTTGAAAAGCTGCCAGCGGCCACGGCCGTGTCAACAATGTCTTTCTTCTCATAGTCGTCTTTATGATGGTCGGCGATCGCTGGTGCGGCGATCAAAGCCAAAGCGGATGCTGACGCAAGAATACTGCGGATCATATCGATATCCTCTGGGCTGGCATGCGCGAATTTGCGCATATCGAATATGCAATAGTGCGAATGTCCCTCAGGTGAACATTCATGTCGCTTTACGGCCGCCCGCCCGACATGGATTGCTTGTGTTACCAATTTTTTAGGATTGAGGGGCCCCAGCCTGGCCGTGAGCGAGGCCCAGAGCCTTGGGCAGCTGAGGATGTGGATCAGCTGCAGCTTCAAGAATCCGATCCGGAGACCAAATACGCTGGGCTAACTCGGCGTAAACTTGGTCACGCAGCCCGATATCGGCCGGACTCTTGAGCGGATGCCCCGGAAATACAGTGGCCAGCGCCACAACTGATTCTTCAAAGCGTTTGTCGCTTGGCGGGTTTAACGCTGCGGTGAGGGCCAGACGATTGTCAGCTTGGGCCAAGATTTCTGGTCGGTCCTTGGGGATTGCGGCCTCGATCGATTTGGCGAGCTTACGCGAGACAAGCACATGGGTCCCAAGCCGATTGCGTTTGCCCTGTAGCGGGTCAGTTGGTTTTCGCCCGGGCGTCTCCAGCGGCATGATCGGCGGCGCGGAGATCAGTCTATAATGATCCGACGCAAAGTGCGCATAGTCGCCCACCGGGGCGGAGGTGTAGGTTTCCACATACTCGCTCATTCGCGCCAACATGGCGTGGGCTGAGCCCTCGGGCAGGCCGTCGCCACCAACGTGCAGTGCGTTGTGTACTGTGAAGTCCTCCGGGAAATGGCCTTCGAGCAAAGCGACCAGCGAATACGCCAAATTCTCTGGATCGCTATTGCGCAGGAGCGGGGCTATACCCGCCAAAGAATCGCGGATTTGCGCCGGCGACAATGCCAAACGCCGCCACGCGATACGCGCCGCGGCGACCTCAAGGAATGCAATGACAGCCGCAGCGCGGCGCAAATTGAGGTCTTGCGGCTCATCGTGGCTGGTGAGCGGCGCCATGACCAGCGGCGCCCAGTGTTCGTGCGGCACCCCGCATGCGGTGGCGAAATGGAGAGATTGGGCGCCAGGAATGGGCGCTTCAGACGCTTTTGCGAACCGGCCGTCTAAGCGAACGTAGAATGGGAGCTGGCGGGCGATTTGCTCGGACGACGGTCGATCCAATCGCTCATGGGCAAGCCAATCAAACGGATTTTCCCTGATGGAGCGCACTTCGTCCGAAGAGGCGAACGCCTCACCTGACTCCGGAGCCGGCGCTGCGCGGGCAATCAGCGCAGAGCGCAAAGCGTTTAGCGCAGGATCATTGCCGCCATTGAACGCTTCTTGGCGGGCCTTATCCCAAGCGGTGGCCAGTTCCTCGCGCTCGTCTTCAGGCACATCGGCAAGCAGAACGCTCTTTAAGGTTTCAATCACGCTGAGCGGTTTACCGCGACTGTTGAGGCTGTTGAACAGACGGTAAGCCAGGTGAGTGTCAGACACTGTCACCACATTGAGCAGACACAATCGCAACACTGAGTCGATGAACATCTGATGGTCGCGGTCTTTCAGCGACGTGTTGACCCAATCGGCGATCTGAAAATAGGCGGACGCGATGCGCCGTTGATCCGGATCGCGTTCGGTAAACCGATCCAACTCAGCGCCGCGCGCCAGAGCTGAAAACGCCAATTGGTAGCGACCCACGGCAACGGGAAGCGCGAGCGTGCGTCCGCCGCCTTTGAGCGCTAGCTGAATTCCAGCCTTGCGCGCGCCTGTCGCAATCGGATGCAGTGCGAGGAGCAATAGGCCCAATGTCACCAGTCGCTGTTGGCCGTCGACCAAGAAGTTTCGCCCGGCGCGCTTTTCCACCAACACGGTGCCAAGAAACCAGGGCGGGGGCGCCGTTTGGTTCAACCAATCGCGTGCATGGTCTTCCAGGTCGGTGAGAAATTTGCGGATCTCGCCTTCCGTCCAAACATAGCCGCGTTGATACACGTCGAGCTCATACTTTTGGTGCGCAAGAAATCGCAGGATGGGAGCGACGCGTGTTTTGATATCCATGCGTAAGGTGAGCTCACACAATCAGGGGCTTGTTGATATATAGACATGATTTGGGATGCGGGCCAATTCTGGTCAGATCGTGCCGCTCAAACCAGCCGGGCGCCCAAAGGCACGTCATGATCGGGTGAAAACAGCACGATCCGCCCGTTTTGATCGGGAAAGCCGAGCGTCAGGACCTCTGACATAAATGGACCCACGCGCTTAGGTGCAAAGTTGACCACTGCGGCGACTGATTTGCCCACCAGTTCGTCGAGCCCATAGAGGTCCGTTATTTGTGCTGAGGATCGTTTGGTTCCCACTCCCGGACCAAAATCGATGGTCAGCTTGTATGCCGGCTTGCGCGCTTGGGGGAACGGTTCGACCGCGGTAATCACGCCCACACGGATATCCACCATCAAAAACTGCTCGAACGTGATGTTGGCCGCTGGCTCAGCGTTTGGATCAAACTCAATATGCATGGCTGGCCACGAATATCAGTGCGTTAGTTGTCCGATCCGGGCGAAGGCGTGTGTTCCACCACCACGCCAAGCTCGTCGAGAATATCGTTGGGATCGTTGACAGCGATGGTCTGGAGCCGCTGCACTTCTGCAAAGTCCACCGGTATTTCCGGCGCAATGCGCGCCTCCAACGATCCGCCCTCGCCAACAAATTTAGCGAAAGGCGTCATCAGCTTTGCTGCTCCTGGAAAGTCCTCCTGGATGGCGATCGCGCCCATATGCACCCCGCCTGTCGCCATGGTTCGTAGTTGTTCAGGTGAAGCGCGCTCAAACATGGCCATGTCCGGGTTTTCGGCGGCCAGAACTTTCATCAAGTCCGCGGTCACCGCAAAGCCGGTATCCAGCCCGCCCTCATCGACCAAATGCGCTCTTGCCTCGTTAAATTGCGACACGCCTGCAAATAGCGCCATGAGACCAGCCGTGTTGGCGTCTTCGATTTCGTTGGGGACCATGGCCGAAACGCTGTCAAAATCCGGTAGACGACCGCGTGTGGTGAGGTCAAAGCGAATTTGATCTTCAATTCCTTCCGCCAGGTAGATTTGCGCGTCGCCGCTTTGCGCGTCCCAAGTCCAACGAAAGGCAAAATCAAGCGCGGGCGCCTCAAGGTTATGTTTTGAGAGCACTTTCAAGACCGAGTCTAAGATGGCCATGGTTTGTGGATCAGTCTCAGAAAAGCTGGGGTCCAGGTTCTCGACGAATTTTATCAATGCGGGAATGTTGTAGGCCAGACCGTCCACCTCAAACCCAATTTGGGTCGGGGCAAGCCAATGGAACCCTGACATGTCAACTTCACCAGCCCGAAGCGACAGCAGTTCGAGGTCGTTGATTGTGACAATCTCGTTTTCCACGCGCCATACGCCGAGGCTCATGAAGTCGGTTTGTGAGCGGTCGGGCCATTCGCCCATGGCCAGCGCCTTCCAGAGATTGTCGGTGCGCAGGCCTTCCATGGTGTATCGGCCAATACTGGCATCCATGGCCATCGGGATCGGTGCGTTTGGCGCCAAGTCGGGAGAGGCGGCGGCGCTTACGGGCAAGAAAGTGGCGTCAATGCCGTAACCCAGATTCCTGATCACGCCGAGATCGAGGTCCCCACCGGACAAACCGCGATAGCCAAAGCTGTCAACGCCCACGTCGATTGAGGCGTCTTCGGTGGTCGCCGCAGTGTACGACATCTGTGCGGTCATGTCGTAGCCGGCCAAGGTCTTTGCCGCAAATGACCGCGACGCAGCAGCATAAATTTGCGCAAAGGGCATCACATCCGCCCATTCGGCGTGCTCCGGTCCCAACTCTACCGGATTGATCGCCCACGGTCGCAGGGAGGGTTCGTCGATCACCAGGCGCGCAATGGAGAACTCATAATCATGAATTTCCATGCTGAGATCCATGGCTGGATTGTCGGCCAACGCCGGGTCGACATCGTCCAAAACCCCTTCAACACCTGAGGTGTACGCCTCCATAACCGGATTGATGAATGCCTCGAGGCCAAACACGGCGATGGTGTCGGCCTCAATGCGTCGGGCAATCGGTCCGCCATTGTCCATTTGCTCGCCATTTAACCGGGCGATCACGAGGTCTTGGTTGAAATCCCAAACCGAGAGCTCATCGATCGAGACGCCAACATCTGGCATGTCAGCAGGACTGATGCGGACATTGGAGATAATCGCGGCGCCGCGGTCGGCGTCGGCGCTGACTTCCTCATAACTGATGGTCACGAATGGGGGGATGCGCTCAATCAGTGCGTCCAGATCGAGGGATTCGCCGCCAGCATGATGAAAGGTCTCGGTTCGCAGCGCCGCAAGCTCGGCCTCGAAGGCTTCAATGCTCAGTGTGGCTTGCTCGGGCTCGCGATCGCAAGCCGCAACACTTGCAGCAGCAGCGATGACGGCGATGGTGATCAATGGTTTACGCATCATGGCCCCCAAACTTTGAACGTTAGATCATCGTAGCGCCCCAAAGGCTCAGGCGCTAGGGGTGTAGTCGGCTACCCCCAGCCGCCGGCTCCCGGCGTGCGCACTTCGACGATATCGCCTGGAGACACATCAATTCTGAACCGGCCTTCCAATTGCTCGCGCTCGCCATTGGCGCGAATGAGCCATTGCTCGCCGGGTTGACCGGGCGCTCCACCCTTGAGCCCCGGCGGGCCGGCTTCGCGACGCGTCGATAACAGCGACACTGACATGCGGTCCAAAAATCGCAAACGCCGCACGGCGCCGTCGCCACCGGCCCTTCGGCCCTGGCCACCCGAGCCGTCCCGTAATTCATGGGATTCCACCAGTACGGGAAACCGGGACTCAAGTATTTCAGGATCGGTCATGCGCGAATTGGTCATGTGCGTTTGCACCGCGCTGGCCCCCAGCGCCGAGGGGCCTGCGCCAGCCCCGCCGGCGATGGTTTCGTAGTATTGGCGGCGCGCATCGCCAAAGGTGAGGTTGTTCATGGTGCCTTGGCTGGCCGACAGTGCGCCAGTGGCCGCAAACAAGGCGTCCACCACGTGCTGGCTGGTCTCCACATTGCCGGCCACCACCGCTGCGGGCGGTTTGGGATTAAGCAGGCATCCTTCAGGAATGCGAATATCAATGGGGGTAAGGCAGCCGTCATTGAGCGGAATGTCCTGTCCGACCAATGTGCGAAACACATAAAGCACCGCTGCACGGGTCACTGACGTGGGCGCGTTGAAATTGGTTTTGTCGTCCTGCGCCGACGTGCCGTCAAAGTCGATGATGGCGCTGCGATCATCGCGGTTCACGCTGACGCGCACCTTGATCACCAGACCGCCATCAATGGCCATTTCCGCCTCTCCATCCGGCATAATGGAGATGATCCGCCGGACCGCGGCCTCCGCGTTGTTTTGCACATGGCCCATATAGGCCTGAACCACGTCGCGTCCGTGGTCGGCCGCCATCTGCTTGAGCGCGTCTGCCCCGCGCACACAGGCGGCCACTTGGGCTTTGAGATCGGCGATATTGCGATCTGGCGCGCGGGCCGGATAGGCCGCCGAAGTGAGCACGTCGCGGATCGGTTTTTCGGCGAAAACGCCGTCTTCCACCAGTGTCATGGGGGCGATCGCCACGCCCTCTTCCTCGATTGTGGTTGAGAAGGGCGGCATGGAGCCCGGTTGGATACCGCCGATGTCGGCGTGATGGCCGCGTGCGGCCACAAAAAACATGCGCTCGCCGGTTTCAGGATCATTAACTGGCTTGACCACAGTGATGTCGGGCAAATGGGTGCCGCCTTCATAAGGCGTGTTGAGCACCGCCGCATCGCCTTCACCCATGTCGGGAAACTTCGCGATCACCGCGCGCACGCTTTCTCCCATGGAGCCAAGATGCACCGGCATGTGAGGCGCGTTCGCCACCAATCCGCCCTCAGCGTCAAATACGGCGCATGAAAAATCGAGCCGTTCCTTGATGTTGACCGATTTTGCGGTGCGTTCCAGCGCGGCGCCCATCTGCTCAGCAACCGCCATAAACCGCTTATTGAACAGCTCCAGGCGTACCGGGTCGGTCGTCACGGTTTCTAGTTCTTCGTCGGTGTGAAGGTCAAAACGCTCCAGCACCAACATGCCGTCTTCCCGCTGGACCCCGCGCCAGCCACGCTCCACGACGATTTGGCTGTTGGGCTCCACCACCAATGTCGGTCCGTGGATGATGTTTCCGGCCGCAATGTCTTGAAGGCGATAGATGGGCGCAGGCGTGAATTCGCCATTTTCGTAGATCTTGGTCAGATCGAAGGGTACGGGGCCGCCCTGTTTGCGTTCCACACGAAGATCCGGGCTGTGTTCGCCGGGCGAGGGCGCCTTGGCTTGGACGGCGAGCGATTCCAGCTGCACTTGAACGCCCGGCTCGATAAAACCAAACATGCGGCGATGGGCTGCTTCAAATGCTGCGATCATCTCGCTCGCCGGGCCTAGCGCCGTCGCAAGCGTGGTGTCTGAACCTGCATATCTCAGCCGCGCCTCAGTGCGCGTGGTGATAGCGTCGGGCGCCACGTCTTGGCTGAACAAGGCGCTCCGCGCCTCTTCTTCCAGCGCTTGAGCGCGTTCGTTGGCGGCGGATGCGCCCGCATCGTCAACCACGCCGTCGAAGGCGGCCTCGCGCCATACGCGCAAATCGGCCAGCCCCATGCCCAAGGCCGACATCACGCTGGCCATGGGATGCACGAGCACAGTGCGGATGCCTAAGGCTTCAGCAACACGGCAGGCGATTTGACCGCCCGCCCCGCCAAAGCTGGCTAGGGCGTAGCCTGTGGCGTTGTAGCCCTGTTCCACCGACATGTGTTTGACGGCTTGAGCGGTGTTTTCCACCGCTACCGTGAGAAATCCTTCCGCCGCCGTCTCAATGCTGTCGGCCCCCATGTCTTGAGCCAATTGGGCAAATCGCTCACGCGTTTGGTCCACAAACAGCGGCTGATTGGCTTGCGGCCCGAACACCAGCGGGAAAAATCGAGCGTGCAGGCGTCCCAAAATCAGATTCGCGTCCGTCACGGTCAATGGGCCGCCGCGCCCATAGGCGGCGGGTCCAGGATCAGCGCCGGCGCTTTGCGGTCCCACCTGAGCGCGCGCGCCATCGGCATGAAGGATCGAACCGCCTCCCGCGGCCACGGTGTGGACCGCCAGCATGGGCGCGCGCACCCGCCAGCCGCCGATTTCCGCCTCGCTCACGCGCTCAAAGTCTTCTCCGTCAAAGCGCGACACGTCGGTGGACGTGCCGCCCATATCAAAGCCCAGAATCTTGGGAAACCCAGCAGCTTGCGCTGTGCGCGCCATGCCCACGACGCCGCCGGCCGGGCCGGACAGCAATGCGTCCTTGCCGCGAAACACCTCTCCTGTTGTCAAACCACCGTTCGATGTCATGAAATAGACGGGCGCGCCGCCCAGTTGCTCTCGGATACTATCGGCGTAGGCCCGCACCTTGGCGGTCAGATAGGCGTCAGCCAGCGTGGTGCGCGCTCGAGGCACGAATTTGACCAACGGGTCGATTTCGGAGCTCACCGAAACGTGGCGAAAACCCACATCTCGCGCAATGGCGGCCACTTCGTTTTCATGCTTGGGATTAGCACATGCATGCAGCAGGCAGATTGCGGCGGCGTCGCAACCCTTGGCGCGTGCGTTCAGCAGCGCGCGCCGAACATCCATTGTATTCAGTGGGGTGAGCACGCCGCCCCACACATCCATGCGCTCCTCAACTTCCACCGCCAGTGTGTAAAGCGCTGCGGGTCGTTGAATGTTGAGCGCAAAAATATCCGGCCGGGTTTGGTCTCCAATGTCGGGAGCGTCTGCAAATCCCTGGGTGGTCACGAATGCGACGCGTGCGCCGGTTCGCTCGAGCAAGGCGTTGGTGGCCACCGTTGTGCCAATTTTGACCGAGCCGATCAAATGACCTGGGATGGGTTCATCTTTGGGCGCGCCCATCAGCCGACGCACGCCCTCAACGGCGGCGTCGCTATAGTGGTCACTGTTGTCGGACAGGAGTTTGGCTGTCTTCAGTTGGCCCTCGGGCGAGCGTCCGATGACGTCGGTGAACGTGCCGCCCCGATCGATCCAAAACTCCCACAAACCAGTTGCCATCGCTTCCCCTCATGAGGCGGTATTAGGGCCCCAAATTCATAGTGAGTCGCACTTGTTTGGGCACACGCCTAACATGCTTTCCCACCCTGTGCGGGTGTTTCTTTCATAAACTGTGATTGCTTGGCTGGCGCGGCGAGAGGGATAGTTTCAAATCCAGCGTGAGGCCGCTATGGTAGGCGAATGAGATTTTGGCGTAATCTCTTCGATCTTGGTGGCGGATCCCACCGCACTGACCCCACGGAGCCCGGTCGCGATGTGGAGTTTACGCTCGCAGTGATCGGATTGGGCGCAAAGCTGGCTAAGGCCGATGGTCGCGTGACTCCGAACGAAGAAGTGGCGTTTCATCAAATTTTCCATGCCGACGCGGATGCGTTAGGCCGCGCTGACGCCGCGTTTGCGCGCGCCAGTCAAACAACGCTGGGCTATGAGGGTTACGCGCGCAGATTGGCGCGAAAGTGGAGGGCGTATCCTTGCCTGCTTGAAGATGTCCTGGACGGTTTGTTCCACATCGCGGCGGCAGATGGGGAGATTTCGCAAGAGGAGCGAGACTATCTTTCCGTCGTAGCCGAGATTTTCGGCATGTCCGACTTTGAATTTGAGCGCATCGCCGCCAGTTGGGGCGAACCGGACGCCGTTGATCCCTATATTGTTCTCGGCGTCGACGAAAGTATATCTGACGACGACTTACGCCGCGCTTATCGCAGGTTGGCTGCATCCAATCACCCAGACCGGTTCACGGCGCGCGGACTGCCGCGTGGCGCTGAACGGCTGGCGACCGAAAAAATGGCCGCGATCAACGCCGCCTATGAGCGGGTAAGGCGTCAACGCGGTCACTTTCACGTTGGCGAGGATTGACGTTCGCGTTGAAGTTCCCAAAGTGATCAGTAAGGGAGACGCTCATGATGCGCAGTTCATTTTACACATCGGCCTCAAGCCTCGGCGCTCAGATTTTTGCAGCCCTGTTCGCTGTTGGCGCACTTGTGGCGTTTGCTTTTTTGGCGATGTTCGCCTTTGTTTTCGTGCTGTTCCTGGCCGGCGCGGCGCTTGTCGCAGCTGGGATTTGGCGCGTTTATCGCACGGTGTTTAAGAAATCAGCTCGTAAAGCCGGCCCTGAGCCCATGGCAAGTCGGGATGGGGTGGTTCTTGAGGCGCGCCGTGGTCCCCATGGATGGTCGGTTGATCCGGCGCGATAACCCCACCGACACGGTTTAAGCGTGTTTTGCTCGACGGGACGAGCGCTTTTGTTCACAATGTCCGTGCTAACGGCCTTCCATGCGATCAACCGACATTGCTATCGCCCTTGCCATCGGATTGATTTGGGGGGCCAACTTCGCGATCACCAAGCTCGCCCTCTCCGGGTGGCCTGGATTTGATGGTGCGCCGCCTTTCTTTTTCGCCGGCCTGAGGTTTGCCGCCGGGGCCCTAATTCTTGCGCCGCTCTTGCGCCCGCTTCCCGACAACTTCGGTGACGTTGCCATGGTCGCGTTGCTCATGGGGGCGGTGCATTTCGGTTTGCTGTTTTCCGGTCTCGCCCTGGCCCCCGCGTCGAGCGTCGCGGTTGTCATGCAGATGGTTGTCCCGTTCACCATGGTGCTGTCCGTCCTGATTTTGGGAGAACGGGTGGGATGGCGGCGAGGTCTGGGAGCGGCGGCCGCGTTCTTGGGGGTGACATTCGTCGTTTTCGATCCGGACACGTTCACAATTTCCCTTGGCCTGTTGTTCGTTGTCGCGGCCACTGGCGCAATCGCCTTGGGTTCGATCGCAATTAAGCGGCTTGGGCCCATGGGGCCGATGCGGATGCAAGCGTGGACGGGTCTCTTGTCTGCTCCGCCATTGTTTGTGGTGTCGGCATTCCTCGAGCAGGGACAAACAGAGGCCCTGCAGGCGGGAGGTTGGGGTTTCTACGCCGCGCTGGCTTATGTCGTCATCATGGCGTCACTACTGGGCCAAGGCGGGTTCTACCTGTTGATGCGCAGGCATGACGCGTCTTTGATCGCGCCCTTGATGCTTTTCGCGCCGCTTTGGGGTGTGGTCAGCGGCGTCGCCGTCTTGGGCGAACCGTTCAGCTGGCGTCTCATTGTCGGTGGCGCCGTAACAATCGGCGGCGCGCTGGCTATTGTCACTCCAGCAAACATGGCGCGACGATTGTTTGCCTCCCGGTCCAACGTCGAGCAGGATCCCACCCATGCACGCCATTGAGTCTCCTTCGCCAAACTTTGATTCCCGCAATGGACAGTCCATAGACTTGGTGGTGCTCCATTACACGGGCATGCGCTCTGCTGAGGCGGCGTTGCGAAGACTGTGCGATCCTGCGCCAAAGCGCGAGGCCTATCGCGCCGACATTCCCGCCGCGCATCTCGACGCCCTGGACAGCGATTTGCTCGGCCGAGTGAGCGCCCACTATCTCGTCACCGAACCAGGGCGCGTGCATAAATTGGTAAATGAGGACCAACGCGCTTGGCATGCGGGCGTGGCGCAATGGGCGGGAGCGACCGATATTAATCACCGCTCGATCGGCATCGAGATCGCCAATGGCGGTCACGACTATCGCAATGAAGATGGCGGGCTCCCGGACTATCCCGCGGCCCAAATGAGGGCAGTGGTTGAACTCGTCGCAGAAATTGTGGAGCGCTGGTCCATCCCCCCATGGCGTGTGGTGGGCCACAGCGACGTGGCGCCAGGACGCAAGTCTGACCCCGGCGAACATTTCCCTTGGTCAGAACTAGGCGAGCGCAATTTGGCGCTGAGTGTCACCCTGACGCCTGAACCCAGCGACCAACGCATCAACATGCGCGCCGGCGCGGCCGGCGACACTGTGCGGCGACTCCAGCGTCGGTTGAGCGCGCTTGGCTATGGGCTGGCGGTGTCGGGCGGCTATGATGACCGCACGCGCGACGTGATCTCCGCCTTTCAGCGTCGGTTTGCGGCGCTGCCCGATGATCGGTTTGACGGCGGCGTTTGGACAGCGGGGCATGAGCGCGTTCTGGATGCGGTATTCTTCAAGGCGCGCCGGCTTGCGCATCGCGCGCAGCAGGCGGGGATCACATACCAACACGCCGCGCCCATCGACTCTGCTTAGCATGGCGGTTGGACATTGGCCCGGTGACGTCTAGCTCCTTGGAAGACTACGGAGCGTGCGGTTAACTCCATGAACATTGTTTGGTTTAAACGCGATTTGCGGATCGAGGATCATCGCCCGCTGGCGCGCGCCGTTCAGTCCGGCCGGTCAGTCCTTCCGCTGTATGTGATCGAACCGGATTTGTGGCGCCAACCTGACACGAGCGAGCGCCAATGGTTGTTCACGCGCGAATGCCTCCTTGAATTGAGGAATGCTCTTCGTCGCCGCGGCGCTGACTTGATTGTGCGCACCGGCGACGTGGTGGATGTTGTGCGAGAGCTCCACCGAACCTATGGCGTTACTCAACTCTGGTCCCACGAAGAGACCGGCAATGGCTGGACCTACGCACGGGACAAAAAAGTCGCAGCGTGGGCGCGCGAAGCGGGCATTGAGTGGATCGAGCTCCCCCAGTTTGGCGTGATCCGAGGATTGCAGTCACGCGCAGGTTGGGCTGGCCAGTGGGACCGGTTCATGGCCGAGCCGACGACACCGGCGCCCGATCAAATTCAGCAAGTGGACGGGATCGATCCCGGCGACATACCTGAACGCCCCATTGGCTCCATGATGAGCGACCATTGCCCTCAGCGTCAGAGCGGTGGGCGAACGCAGGCGCTCTCCATCCTAGATAGCTTTCTGGTGGAGCGGGCGCTTGGTTATCGCAAAGGCATGTCCAGCCCACTGACCGGCGAGGAGAAATGCTCGCGTCTTTCGCCCTTTTTGGCGCTTGGAGCGGTGTCCATGCGCGAGGTGTATCAGGCGTCACTGGAGCGGCTGAAGGATCTGCGCGATCAACCAGAGCCTCAGGCGAAGACTCTGCGCGGTGACCTGAACGCCTTTATCGGCCGGCTGCATTGGCATTGCCACTTCATGCAAAAATTGGAAAGCGCGCCCCAGCACGAGTTCAGCAATGTGCATTCAGGCTATGACGGTCTGCGCGAGGATCACTTTGATGACCGCCACTATGAGGCTTGGGCGAGCGGGCAGACGGGATTTCCCTTCATTGACGCGTGCATGCGTTATCTGAGCGCCACGGGTTGGATCAATTTTCGCATGCGCGCCATGCTGACTGCGTTTTCGTCTTATCATTTGTGGTTGCATTGGCGCGAACCGGGCCTGCATTTGGCGCGCCAATTCGTCGACTACGAGGCCGGCATTCACTGGAACCAAATCCAAATGCAGAGCGGCACGACCGGCATCAACACTGTGCGGATCTACAATCCGGTCAAGCAGTCTTATGATCAGGATCCCGATGGCGTGTTTATCCGCCAGTGGGTCCCCGAACTGGCCAATGTTCCCACAGCCTATGCGCACGAACCTTGGCGGATGAGCCCACTTGACCAAGACGACGCCGGTTGTTTTCTCGGCAAGGACTATCCCGAACGCATTGTTGATCATATTGACGCTGCCAAAGCTGCCCGCGAGGCGATTTACGCCGTCCGGCGTTCGGACGCATTTCGCGAGGAAGCCAACGCCATTCAGACACGCCATGGCAGCCGCAAAAGCGGTTTGCCGCCGTCCGCCCGCAAGCGCGCCAAACGCCGGCCATCCAATCAGGACGCGCTGCCATTTTAAGCGCCATCGCTGCGCAGTTTGAGGAGTTTCATCATGACTCACGCGAAAATTGCGGTGATTGGTGGGGGAATCGCGGGTATCGCCTGTGCGCGTCAGCTCGTTGGGGCCGGCAATGCTGTGAGGGTTTTCGAGAAAAGCCGAGGCATGGGCGGACGCATGGCGACGCGCCGCATGGCCACGCCCTTGGGCGAAGCGCGGCTGGACCATGGCGCACAGTATTTCACCGCGCGCGATCTAGCCTTCAAAGCGGTCGTCGAGGCGCGCATAAGCGCTGGGGACGTGGTCGGATGGACCACGGCGATTGCGGGAAAGCCAGACCCAAATGCCGACGCTAGATATGTGGGCGCACCGGCGATGAACGCCTTTCCCAAGGCGTTAGCTCAAGGATTAAATACACGGCTCAATGCGCGGGTGCAAACCATCGCGCATGAGGGTTCAGGCTGGTTGCTCGACATTGCGGATGATGGAGAAATCGGCCCATTTGACGCGGTGGTTGTCGCGGTTCCCGCCGAACAAGCCGCGCCATTGCTCCGCCCGGTGAACGACCATTTGGCCCAAGAGGCGCAATGCGCATGCACGGCGCCCTGTTGGTCACTGTTGGCGGTGTATGACCGTGAATTTGACGCGCCGTTTGATGCGGCGACGATCACTGAACCTGGCCCAATCGCTTGGGTGTCGCGGCAAAACGCCAAACCCGGCCGCGCGGGACCCAACGCTTGGGTGGCCCATGCCCATGCTCAATGGTCGCGGGAAAATTTGGAGCGCTCGGCCGACGACGTGGCTGAGGATTTGCAGCGCGCCTTTCGCGCACTGATGCCTGCGGCGGATGCGCCGATTTTGGTCCAAGCTCATCGCTGGCGATATGCCCAGGTCGAGAGCCCCGCGGGTACCCCCTTCGGCTGGGACCAATCGTTCAAGATCGGAACCTGCGGGGATTGGCGGCTGGGACCGCGCGTGGAGCTGGCTTGGGCGTCCGGCGATCAGTTGGGCCAAGAAATGGCCAAGGCGCTGGCTACAGAAACCTGATCCACGCTTTGGGATGGCGGCGTTTGAGCTGCGACCACCAGGCGCACAGCGGGTAGAGGGCGGCGACGATCGCCGACCACACGGCATACACGCCGACCAGAGAGAGACCATAAGCGTCCGGAAAATCGCGATAGAACGCGAAGAAGGGCCCTGCACCAAAGCCCTGAACGACGCCGAGGATGACCGCGCCGGCATGGATCACGTACAAATGCACCAAATAGAAGAAGAGCGGCGCCCGGCCAAAGGTGATCAGAAATCCAGCCGCGCGCCCACGCCAATGCTCGCTGATCGCAAGCAGCGCCAAAACTGGCCCCAGCGTCATGAGGAGAAAGGCGAGGGAGGGCGGGTATTTTGACGTGTCGAGGAAACTCAGTGCAGTGAAAGCCAGCGAACCCTGGGGCGCCCACGGCGCGCGATCGCCATAGCCGTTCAGCGCCCGGATGAGCACAAACCCCATCACCATCGCACCTCCCGCCCACAGCAGGGCGCGCCGCCTCGCCTCAGCCGGCCAGGAATACAAACCCGCCAGCAAATATCCCAACGCCATCACTCCAATCCATGGGATGAGCGGATACTGCACATGAAGTGTGAAACCTCCAAAGCGCACCCGTTCACGATCATGGATCAACGCCCAGACCGTCTCGCCCATCAATCCCGTGGTCTGCGACATTTGCGGCCAAGTCTCGCGCGCCCAATCGCGCACGTCGTTGGCGCTGAGCGGATCGAGCAAATTGTGACCCGCGATCATGATCAGCGCTAGCGCCCAAATCGCCCTGCGCGGCAGGTGGATCAACGCCGCCAGCGCCATCATGCTTGCCCCGATGGCCCAGAGCACGCCAAGGCGCACAACCGGCTCGCCAGGATCAAACGACCAAGCCAGGCGCACCACTACAAGTTCAAGTCCGATCAGCCAAAACCCGCGCACGGCGAGGAATCTGGAGAGTGCGCCCGTATCGTTGTCCTGTTGGCGCGCGAGCCCCGCGCCAGTCCCGGCAAGCAGAATAAACGCGGGGGCGCAAAAGTGGGTGATCCAGCGGGTGAAGAATTGCGCAATGGTGGTGTGATCAAGATCGGTTTGGCTGTAGGCGAAGTTGGAGAAATAATGGTGCGTGTGATCCAAGGCCATCAGCACAATCACCAGCCCGCGCACGAGATCGATGGCGCTGACGCGCTGTGTGGAAGCCGGGCTCGTGTCGAGGGGAGACGGTGTGATTTGGATCATGAACGCAGCCAAACTTCGCCGGACTATGACCCGGCCGTTGCGCCATGCTATACTATGTTCGTAGTCAGGCGGTCAGGCGATCGCTCCCGCAAGTGCTGAAAGGCCGCGGGGGAGGAAAGTCCGGGCTCCACACAGACACGGCGCCGGGTAACGCCCGGC